>NZ_JAUYOJ010000209.1 GCF_030697925.1 Phenylobacterium sp. | reverse complement strand
GCCGAACAGCGGGTTGCCGCCGACGCCGAGCGGACGCCAGGCGACCGAGGTGAAGAGGCCGTTGGCGCCGGCCGTGGCGGCCTGGGCCGGGGTGAGCCCGCCCGAGGCGATCAGGGCCTGCAGGCCGGGGTTGGCGCTCGGAATATAGAAGCCGTTGCCCTGGATCTTGGTGGTCAGCGCCGAGGTCGGGAAGTTGTTGGGCGGGTAGGACGGCGAGGAGTTCTCGGCGGCGACCTCGTGGCCCGAATAGAGGATTTCGGCGTGGAACCTGGTGGTGTCGGTGAGGTCGAAATTGACCTCGCCATAGAGCTGCCAGTGGTCCTCATCCTCGGTCAGATTGTCGAAGCCGAGAAACTGGAACTGGCAGCTGGTCGCCGTGCCGGGGCCGGAGATGGCGCCGCAGGCCGGGTCGACCACCGGGGAGGTGAAGGTCGTCCCGCCGTTGCCGCTGGAGAGGTAGAGGCCGGGATTGCCGAAGGTGGACCAGCCGCCCTGGGGGTTGTCGGTGAAGGCGCGCAGGGCGAAGTCGCGGTCGGTGGTCGAGAGCTCCGAGCGCTTGCGGTAGCCGGCGGTGACCAGGACGTCGCCGCGGTCGCCGACCCAGCCATAGGCGGCGTTCACATTGTAGTCGCCCTTGGAGCCGTCGATCAGCGAATAGCCGCCGGAGACCTCCAGGCCGCTCAGGTTGCGCCGCGTGATGAAGTTGACCACCCCGCCGATGGCGTCGGAGCCGTAGGTGGCGGCCGCGCCGTCCTTCAGCACCTCGATGCGGCCGATGGCGGCGGTGGGGATCAGGTTGGTGTCGACATAGATGGAGCCGGGCGAGATCGCCATGCGGCGGCCGTTGAACAGCACCAGGGTCCGCTCGGCGCCCAGGCCGCGCAGGTTGACGTTGCCCGAGCCGGTGGTCTGGCCCGCGCCGAACTGGTTGGATTCGCCCACGGCGCCCGAGACGGCGGGGATGGACTTGATCAGGTCGACGGTCGAGGGCGAGCCCTGCTTGGCCATCTCCTCGGCGCCGATGACATTGACCGGCAGGGCGGCGTCTTCGGGCGTGCCGGCGATGAACGAGCCGGTGACGACGACTTCTTCGACCTCGGCGGAATCCTGGGCCAGGGCCGGGCCCGCGGCGCCGGCGAGCAGGAGCGCGAGGGAGGAGGCTCCGGAAAGGTATCTGGATTGTAGCAAGCGTTTCCCCTTTTGTAATATAACTACGTTATCCGTCGATATTGCGACAGAGTGCGGGGGAGCAATGCGCGAGGCTTTCAGCAAAACGCAAGTTGATTTTGTAAGCACGCAAGAATAGATCGCGAACAGATACGACGGGTCTGTCAAAACTTATCCGAACATTGTTCAAGTTTTGAATATGATGAAAAAATCGTACCGTGATTTCGAAAACTGTCGAAATTAGTCCAGGAAAATCAAAGCTCACGATCCGCGTGAGTTTCGGCGCGAACGTCAGAACCGCCCCTGTCGCTTTCGCGCCACGCTGGGCGAAGAATTCATGTGCGGGGTATGGCTACGGGGCCTTGAACGGTGAAGGCCGTGTCAGCGAATCTACGGGGCGCCGCGCTCCGTCGGTTTCCCTGACTGTTCGGGAAGCCCGGAACACGGCGCTAGCTAGCCCGTCAAGCTGCGCATAAGCTCGGCTATGCTCCGGCCCACCCCGACAATCCTGCTGGATCTGGACGGCACGATCATTGATTCGCAGCCGGGCATTCTGTCCAGCTGTCGCGCCGCCTTGCGCGCCCTGGGGCATGAGCCCGAGCCATCGCTCGACCTTTCGGCGCTGATCGGCCCGCCGATAGAGGACGGCATGCGGTGGCTGCTGGAGCGATATGGGGACGATCGGGTGGCGGAGGCGGTGGCGGCCTATCGGTCAGACTATGGCCAGCGCGGGCTGTTCAGCAGCCCGCCCTATCCCGGTATCGTTCAGGCGCTGACGGCGATGCGGAGCGCGGGCGCGCGGCTCATCCTCGCGACGTCAAAGCGTAGGGAATTCGCCCAGCGTATTCTGGAACATATTGGGTTCGATGGCTTTTTCACCGCCATCCATGGCTCGGAGGCTGGCGGTGCGCTGGACCACAAGCCTGAACTGATCTCCCATATTGCCGAGCGTCATGCGCTGGCGCCGAGCGACTGCGTGATGATCGGGGACCGTCGGCATGACGTTGCCGGGGCTCATGCGAACGAGATGCGCGCCCTCGGGGTGCTGTGGGGTTACGGAACTCGAGGCGAGTTGGAGGCGGCGGGGGCCGACGCCCTGGTGTGCGAACCGGCAGGTCTTCCGACAGCCGCGCTTGCGATGGCCACAGCTGGAATGAGGTGACCTTGAGACTACGCCGCCTGGGTCTTGGCGCTTTCCAGTAGTTCCAGCACTGCGGCCAGGTAGCCCTGGGCGTTGGCGCGGGCGGCGGGGACGCCGCTGACGCCGCTGCGCTCCAGCTCGGTGAAGCCGCCGCCGACCGAGAACAGCATCCGGAACGCCTCCTTCTCGATCAGGGCGGTGGGCAGGATGCCGATGTCGCTTTCGCGCAATTGCTCGACCACCTGCTTCAGCGAGCGGGGGCGCAGGGCGGCGGGGACGCGGGTGAGCAGGCAGCGGTGCAGCAACTGCGCGCCGCCGCGCTTGCCGAACTGCGCGACCATCTCGGCGGCCTTGATCGCCTGCAGCGCCTCGATGGCCGAGGAGGCCAACGGGGTCAGGACCAGGTCCAGCCGCATGGTGGTGAAGTTCATCGCTCCGCGGATGGAGCCCTCGGTGTCGAGGATCAGCCAGTCGGGCTGTTTGCGCTGGGCCTCGCGCAGGGCGTCGCGGATGTCCTGGGTCATGGGGGCGGGATGGACGGAGATCCTGTCGGGGCGGCCGGGCAGGTTGGCCCAATGGACCAGGGGCTTGTTGGGGTCGGAATCGATCATCGCGACCCGATGGCCCTGCTCGCTCAAGCCGAGCGCGAGCAGAAGCGCGGCGGTGGTCTTGCCCGCGCCCCCCTTCGGATTCACAAACGCTACGGTCGGCAAGCCTATCCCTCTCCGGACGCCGTCGAGGGCGTCACGTGATCAAAGTAAACGCACGAGGGGCCGTTTGTGACCAGGGGGTGCGACGCCACACCCATTGCTCGAGCGCGGCTCAGGACGGGTTGGCGGGCGCTTCGACCGGAGCTTCCACCGGCGGCTCGCTGGGTGACGCGGGTTCGGCCGGCATCTCGGCGCCGGCGTCGACGGTGGCGCCGAGCAGCTTGGCTCGGGTTTCGAGCGCCTTGGCCGTGGTCCCGCAGCGGGCCGGCAGGGTCCAGCTCATCCACTCCTGGGCCAGGCGCGCCTTCGGCAGGTTGGGAGCGGCGGCCCAGGTGGCGCGGCCGCGCTTCACGGCCTCGCCGCCGCGGACATTGATCGGCTTGAGGCTGGCGCGCTCGGCGGCCTCCATGGCGCGGGCGAACAGCTTCAGGTCCTTGCGGCCTTGCTTCTCCAGGTCGGCATAGACCTGCAGGTCATCGGCTATGGTGCGGCCGGGCGCGCGGAAGGTGGTCTCGATGCGGGTGACCTCGGGCATCACCTGGTCGTGCAGGTCCAGATAGCCGGTCAGCGCCCCGTGGCACCAGGCGACCAGGCCGTAGTCGTCCTTCGGGGCGCCGGCCGGGTAGGGCGCCTCGACGGGCGCGGGCGCCGGCTCGGTGGCGGCAGGGGCGGCGTCTTGGGCCAACAGGGCGAGAGCGAACAATAGCGCGGACATTGGACCTCGAAAAATCTGATCAGGCGGCGGAGCGACCGAAGCCCCCGCCGCCGGGGGTCTCGATCTCGATGACGTCGCCGGGCTGGACCGTAATGGAAAAGCAGCCGGGCAGTTCCTTTACCGCGCCGGAGCGCTCGATCAAACGCTGGCGGCCGGGCAGGGCGGGCCCGCCGCCGGCGATCCCCTGGGGCGCATGCTCGCGGCGGGTGGAGAGCAGGGCCGCTTCCATGGGAGCCAGGAACCGCACCCGGCGATAGGCGCCCTCGCCGCCGGCCATGGCGCCGGGGCCGGCCGAGCCCTGGCGGATGGCGAAGGCCTCGACCCTCACAGGAAAGCGGCGCTCCAGGATCTCCGGGTCAGTCAGGCGCGAATTGGTCATGTGGGTGTGGACGGCGCTGGTCCCGGGGCGGTCGGCGGCGGCGCCGGCCCCGCCGCAGATGGTCTCGTAGTACTGGCGCTCCTCGTCGCCGAAGGTGAAGTTGTTCATCGAGCCCTGGGCGTTGGCCATGACGCCCAGCGCCGCATAGAGGGCGTCGACCACGTGCTGGCTGGTCTCGACATTCCCGGCCACCACGGCGGCGGGGTATTTCGGGGCCAGCATCGAGCCCTCGCGCGTCAGGATGCGCAGGGGCTCAAGGCAGCCGGCGTTCAGCGGGATGTCGTCGTCGACCAGGGTGCGGAAGACATAGAGGGCCGCGGCGTCGACGATGGCCGACGGCGCGTTGAAGTTGGAGCCCAGCTGGGCGGCGGACTCACGGAAGTCGAGGGTCGCCTCGCCTTTGGCCGCATCGACGGTGGTGCGCACGACGATCTCGCCGCCGCCGTCCATGGGGACGCGGGCCTCGCCGTCGCTGAGCCTGCCGATGGCGCGGCGGACGGAGGCCGCGGCGTTTTGCTGGACGAAGGTCATGTAGGCGGCGACGGCCGGGCCGCCATGGGTCTCGATCATGGTGCGGACGGAGGCGGCGCCGGCCTGGCAGGCGGCGATCTGGGCCTTGAGGTCGGCGATGTTGCGGTCCGGCGCGCGGGAAGGCCACTGGCCGCTGGCCAGGGCCGCGCGGGTCTCGGCCTCCAGGAACTTGCCGCCCTGCATGATTGGCAGGGCGTCGAGCAGGACGCCCTCCTCGTCGAGCGTATGGGAAAAGGGCGGCATGGAGCCGGGCTGGATCCCGCCGACGTCGGCATGGTGGCCGCGGGCGGCGACGTAGAAGGCGGCGCTGGCGTCGTCGCCCATGAAGATCGGCATGACCACGGTGATGTCGGGCAGGTGGGTGCCGCCGGCATAGGGGTTGTTGAGCGCATAGGCCTCGCCGGGCTTGAGGTCCGGGTGGCGGTCGCGCACGGCGCGGACACTGGCGCCCATGGAGCCCAGGTGGACCGGCATGTGCGGGGCGTTGGCCACCAGGCCGCCGTCGGCGTCGAACAGGGCGCAGGAGAAGTCGAGCCGCTCCTTGATGTTGACCGAATGGGCGGTGCGCTCCAGGGCGGCGCCCATGGCCTCGGCCACGCCCATGAAGCGCTTGTTGAACAGCTCCAGGGTGACCGGGTCGGGCCGGTCGAGGGTGAGCTCGGCGGTGACGATGTGCTGGGCGCGGTCCAGGCGGATGAGGCCGTCGGCGCCGGGCGTGGCGATCCAGCCCGGCGAGAGGGCGATCTGGGTGTCGGGGCGGACGATGAGGGCGGGGCCGGCGGTCTCGGTGAGAGTCTCGGCGGGGATGATCGGGGCGTCGTGCCAGGCGCCGTGGAAGAACATCCTGGCGGACATGGCGCCTCCTCTCCCCACGTCGTCCGGGCGGAGAGGATAGGGTGAGGGGGGCGTTTCGGCCGCTTCGCGCCTGGGGATGGGCTGGGATGCGTCGCCTTGCGACGCGCCCCTCACCCTACCCTCTCCCCATGAATGGGGAGAGGAGGAGTTGCTCACGGCCTCGACTTCGACCGTGGCGATGACGATGGGGAGCTCGGCCTCGATGAAGCCGAACAGGCGCTGGTGGCCGGCTTCGAAGGCGGACTTCACCTCGGCGAGCGAGCCGACCGGGACGGCGATCTGGGCGTCGGCGCCGTCGTAGCGCAGGCGCAAGGTTCGGCGAATCTCGGAGGCTTCCGCGCCCTGGTCGGCCAGGGCCGCGCGGGCCTGGGCCTCGACCTCGACGGCCAGCGCCTGGGCGCGGGCCAGGCCGGCCGCGTCGAGGACAACGTCGAGGCCCATCTGGCGCAGGCTCGTCACCTCCGCCTGGCCGATGCCCCAGGCCGAAAGGACGCTGCCGTAACGGGGACAGAGCACCTGCCAGGGGCCCAGCGCGTCGGCGACCTCGCAGGCCACCTGGCCGGCGGCGCCTCCGAAGGCGGTGAGCACATGGTCGCGGGGATCGAAGCCGCGCTCGGTGGAGATGCGGTCGGTGGCGCGGGCCATCTGTTCCACGGCGATGGCCACGAAGCCCTCGGCGGCGGCCTCGACGCTGGGGGAGCCCATGGCCTGGGCGAGCCTGGCGATGGCGGCGCGGGCGGCCTCCACGTCGAGAGGTGCGTCGCCGGTGGGGCCGAAGATCGAGGGAAAGAAGCGCGGATCCAGGCGCCCCAGCACCAGGTTAGCGTCGGTGACCGTCGCCGGACCGCCGCGGCCATAGGCGGCGGGGCCGGGATCGGCGCCGGCGCTCTGCGGCCCGACCCGGGCGCGCAGGCCGTCGAAGGCCAGGATCGAGCCGCCGCCGGCCGCCACGGTCTCCACGTCCAGCATCGGGCTGCGCAGGCGCACCCCGGCCACCTTTGCGGCGTCGCGGCGCTCCAGGCTGCCGGCATAGCGGCAGACATCGGTGGAGGTGCCGCCCATGTCGAAGCCGAGCGCCTGGGCGGCGCCGGCCGTTTGGGCCGTGCGGGCCACGCCCACCACCCCGCCGGCGGGGCCCGAGACCACGGCGTCGCGGCCACGGAAGGCCTCGGCGCGGACCAGGCCGCCGGCCGAGGTCATGAAATAGAGCGGGGCGCCGGCCACCGCCTGGGCCACCCGCTGCACATAGGCCTGCAGGATCGGGGTCAGATAGGCGTCGGCGACGGTGGTCTCGGCGCGGGGGATGAAGCGGGGCAGGGGCGAGACCTCGTGACTCAGCGCGACGAAGTCGAAGCCAGCGGCGCGGGCCAGGTTTCCGGCGACGATCTCGTGGGCCGGGTTGAGGTCGGCGTGCAGGAAGGCGATGGCCGCGGAGGTGAAGCCTTCAGCGCGGGCGTCGGCGAGCTTCCTAGCCAGGGCGTCGGCGTCGAGAGGGGTGACCACCGCGCCGTCGGCGGCAAGGCGTTCCTGCGCCTCCACCACGCCGGAATAGAGCGGCTCGGGTCGGATGATATTGAGCGCGAAGAGCTCCGGCCGGGCCTGGTCGCCGATCACCAACGAGTCGGCGAAGCCCATCGTGGTCACGAACAGGCTCCTGGCGCCGGCTCGCTCCAGCAGGGCGTTGGTGGCCACGGTGGTGCCCATCTTGATGGCGTCGATCCGGGCGGCGGGAAAGGGTTCTCCGGGCCCGGCGCCCAGGGTTCGGCGCATGGCCTCGACGGCGGCGTCGGCATAGGAAGGTGAGGCGGAGAGCAGCTTCAGGGACAGCTCCGAACCGTCCGGCGCACGGCCGATCACGTCGGTAAAGGTGCCGCCGCGATCGATCCAGAAGCTCCAGAGCCTGTCCAATCCTTAACCTTCCAATGTTCGGATACGCGTTGTCAGGTCCCGTCCGGGGCCTTACAGGTGGCTAACTCCCATGAGCTTCTGGCGCAACATTGCTGGGCTCGCAGTCCGCCGGCCCGATGCGGGCGACTGCGCTGATTGCCCGGCCACCCGGCCCGGCGAGGACCCCGCCTTTTCCACCGCCGTGACCGCGCTCGGCGCGAAGCTGGCCAAGGCCGACGGCCGCGCCAGCCTGGGCGAGTTCGACGCCTTTTCCCGGGTGTTCACGCCCGACGCGGCCTCGGAGCGCAATATCCACCGCCTGTACGACCTGGCCCGCCAAACAACGCGAGGCTACCAGAGCTACGCCCGCCGGCTGGCCAAGCGCTACGCCGGTTGCCCGACCCTGCTGGAGGACGTGCTGGACGGCCTGTTTCACATCGCCGCAGCCGACGGGGCGGTGTCGCAGGACGAGCTGGACTACATCGAGAACGTCTCGGACCTGTTCGGCTTCTCGCCCCTGGTGTTCCGGCGGCTGAAGGCCACGCATCTCGGCCTGGCTTCCGACGATCCGTATGGCGTGCTGGACGTCGAGCACGACGCCACCGACGAGACGGTGCGCGCCGTCTGGCGCCGGGCGGTGTCGGACGCCCACCCCGATCGGGCCCGCGCCCGGGGTTTGCCCAGCGAATTCATCGAGGTGGCGGAGGCCAAGGCCGCGGCGATCAATGCGGCTTTCGACGCGATTATGCGCGAACGCAAGGCGATGGCGCTCGAAGGCGCGGCATGATGCCGCCACTTTTTCACGATTTCGTCGCCTAGAGTTGACGTTCGGGATCGCTCGTCCGACATAATCGTTCTAGTCGCTGAGAAAGCGGCGCCTTCGAGGAAGCCATGGTCCGGGAATTCGCCAGGAAGCACGGTTCGGCCCTTCGCAGTCTTGCGATGCTGGGCGGAGCCCTCGCCACGGCCGCGGCCGTGGCCATCGGCGCGGTGCTGGCGGTGTTCTTCGCCGCCACCGTGGTGGTGATCGCCGTGATGGCGTCGGTCCTCCTGGCGCTCGCCGGCCTCGCGCTCCGCGCCAAGCGCGCCCACGTCCGCCGCGACGACGGCGTCATCGAAGCCCGCAACCTGGGCGGCCACCACTGGGTGGCCTATGGCTGGAACGAGCCGGCGGGGCGGTAGCTCCCCGTATTTGAACCACGAACCTCACGAACGACACGAACGGGCCTATCCTGTGAGGGTGGGGTTTGACCGCGCGCGGAGCGCGCGCCTGGTCGAGTAGGCCGACCGCCGCGCCGCCTCGTTCGTGTGGTTCGTGTGGTTCGTGGTTTAGGTCTTCCTTTGGCCCAGCTTCAGTTTTGCTGACTTGCCGACGTTCACCTGTATCTCTACCGTGACTTCAAACAAGCGTTTGGGAGAGCGGCATGATCGGCGTGGTGGCGACCTTGAAGGTCCAGGACGGCAAACAGGGTGAGTTCGAGGCGATCTTCACCGATCTGGCCGCGCAGGTCCGGGCAAATGAGCCGGGCAATGTCGTCTACCAGCTGACCAAGAGCCGCGCCGACGCCACGGTCTACAAGGTGCTTGAGCTCTACAAGGACCAAGAGGCGCTCTCCGCCCATGGCCAGACCGACTATTTCAAGGCCGCCGGCGCCAAGATGGGACCCTGCATGGGCGGGCGTCCCGAGATCGAATATCTCGACGCCGTCTAGGAGGACGTCATGGACCTCGAATTTTCCAAGGAAGACCTCGCCTTCCGCGACGAGGTCCGGGCGTTCATCGCCGACGCCTATGACGACGACATGCGGGCCCACATGGCCCAGTCGAAGAACGGCCATATCGGCAAGGCGGGCCAGATCCGCTGGCTGAAGCGGCTGGGCGACAAGGGCTGGATCGCGCCCGACTGGCCGACGGAATACGGCGGCACCGGCTGGAGCCACGCCCAGAAGTACATCTTCGACATGGAGATGGCGCTGGCCGGCGCCCCCTCGACCAGCAACATGGGCCTGAAGATGTGCGCCCCGGTGGTCATGGCCTTCGGCACGCAGGAGCAGAAGGCCCAGCACCTGCCCAAGATCCTGTCGTCCGACGTCTGGTGGTGCCAGGGCTATTCCGAGCCGGGCTCCGGATCGGACCTCGCGTCGCTTTCGATGAAGGCCGAGCGCGACGGCGATCATTATGTGCTGAACGGTTCAAAAATCTGGACGACCTACGCCCAGCACGCCGACTGGATGTTCTGCCTGGTGCGGACCTCGGTCGAGCCGATCCGCCAGATGGGGATCAGCTTCCTGCTGCTGGACATGAAGACCCCGGGCATCACGGTCGTGCCGCTGCCCACCCTGGACGGTCCGCCGACCGGCGAGGAAGAGATCAACCAGGTGTTCTTCGAGGACGTCCGGGTGCCGGTTTCCAACCGCATCGGCGAGGAGGGGCAGGGCTGGACCTACGCCAAGTACCTGCTGCAGTTCGAGCGTGGAAATCCCTATGCGGCGGGCCTGACCAACCAGTTGGCCAAGGTCCGGAAGATCGCCGGGGTGGAGCCTTCCGACGGTGGGACGCGGATGATGGATGATCCCGATTTCCGCCGGAAGTTGAGCGAGCTGCAGATCAAGGTCGATGTGCTGAACGCCACCGAACTGCGGATGTTCGCGGCGCGGACGGCGGGCGAGGCGATGGGGGCGGCGTCCTCCATGCTGAAGCTGGAAGGCTCCCAGGCGCAGCAGGCGGTGACCGAGCTGGCCCTGGAGGCGGCGGGGGTCTACGCCCAGCCCTTTGTGCGCGACACCTGGGCCGAGCTGCACGGGGAGACAAATGTCCCGCGGGCCGGCGCCGACTACGCCGCCACTGTGGCGCCGATGTACTTCAACTACCGCAAGACCTCGATCTATGCCGGGTCCAACGAGATCCAGCACAACATCATGGCCAAGATGGTTTTGGGGCTGTAGCAGGCGGTTTCGGGCCAGTTCAAGCGGTTCCAATTTCGTTGAATTTGCTGACGAAATTGTTTCTACGATGAACGGCGTTCTCCGTTGATGTTCGCCAATCTGTGACCTATCTGTGACCTGGATAGCGCCAGGTCACAGATTTTTGCCATGCCAGCGGTCAAGCTCACGCGAGCCTTTTGCGAGGCGGCAAAGCCCCAGGAAGGCCGGCAAGTCGCCTATGCGGACAGCGAAGTCCGCGGGCACCGCCACGGAGGCGGGGCGATACCGACCTAAGCGCGCCACGAGCCTCAGCAATGAGCGCGCGGTCTATCGGGTGCACATCAAGGGCGTGTTGGGTCGGCTACCGCTCGAGGCCATTACGCGGAGAGTCGTGAAGGGTGCGCTTGAGCGGATGCTCGACGCGGGCGTGACCTCCCAGGCCGTCCGCGCGCAGGCGGTGGTGCGTCAGATGCTCGCCTACGCCGTGGCCGAGGAGCGCCTGCCGTTCAACCCCGTGGTCGACCTGCGCCCGGTCGCGCCCCCGCGCGCACGCTCCCGCATCTATTCCGATGAGGAGTTGAAGGCCATCTGGACGGGCGTCCAGCGGCCGGAGGCCCTGCGGATACCCGAGGTGATCGCATCGAAGCGCCGAGATGGCGCCCGGGTCCTCGTGGGTCCGTCGATGAGGCTCGCCCTGAGCCTGGTCTTCCTGCTGCTGCAACGTCGCAATGAAGTCCTTGGGATGCGCCTGCCGGAACTCGACCTGAGACACGGACTGTGGACGATCCCGGCCGCCCGCATGAAGAGCAAGCGCCCCCATGCGGTCCCGCTTTCGCCCTGGGCTGTACGCCTCATCAGCCAGGCGATCGATCTCAACGCGGGTCGCGAGACCGAATGCGTGTTCCCGGGACGGTTCGACGACAGTCGTCCGATGGGTGGCCCTTCCATGAACCTAGCGCTGAACGCCGTCCATTGGGCTCGGGAGATCGAGGACGGCACTGTCCATGACATCCGCCGGACCGGCTCCACCCTGATGACCAGCGAGCGGCTTGGGATAGCACCCTTCATCCGTAGCAAGGTGCTCGGTCACAATGACGCCGGTGGAGGTGGGCAGGTGACCGCGACCCACTACGATGCGAACTCCTACATCAGTGAAAAGCGGCGTGCCCTGGAACAATGGCAGGAACTGTTGAGGTCCATCGTGACCGATGGATCGGCCTAGCATTACAGTTGCATCCTGATCTTGATGTGAGCGCGTCGAGCTGCGGCTTGATGGGCTCTTCGCCAGAGGGACCAGGCGACGACCTCGGCGGGCTCGATCTGTTGCTGGGCCAGCCGATTGGCGATGCGGCGGATTTCCTGCATCGACCATCTGATCAGTTCCGTTGAAGGATCCGCTCGATCCAGGCCTTCGTTTTTGGGGGCGTCGGGACGTTGGCGTGATGGCGGATCGCGGCGGTCATGGCGAAGGCCAGCATGACCAGGGCGACATGGCGATGCCAGCCGTGCCAGGAGCGGGTCTCGTTGTGGTCGAGGCCCAGCTCGTTCTTGGCGGTCTCGAAGCTGTCCTCGATGGCCCAGCGGCGGCCTTCCACCTTGACCAGGGTCTCGATGCCCGTGCCGGCCGGACACCAGGTGGTGAAGAAGGCCAGGTCGCCATCGGCGATGTTGCGGCGGATCAGCAGGCCGCGGGTCCAGAGGCCCGATCGCGTCTCGTCGTATTCGCCGGCGCCCATATCGGCCAGTTCGCAATAGGCCCAGTCATGCAGCCTGGGCCCCTTGGTTCCTTCGCCAGCCGACAACCGCTTCCAGGCTGCGGCGTCCAGGTCCTGCGCAATCGCTTCAGCCGCGCCGGCGACGGGCGGCTTGTTCCACGAGCTGAAGCGGTGGTTGCCTGCGACGCCCAGCACGTAACCCTTGCCGGCGGCCCGCAGCGCCATCTCGATCTCGCCGACGCCATAGACGGTGTCGGCCGCCACCCAGGAGAAGGGGACGTCGGCGGCGATCGCCCGCTCGATCATCTGGCGCGCCAGGGCCGGCTTGGTGGCGAAGACCGTGCCCGGTGGGACATGCGCCGCCGCCATCCGGGCCGGATCGTCCGTCCACGCCCTGGGCAGATAGAGCTTGCGGTCGATGAAGGCGTGGCCATGGCGCGACGCGTAGGTCGCAAACACTCCGATCTGGCAGTTGGTGATCTTGCCGGCCGAGCCGGTGTACTGGCGCCCGACGCCACACGAGGCCTTACCCTGCTTGAGGAACCCCGTCTCGTCGATCACCAGCACCGCAGCGGGGTCGGCCAGGTTTTCCACGACATAGTCGCGCACGATGGCCACCAACGCCTCGGCGTCCCAGTGACTGCGGCCCAGCACCGCCTGCTGCCGCCAAGGCCCCGGATCACCCGCCGCCGCCGCGCGCATCCAGCCGGTCTTGCGCCGCTCCTCGCCCAGCAGCCCGTCCAGGAACTGGTTCGCTGACGAAGCGACACGCGCGTCACCGAACAGCGGACGTAGCCGCGCCTTCACCTCCCGCAGCGAAGACGCCCAAAGCTCCAGCGTCGTCTCGATCGAGGCGCCCGACATCCCATGACCTCCGAATCATGGTCACCCATCGATTCAGACACCACGCGTCAGTGCAACTGTAATGCTAGAGCCCCGAGCGAGGCTTGGGGCGTGTGCTCAGGACGAACGCCAGAAAGAGCGCGCCCGTGGCCAAGGCTACGGCGGCGAGCATCTCCAGGCCGGACCGGACACCGTAGGCGCCCTTCAGGACCCCCATCAGCCAGGGCGCGAAGGCGCCCACCACATAGGCGCAGGCGATGATCAGGCCAGCCACCGAGGAGCGCAGCCGATCCTCCACGGCGTCGAACATCGCGGCATAGAGGTTGGCGTCATAGACGCCGCGAAAGAGGCCAAAGGCGCCGAGCGCCGCATAGACCACCCAGAGGTCGGCCGCGTTGGCCGAGAGCCAGATGAACGGCGCGCAGAGCATCAAGGCCCCGGCCATGGACAGCACGCGGATCCGGGTGAAGCGGCGGACCAGACGGTCGGTGACAACGCCCGTGGCCAGCAGCCCCGCATAGCCGAGCACGTGATGGTAGACGACCGACGAGAAGCCGGCCGAGGCGAGCGACAGCTGGAAACGCTCGTAGAGGATGGTCGGCATCCAGGTCAGATAGCCGACCAGCATGAACACCAGGCCGCAGAAACCGACGGTCTGTCCCAGGAGCAGAGGGCTTCGGACGAGGACGCCGAGGGCTTCCAGGGCCAGGCGGCGGTGGTCGGCCAGGCTTCCCGTCGGCCGGGCGGCGGGAGGCGGCTGGCTCTGGGCGCGCAGGAGGATGACGCCGGCCCAGACCAGGCCCGCGACGCCAAAGGTCATGAACGCCGCGCGCCAGCCATGCTGGTCGGCGACCCAGCCCGCGAACAGGCTGCCCAGCACCACGCCGGTATAGTTGGCGGTCTGGTGGATCGACAACGCCCGGGCCCGGGTCTCGATGTGGCGCTCGGCGATCAGCGAATTGGCGGCCGGTGCGTAGAAGGCTTCGCCGGCGCCGGTCGCCAGGCCTCGGAACAGCAACAGCAGGAGGTAGTTGGCCGAGAACCCTGTGAGCAGGGTGCCGACGCTGAACAGGATGAGGCTGAAGACGACGATGTCGCGGCGCTTGAAGATGTCGCCGGCCAGGCCCGCGATCGGCACCAGCAGGCCGAAGACGATTGAGAAGGTGGTGGCGACGAGGCCCATCTGCTGGTCGCTGAGATCGAACTCCGCGCGGATCAGGGGCAGGGTGACCCCGAAGATCTGGCGGTCGGCCTGGTTCAGGAAGAAGGCGAACCAGAGCAGGGCCACGATCTCCCATTTGAACCAGAAGCCGGTCTTGGGCGCGGCTTCGGCGCCGGTGCGAGCTTCAATGGGCATGGGCGCTCCAAGGCCGACCGCTCGGCAACGCAAGACCTGGCCGGAGGGCCGGGAAGGCGAGCAGCCGGCCGTGCTGCGTCTCGGTGACGACCAGGCCAAGCCTTCCGCTCGGGTCAAAGGCGCAGTTGCTTGGGTTTTCGCCCGGCGTGGGGAGGGTTTCAACGCAGGCCCCTTCCGCGTCGAACACCTCGACGCGACCGGCGCCGTAGATCGCCGCGTACACGCGCCCGCCGGCGTCGACGGCCAAGCCGTCCGGTCCGATGGGGCCGCTCGTGCTCCAGTAGGGCCGAGGCTCGCGCCAGGTCCGGCCGCCTGGATCCCAGCCGCCGCGCCACAGGCGTTGGCGCCGCGTCTCGGCGACGACCAGGTCGCCGTCCGGCAGGAAGGCCAAGCCGTTGGGGAACTGGAGGTCCCGCGCGACGACGCTGCAGGCGCCGGCTGGCGTGAGGCAGCAGACATAGCCGCTCGGCGCGTGCCGCGAGTCCCCCGGACAGGTGAAGACGAGATTGCCGGCCGTGTCGAAGGCCAGGTCGTTCGGGTGGGCCAGCCTCGCGCCCTCGACAGCGTCCACCGCCGTCTCGCAACGCCCCGAGGCCACGTCATAGACGCGCACGGTGTCGCGTTCCGCGTCGCAGAACCAGATGGCGTTGTCGGCGCCGACCCCCAGGCCGTTGGGGGCGCCGCCGACCGTGACGTGCGTAATTGCCCCGCCAGGGTCGCAACGCACGAGGCTCCCGCCCTGCAATTCCACACACCAGAGGTCGCCGTTCCGGTCGAAGGCCGGACCCTCGGGGAAGCGCAGGCCCTCAGCGAGGATGTGGCAGGCCGGACCGCCCGGGGCGGAGTTGTCCCTGCTCATTTCAGGTGAAGGGTCACGAGGAGCGTGCATTCGGCGCCGTCCGGGAGGGTCGCCGCCAGCCTCAGCCAGTTGCCGAAGTGCGAAACCCGCGCCACGGCGAGGTCATCAGCCTGGGCGGGTAAGACGAGGCTGGCGCCCTCGCGGATCCAGCGCATGCCGTCGGGGGATATCTCGACGAAGGCTTGCGCCATCTCGCCCTTGGCCGCCTCTAGGGCGCGGACGAAGATCACCGCCTCGCTCGCCCAGCCGGCCTCATAGGGCTCGGTGGCGCTGGCGCCCGTCCAGGTCTCGTTACGCGCCACGACGGCGGTGAGGCTCTCGCGCAGCATCAGAAGTCACCCGAGAGGCAGACGGAGTCGATGTAGAGGAAGGCCCGCTTGTCGGTCGCCGTCTCGGCGAAGAAGGCGAGGTTGAGCATGCACCAGAGGTTCTTCATGGCCGGCATGCGGAGGGCGTCGAAGCCACTGAGGTCGAACGCCCGGTCGTTACAGCGCAAACCCGTGGCCTTCATCGTGGCCAGGTCGAAATCCAGGCAGACATAGTGCCAGTTCACCTTGGTCGCGATCTCGTTGTAGCAGAGCTTCTGGTCTCCGCCGGGCAGGTCCACCCAGCCGTCGTCCTCCAGATGGAAGTGGCTCACCGTCTCCTCGCCGTCGCCGATGTCGTGGATGCGCGGCGCGCCCGGCTTGAACTGCCACTTCTGTTGAAGGCCCTGGGCGTCGGCGTTGAGGTAGCGCAGGTGCGGCATCACCCGTTCCGTTCCAGTCTTGTCGCCCCCCTGCAGATCGAGCAGGAAACCCACGGCCTTCAGGTCCTGGTCGGACAGCGCCAGGGCGTTCGCCTCGGGCTTGAAGGTCATATAGAATTCCAGGCGGATCGGACCGGCCTTGCGAAAGGTCAGCCGCTTGATCCCCACGGTGAGCGCGTCGCGCTGCGGCCGGGTCGCCAGCTTCAGCACATAGCTTCCGTCCATGCCGCCGTGCGAGCCGCCGTCCCAGTGGGACAGGGTCGAGAGCATGGGACTGGTAATCGGCCGGTAGCCCGGCAGCATGGTGTCGAGGTCGCCTTCGTAGTTGCCGATCAACTGCGACCAGCCGCAAAGGCCGCGATCGAAGTCGTCATAGGTCAGAATCCGCGGCAACGGATCAAAGCGGCTCAGGCCCGGGTCGGCGTCGAGGAGCGCGCGGCGCAGGCCGTTGGTGGAATCACGTGACAAGGGAAGTGTCCTGGGGTCTGCGATGAGGAAGGCTCAGACGCCCGCCCCGGCGTCATGGCCGAGCTGGTCCGAGAGGGTTGAGGCGGTCTGGACCAGCGCCTTGCGGGTCGCGTCGACCGACATGCGGTTGGTGCGTTGGCTGAGGAACGGCACGGTGAGCGCGCCGGCGACCTGGCCGTTGTGGCCGAAGACCGGGTTGCTGATATTGACGATGCCGGGAATGAGCTGGCTTTGGCGCGCCTCGTAGCCCATCGCTGCGATCTCGGCGACCTTGGCCTCGAATTCCGCGATCTGGCTGGCGTCCACCGTCCGTCCGAGCTGATCGGCCAGGGCGCGACGCGCGTCCGGCGTCAGGAAGGCCGCGATCAGGTAGCCGGAGCTCGTTTCCCAAACAGGAAACTGCGCGCCCAACCGCACCGAGTAGCGGATGGGTAGGGGCGAATCGACCTGGGCCACGATGACGATGCTGGTGCGGTCGAGGACGGCCAGGTGGCAGCTCTGGCCCACGGCGTTGGCCAGCTCCTCCATCAGCGGCACGGCCCGCGAGACCAGGGACTTCAGGGGCGGGTGCTCGTGCGCCAGCCGGAAGAGGCGCATGGAGAGGGCGTAGAGGTCGCTCGCATGGTCGCGCTCGAGATAGCCGCGGCCCTCCAGATATTGGATCACGCGGTAGATCTCGCCGGTGGTGCGGCCGAGCTGCTGGGCGATGGCGGTGACGTTCAGGCCCACCGGCGAGCGGGCCAGAAGCTCCAGGATTTCCAAGCCTTTCTCGAGCGCCGGGACGCTGTAGCGACTTCCCGCCGGTTCCTTGTCAGCGACAGCCATTCGCCGGCGTCCTCCCCTTGGGTTTTCGGCGTCGTCAGGAGACCACGCTCTGACACCGGGCGCAAAAAACTGCTTGCGCGTAGGTGAAAACCGTTTTTACTGGTGAAAGATTGGCGCAGCCGATGGATTGATGCAAGCGGTTTTCGCATCGGCCTCAACGGTGGCGGCGAACTAGAAAACATTGAAAACACAAAGGGCAGGGAGGCTCTTTGAAATTGAGCCAGCCCTTCAACCTGCGCGGACGCGCCATGCTCGTCACCGGCTCCACGCGGGGAATTGGCAGGGCTCTGGCGCTGGGTCTCGCCGCCCAGGGCGCCGATGTGGCTATCCACGGCCGCCGCGGCGATGGGGGCGAGGAGGTCGCGGCTGAGGCTCGCGCCTTGGGCGCGCGCGCCGAGGTCTTGATGGCTGATCTCGGCGACCCTGACGCCTGCCTGGCCCTGGCCCAGGGGGCGATCGCCGCCTTCGGCGCCATCGACGGGCTGGTGCTGAACGCCTCCATGGAGATCCGCCAGGACTGGATGGCGGCCACGCCCGCGGACATCGACCTGCAACTCGCCGTCAACCTGCGCTCGACCCTGCTGCTCTGCCAGGCCCTGACGCCGCCCATGATGGCGCGAGGTTGGGGCCGGGTGATCTCCATCGGTTCGATCCAAGAGGTGCGTCCTAATCCGGCCTGCCTGGTCTACGCGGCATCGAAGGCCGCGCAGGCCAATGTGGTGGCCAATCTCGCCCGCCAGCTCGGGCCGCACGGCGTCACCGTCAACAACCTGGCCCCGGGGGCGATCGCGACCGATCGCAACGCCGCCGTGCTGGCCGACCCCGCCTATCGCCGCAAGGTCGAGGACCAGATCCCGGTCGGGCGGGTGGGCGATCCCATCGACTGTGTCGGAGCCTGCGTCCTGCTGGCCTCCGAGGCGGGCGGCTACATCAACGGCGCGACCCTGCGGGTGGACGGAGGCTGGAGCCTCTAGCGCAAGACCCATTCCCGGCGCGCCCGTTCCGGGCCGCCGCACACGACACAACGCCGAAACGGCTGATCTCTTGGGGAGAGAAACGATGACCAACCAACGCGATAGGCGCCTGCTCGCAGGCGTCAGCGTCCTCGCCGTCTGCTGGGGCGTCGCCGCGACCGCCAGCGCGCAGAGCACAGGCGCGGCGACCGCGTCCGACGAGACCCAGATCGAGGAGGTGGTCGTCACCGGGATCCGCGGCTCGATCATCAAGTCGCTGGAGGCCAAGCGCACGGCCGACAGCGTGGTCGACGTGATCACCGCAGAGGACATCGGCAAGCTCCCGGACCAGAATATCGCCGAGTCCATGAGCCGGATCTCCGGCGTCGCGATCACCCGCAAGGACGGGGAAGGCAACACCTTCTCCATCCGCGGCATCGATCTCAACCGCGTGGAGATCAACGGACGGGCCTTCACCGGCCCCACCCAGGACGCGACGCCCTCGCTCCAGGCGATCAACCCGGAAATCCTCTCGGGCCTTGAGGTGATCAAGTCGCCTACGGCCGACCAGACCGAAGGCTCGCTCGGTGGCACCGTCAACCTGCGCACCCGCCGACCGCTCGACGGGACCAAGGACTTCGTGGCCTCGGCCCGCGTTCAAGGCGTCTATGGCAACAAGGTTGATGAGCTCGGCTACCGCGCCTCGGGCCTGGTCGCCAAACAGTTCAACGATGGGACTTTCGGGGTCTCCGCCGCCCTGGCCTATGGCTCGATCAAGGCCCTGGGCGAGGGCTTCCAAACCGGGGGCTGGGCTGAGTCTCCCGCCAATTCCGGCATCTACCGACCCAACCGCTTGGTCTCGCAGATCGAGTACCGAGACGACGAGAGGATCACCGCCAACGGAGCGATGCAGTGGAAGCCCGACAGCCAAACTGAGGTCAATCTCGAGGCGACCTATTCCAACTTCCAGGTCCGCCGCGACCTGCAATACTATCAGACCTTGCTCCCTGGGGTGGCGGTCGCCCCCCAGCCCGGCGCGACGATCCTGGCCGATGGGACCGTCTCCAAGGCGACCTATAATGGCGTCACCCTTCGGCCCCTGGTCTATGAATCCCACACCGACTTCGAGAGCCTGAACATCGGCGTCAGTGGCCGCCGCGAGATCGGGCGACTGACGATCTCGGCCGACGCGTCCTATTCGCAAGGGACGGGGAGCGACGGCCAGACCGGCTCGCCTTTCACCTTCGTGTTCGTCAACAGTCCCGGCAATGTCGTCAACGCCAGCTACGACCTGAGCACCAGCAACATCCATCCCGACGTGGTGCTGGCCAGCAATTTCGACCGCAAGAACCCCATGAACTACCAGCTCTTCTCGCTGTTCGACGGTGAGAACCGATCCGACAACACCGGCTATGACGGCAAGATCGACCTGCGCTACGACCTGGACGCGGGGTTCGTGAAGGCCATCAAGGGCGGGGTGCGCGGGGAGAAGGTGAGCCTAGGGGCGACCAATCCACAGACCACCCCGGCGGTGAACACCACGACCGCGGCCGGTCGGGCCATACTGGCCGCGGCCGACAAGAACGGCGACGGCGTCATCCGGGCCAACGAACTGCCCTCCCTCAACTATAACAACCAGTACGGCGACTTCCTGCCGGGCATCGCCGGCGACTTCGACCGCAACTTCCTGACGGGCGTCGTCGACGCCGAAGCGGGGCGGCGCGACATCGGCGTGGGCGGACCGGAGGCAGCGCCGCTTTCGGAGAAGGATGTCGATCAGACGTCCAAGGCCGTCTATCTGATGGCCGACCTGGAGGGCGACCTGGGGAGCATTCCGTTCCGGGCCAATGTGGGCGCGCGCTACGTCTGGACCGAACGGACCTCGGCCGGCTTCGTGGCAGGCGCCACGGCCGGGACCTTCGTGCGCACCTCGGTCACGGCCAACTTCAAGCACCTGCTGCCCAGCGCCAACGTCTCGTTCGACCTTACCGAGAACCTTATCCTGCGCCTGGCCGCGGCCAAGGTGATCGCCCGCCCGCCGTTGTCGCAGGTGGGCGCGGGCATCGTCGTCAATCAGGTGAACTTCTCGGCCACGGCCGGCAATCCTCTGCTGAAGCCCTTCGAGGCCACGCAGATGGACGCCACGCTCGAGTGGTATTTCGCCGAGGCGAGCCTGCTGTCCTTCGCGGTGTTCAACAAGAAGATCGACAGCTTCACCACCCAGACAGTGACCAGCGAGATCGTCCCGGGCAACGAGCGCTTCGGCCCCTTCACCGTCAGTCGTCCCACCAATGGCGAAGACGGGAAGGTTCGCGGCTTCGAGGTGGGCTACCAGCACGCCCTGCGGTTCCTGCCCGCGCCCTTCGACGGCCTGGGCGTCCAGGTGAACTACACCTATGCCGACAGCGAGACGCCGGTGCCCAACGCGCTGAAACCCGGCTCGACCCTGCCGCTGACCAATCTCTCGGAACACAGCTACAACCTGGTGGCCTATTACGAGAACGACCGGCTCAGCGCGCGGCTCGCCTACACCTATCGCGACGATTTCCTCAACACGGTCCAGGCCAAGAACCTGGGTGGCAGCAACTACACCGACGCCTACGGCCAGTTGGACGCCTCCGGCAGCTACAATTTGAACGATCGCTTCCGCCTGACCTTCGAGGCCACCGGCCTCAACCGGCCGGTGGCGCGCAAGTACATCGGCACGGCAAACCGCATCACCGAGACCTACATCAACGATACGCGGATCACCTTCGGGATCGCCGGCACGTTCTAAGCGGTCATTCAGTCACAGGGTCATCCCTCCCAAGGTAGGGCCCTGATCTGGGGCGCCGTCGCCGGTCCGGCGGCAGCGCCCCCTTTTTCGGAGGCGGAACTCATGAACAGCGGACTGGCCTGCGCCGCCATGGCCGCGCTCGCGGCCGCCCCGCCGGCAGCTGGGCACGCCCAACTTCGCCCGCCCCAGAACGGCGTCGGCGTCGGCGACTACTCGCTGCACGACTTCGTGGCCAAGTGGATGATGCAGCAGGACGACATCCCGGAGGTTCGGCGTCACCGCGCGGCCAATCAGACCCTGATCGCCGGCGAGGACAGCCGACCCCGCATCGTGTTCCTGGGCGACTCGATCACCGACCATTGGGAGGCGCTGGACGACCGGCCGGCCGAGGCGTTCCGGATGGTCAACCGAGGCATCGGCGGGCAGAACACCAGCCAGATGCTCCTGCGGTTCGAGGACGACGTCGTCGCTCTTCAGCCCGCCGCCGTGGTGATCCTGGGCGGGACCAACGACCTGCGCGCCTATGTGGGCGATCCGGCTTCGGTCGGGCCGGGCGCCTTGGAAAGGATTTCCCGCAACCTCACCGCCATGTCCGACATCGCCGCTGGGCGCGGGTTCAAGGTGATCCTCGCGACCCTGCCACCGGTGGGACCCGACCGGGAACGGACCGCCCGCGACGCTGCCGCCGTCGCTGCGGTCAATGACTGGATCCGCGGCTTCGCCGCCGCTCGGGGGTATCCCGTGGCCGACTATCACGCGGCTCTCACCGACGGTGACGGACATATGCCGGCGCGATATTCCGCCGATGGAATCCATCCCAATCCGGAGGGTTATGCGACCATGTGGCCCGCCCTCAAGACGGCCCTGGCCATCGCCGGCCTCAAGATCACAGCGTCCGGGGATCGGCCATGAAGATCATCGCCGCCCGCATCATTGTCACCTGCCCCGGTCGTAACTTCGTCACCCTGAAGATCGAGACCGATCAGGGCGTCCACGGGATAGGCGACGCCACCCTGAACGGTCGTGAGCTGTCGGTGGTCTCCTACCTGCAGGACCACGTGGCGCCGTGCCTGATCGGCCGCGATCCGCGCTGCATCGAGGACATCTGGCAGTATCTCTATCGCGGCGCCTACTGGCGGCGGGGGCCCGTGACCATGCGCGCCATCGCTGCGGTGGACGTCGCCCTTTGGGACATCAAGGCCAAGATGGCCAACATGCCGCTCTACGATCTCCTGGGCGGGCGGAGCCGCGACGGTGTTCTGGTCTATGGACACGCCAATGGCGCGGACCTGGGGGAGACGGTCGAGGCGGTCGGCCGCTATATCGACATGGGCTACAAGGCCGTGCGCGCCCAGTCCGGCATTCCCGGCATCGACCTCGCCTACGGGGTGGGGCGGGGCAAGCTCTACTACGAGCCGGCCGACGCGGCCCTGCCCACCGAGACGGTATGGGACACGCGCAAGTATCTGAACTTCGCGCCGAGCCTCTTCGAGCGGCTGCGCGAGACCTACGGCTTCGGCGTGGAGCTGCTGCACGACGTGCACCACCGCCTGACACCGATCGAGGCCGGCCAGCTCGGCAAAGCGGTCGAGCCCCATCGCCTGTTCTGGCTAGAGGACGTGACGCCGGCGGAAAACCAGGAAGCGTTCAGACTGGTGCGCCAGCACACCACCACGCCGCTCGCGGTGGGCGAGATTTTCAACACGATCTGGGACTGCAAGGACCTGATCGCCAACCAGTATATCGACTACATCCGCACCACCGTCGTGGGCGCCGGCGGGATCACTCATCTGCGGCGGATCGCCGACTTCGCAGCGCTCCACCAGGTCCGCACGGGGGCGCATGGCGCCACCGACCTGTCGCCCGTGACCATGGGGGCCGCGCTGCACTTCGACACCTGGGTCCCGAACTTCGGCATCCAGGAATATATGCGCCACGCCGAGGAGACCGACGCGGTGTTCCCCCACGACTATGTCTTCGGCGACGGCCGGCTGCATGTGGGCGACACGCCCGGTCACGGCGTCGATATCGACGAGGCCCTGGCGGCGAAGTATCCCTACAAGCCCGCCTACCTGCCGGTGGCCCGCCTCGAGGACGGGACGATGTGGAATTGGTGAGCCTCGTCAATCGCCGCGCGGCCCTGCTGGCGCCGGCCGCGCTCATTGGGCCGCCACGGGCCTTGGCGGCGGAGCCCGCCACAGACGACAGGTTCGAGCGATTGCGCGACCGTTGGATCGATATGCTGACCGGGGGTTCGGCGTTGGACCCGCGATCGCCGCCCTATGACGCCATTGTCCGCGGCGTCGCCGACAATGCTAGGCAGTGGTGGGGGGTCATGGCGGACCCCCGGACCGGTCCCGGCGCCCTATGGAACGACCCGGCGTCGGGGCTTGCCGAGTACAACTCCAGGATCTCAGCCGACCGCCTGCGGGTCATGGCGCTCGCCTTCTCCACGCCGGGAAGCGCGTTGGCGGGCGACCCGCGCCTGAAGGCCGACCTTGTCGAGGCCTTGGCCTGGTTCGAGGCGCGACGCTACAGCATCCGCATCGAGCGCAGCGGCAACTGGTGGGAGTGGGAGATCGGCATTCCCACGGCGCTCACCGACCTGCTTCTGTTGCTGCGGCCGATCCTCCAGGCCGAGCGTCCGGGCCTCCTCGAACGCCTGGTCGCGGCGATCGACCGTTTCACGCCCCACGCCGACGTCGGCACGGCGGCCAACACCGTCTGGCGGTCCCACGTCGTGGCGCTGAATGCGATCCTGGCGCGTGACGCCGCCAAGCTCGAGAGCGCGCGCCGCACCTTCCCGACGACCTTCGAGGATGTGAAATCCGGCGACGGCTTCCATGCCGACGGCTCTTTCATCCAGCACGACGACCTCGCCTATACCGGCGGCTACGGGCGCGACATGTTGTCTCGCTCAGCCCTGCTGATCCACCTGCTGGACGGATCGCCGTGGGCGCTGGCGTCGGCCGAATGGGCCAAGCTCGCTGAACGGATCGGCGCCGCCTTCGCCCCGGTGATGTTCCGCGGCGCCCTGATGGACATGACGCGGGGGCGCAACATCTCCCGCGCCAACCTCTCCGACATCCGGTCCGGCCAGGCGGTCATCCACGCCCTGCTGTATCTGGGCCAGGTTCCGGGCGGTGCTGGGCTGCGCAGCCAGGCCAAGGCCTGGATCGCCGCGCAGTCGGGCGTCTACGATGTGTTCGCCTATGATCCCAGGCTGCCGGCCTATTGGATGACCCCCTACACGGCGCGGCTTGCCTCCAACCTGATCCGCGACCGGTCCGTTCCGACCGGCGCGGAGGTCGAGGGGTGCCGGGTGTTTCCGGCCATGGAACGCGCCGTCTTCCGAACCGGTGGCGTCGCCGTCGCCCTGGCCATGAGCTCCGCCCGCATCGCCAACTACGAGTCGGTCAACGGCGAGAACCTGGAGGGCTGGTACACCGGCCAGGGCATGACCTACGTCTACGGTCCGGGCCATGAGAATTTCGCCGACGATTTCTGGCCGACAGTCGATCCCTACCGGCTCCCGGGCGTGACCCTTGACAAGCGTCCGCGTGCGCCGGCCGCGCGCGTGGCGCGTAACACCAGCTCCGCCGTGGGGGGCGCGGAACTCGCCGACTGCGCGGCGGTCGGCATGCGGCTCGAGACCGACGCCGGCGGCTTCCGGGCGACCAAGTCCTGGTTCGCCGCCGACGGCTATGTCGTGTCCCTGGGCGCGGGCATCTCCAGCGATCACCCGAGCGTCGTCGAGACCGTGCTGGAAAACCGCAATCTCGGCGCCAGCGCCGAGCGTCGGGTGCTGACGGACGCCGCCTCCGGCGAGCGCCTGACCCGGCGCGGCGACATCGAAATCTTTGAACAGGCGCGCTGGCTGCACCTTGAGGGCTACGGCGGCGTGGTGCTTCCTGGCGGCGCCGACGTGCGAGGCCTGAGGGAAATCCGCCAGGGCGCCTGGTCGCGCATCAACCAGC
Source organism: Phenylobacterium sp. (assembly GCF_030697925.1). GTDB lineage: Bacteria > Pseudomonadota > Alphaproteobacteria > Caulobacterales > Caulobacteraceae > Phenylobacterium. The sequence goes on along the minus strand of NZ_JAUYOJ010000209.1, from coordinate 2,230 downwards.
AGGGCGCCAGTCCCACCGGCCTTCGCTCTCGGACCTACGCCACGTTTTGGCTGGACCACGGCGTTCGGCCGGTGGCGGCGTCCTATGCCTATGTCTTGCTGCCCGGCCGTGGAGTGGCGCAGACTAGGGCCTTCGAGGTCTCGGGCGCAGTCGCAATCCTGGACAACGACGCCCGGATCCAGGGCGTGCGTTTGGAAGGCCCTGACGTGACCGTCCACGCCGCCAATTTCTGGACGGCCTTGCCGGGGCGCAGCGGCGAGATCTCGGCCAGCGGAGCGGTTTGCGTCGCCGCGCGGGTTGGGCGGCGACGGATCGAGATCGCGCTCGCCGATCCGACCCAGGCCCAGACCTCGCCCATCGAGATTGAATTGACGCGAGGCGCCGCGACCCTGGTTTCGCCGCACTCGGCCCTGGAGGTCGGCTTCGACCGCGACAGGATCCGCATGCGTTTCGACCCCCGGGGATTGTCCGGACGCAGCGCGGTCGTCGTGCTGGCCCGCGCCTAGGAGAGACCCGTATGGACCGTCGCGCCTTCATGAGCCTGGCCGGCCTCGGGGTCAGTGCGGGGACCGTGTCGCCTGCCGTGGCGGGGTCCTCCCTCAAGCCCCTGCGCATGAAGCTAGGCTGTCAGAGCCTGCCCAGCGATGAAGCCCGCTTCTCCTACTTCGCCCGCTATGGCGTCCGCAACATCTGCGCCAAGCCCCAAATCGCGGAGGGACGGCTCTACGCCACCGTCGCCGAGATCGGGACGGTGCGGGATGCGGCCGCCAGGTTCGGCGTCAGTGTCGATATCCTTGAGCCTCCGATCTTGCGCTCGAGCCATATCGACAGGGAGCCCCATCCGGCGATCATGTTGGCCGAGAGTCCAGAGCGCGACCGCGACATCGAGGCGTTTCAGACCATGATCCGCAACGCCGCTTTGGCCGGCGTACCCTGCATCAAGTACAATATGAGCCTGCTGGGCGTGCTGCGGACGGCCACGGTCAAGGGCCGAGGCGACGCCCAGTACGAAGCCTGGGACCTGCAAGCCGCCCGGCCGCCGGCCCCGTTGACCCGCGCCGGTCGCGTCGACGCCGCTGCGGCCTGGGAGCGGATCGCCTACTTTCTGGATCGGGTGGTACCGGTCGCCGAGGAGTACAAGGTGCGCCTCGCCTGCCACCCGCAGGACCCCGGCGTGCCGCCCGCCGGGTATCAGGGCGTTGACCGGGTGCTTGGCACGATCGAGGGGCTGAAGCGCTTCGTGTCGATCCGCGAGAGCCCCTATCACGGCCTCAACTTTTGTCAGGGGACGGTGTCCGAAGCTCTGAGTGACCCGCCGCGGGAAATCCACGACGTGATTTCCTGGTTCGGCGCGCGAAAGAAGATCTTCAATGTCCATTTCCGCAACATCCGCGGGCGGCGTGATCGCTTCGTCGAGGTGTTTCCCGATGAGGGCGACATAGACATGGCCCAGGCCATCCGGACCTATCGCGAGGTGGGCTACGACGGCATGTTGATGCCCGATCATGTGCCGTTCGTGGAAGGATCGCCCACCGCGAGGTCGGAGTCCTTCGCGTTCTGCTACGGCTATATCCGGGGTCTCCTGCAGGCCGAATCCCAACGGCCCGGCAGCTGACCAGATCGGCCGCCGGCCGCTCGCCGGCGGCAAGAAGGCCTCGCCGACCTCAATGTGTGGCCGATCAGCACTTTCGGCCCGGATCCTGGGACACGCGGGCAGGTGAGTTCGGCTGTTCGGGCGCGCGCTGAAGTCCGCGTCGAGCTTCCATCTCGTCTACCCGCCGGAGGCTGCCCGCCGGCGGAAGGTGAAGGTTTTCCGAGATTGGCGCCTTTCAGAGATTGCGGCTGACGAACTCGGCGCGGGGATGGCAGACAACGTCACGCATCGAAGCTGACCCGGGGGAGGGTCCGCAGTCCGGCCGCCGACCAAGTTCCGCTATTGGCGGATACTGTTGAAAAAGTCGCCGAGTCGTTCATCTAGCCGTCTTTGGCGCAATAGTTCTTCGGTCTCAAGTTGAGGTGCGGCAAGGTTGTTTCGCCGTCGTGCCGACATGAGGTCGAAGCGATCTCTCGAAACCACCACTCCGGACTTTTTCAACATGGGGTAATGGGCGGTTGCTCTTCACACGAGGCCGCGGAGGATCGGTCTCATCGGGAAGAGGAGACTGACCATGGAGTCCTTTGCCGGCCTGGATGTCTCGATGGAAGAGACGCACGTGTGCATCGTGGATCG
>NZ_JAUYOJ010000203.1 GCF_030697925.1 Phenylobacterium sp. | reverse complement strand
GACATCATCGAGGCCGAGACCCGGTTGGCGCCACGCTCGTATTTCTGCACCTGCTGGAAGCTGACGCCGATCGCCTCGGCCAGCGTCGACTGGCTTGACCCGATCGACTTGCGCCGGGCGCGGATCTGCATCCCGACCTGGGTGTCGATAGGGTCGGGCCCTGTCGCGGTCGTCTTGAGCGGGCCCATATGAATCGCCTCTACCGTGGAGCGGTGGCCGCCACATGCGGCTCCTCCCGGATAGACGCAACTGGATGCATCCTAGCCGAGCCTTAACCCGCCTCGGTCAACCTCGCCGCGCAGCGGGCGAGCGCCTTGGACCTTCGTCACTCAACCGTCTTGATCCAGGGCCCCGGGGCGCTGGGCGATCTGCGGGCGGCTCAGGCCGGTGAAGCGATTGAGGTCGCACCCCGCCCGTCTTCCTCATTGGAAGGCAGCCTCCTTACCCCGGTCGTCTGAGCGCCCTCGCTCCTGGAGGCCGACCCTCGCCACCAATCGGGCGCTCGTCGCCGGCTGCTGGCGGCTTGGAATATGAGGCGCCTGCGGCGTTGCGGTTCGTTAGCGCCCGCCATGCCAGGTTGCAGGACATCGGTGGCGCGGAGGAATGGCTGATGGATCGCGACAAGGATGTGATCGCACGTTGGAACAAGCCACTGATCCTGGCCATCACCCTGGTGGGCGTGGGGATCCTGGTGGTCGGACTCTTTCCAGTCCTGGCCTATAGCGGCTTGGGTGTCTTTGCCGCCAGGCCGCGAAGCGGCGGTGACGACCTCGTTGGCGCCGTCGGCGCGCTGATCTGCGGCGGCACGACAGTCGCGCTCAATCTTCCGAAGCTCCTCGGTTCAGGGGTCGCGATCCTGCGGCGTGGCGACCGGCTCTACGTCGACGGCTCGCTGCGCAGGGACGTACGCCTCGGCGACATTTCCGATGCATCGGTCGAGACCGTGCGAACCAGTCGTGGCTCACGCAAGCGCTTCAGTCTCCTGCTTCGGGACGGGAGCACGATCAGGCTGCCAGCCTGGCATGTGAAGGAGCGCCCGGAGGAGGTGCTCCTCGGCCTCCAAGCTCTGTTGGCGTCGCGTCCGAGCCAAGATTGAAATGGACTATCTAATGGTCTATATTGTGGAAAATAGTCCATAGTTTGGTTGAGGTTGGTGCTATGCATGTCTCGGTGAGCGACGCCAAGGCGCAGCTTACGGACCTGGTCCGCAGGGCCGAAGCCGGGGACGATGTGGTGTTGACCCGTCATGGGCAGCCGACCGTGCGCCTGGTCGCCATCAAGGCCGTTGGGGACCGCCAGGCCCGCCGCCAAATCCTGGAGGCGGCGCGCCGGCAGGCTTCGGAGAAGGCGGTGGAAGGCCCTGCGGCGGCGGCGAGCCAGGACTTCCTCTATGATGACGAGGGCCTCCCCCGGTGATCGTGGTCGATACGTCGGCGCTGATGGCCATTCTCCTCGCCGAGCCGGCCGGCGACCGCTGCATCGACGTGCTGGAAGCCGAGACGGCCGTGGCCATCTCGGCGGGCACGCTGGCCGAGGCGTTGATCGTGGCCGGCCGCAGCAATGTGGGCGGCGAGATGAGCGCCTTGGTCGATGGGTTGGGGTTCGACGTCGTTCCGGTTACGGCCTCCACCGCGAGCAAGGTGGCCGAGGCCTATGCGCGCTGGGGCAAGGGCGTGCATTCGGCGTCGCTCAACTTCGGGGACTGCTTCGCCTACGCCCTGGCCCGGGAGAACAGCGCGCCACTGCTCTTCGTCGGCGAGGACTTCGCCCTGACCGATATCGAGCAGGCCTAGGGGCGCACACGTCGCGCCGCCGCGTGTCCCGCATCGGTCCATCCAAGCCAAGTCGCCTCGCTAGGGGGCTCGTTGAGCAGCGTCAATTGCAGGCCTGCGGCGCCGATCTTCCGGACGCGCCGCCCGACCTTACGGCGGTTGTCGGCGACTTGGAAACCTTGCTCATGCAAGCGGATGCGGTGCGCGAGGCCTGACCACATTCGAGGCGAGCGTCCTGCAACGCTCATGGGCCTATCGGCCCGACGCCTTTCGCGAACACGCGGTCCGCGCCCACGATCGCGCCTCGCCTGAAAGAGGTCTTGCTGGTTTAGCTCTCGGCTGAGTAGAGTGAAGTCAAGGGTGACCGACGCCCTTGACCCCCCACTGATAACGCCCGCGCGACTCGCCGCGCGGGCGTCCTTTTGTCAGGCGGTTCGGGCGCATGTGGGCTGGCAGGATCGACCTCACGAGCCCTCCCAGCGAGCTGGCAAGTTCCAGAGCGCGTGGCCTCGGCCGCGCACGGTCGGGATCGCTGGGCGGCGGTGGTCTGGTTGATACGAGGCGCTGATGAGGCCGTCTGGCGACGTTTCCGTCTGGGCGAAGACCTGGTGTTGCGGAACTCCGATGTCATCGGCGAGTGCTGCAAGCGGGCACGTTGAGTGGGCGCTGTGGGCCAGGACCTCACGCCCGACGCCGGACTGGTCGCGCTCCGTCGTGTCGCCGGCCGTTGACCAGCCACAGTGTGCCAAGGCGGTACCAGGCGACAAGGGTCGCCGCAGTCCACCCACCTAGGCCGCGACTAGGCCTTCGCGCCCCTTGGGGTCTGGGCCGAACCTGTTGTCGCCGGCTGCGCCGTCCAACACCATGAAGATCAACAGGACCAGGACGCCCAGGAACGGGATGAGGGCGATCAGCAGCCACCAGCCCGATCGGTTGGTGTCGTGCAGCCTCCGGACGCCCACCGCGAGCGAGGGGATGAGCAGGCCCAGCATCACCACGCAATAGACCAGCATCAGCAGGCCCGCGACCGGGTTGAGGCCGGCCGTGGGATCGCCGGCCATCATCGGGCCCGCGCCCAGTATGCCCATCAGGATGTAGAAGACGATCTCAATCCCGATGACCAGCAGGAAGAACATCCAGTATTCCTTCCGCCGCGCGCGCCCTGTGAACTGCGCGTACTTGCGGATTGGCTCAAACATCATGTCCATGATCGCCCTCCCAGGCCCGATCCCCAGGCACGGACGCTAACAGAACGCGGTTCGATGGCAACCGGGGGGCGAGACGTCTTGGTCGGTGGAGTACTCCGGGTTGTTCAGGCCGCGCGTAGGTCTCGCGTGCGTCGCGGGCGCCCACACCCAGGGCCGAAATCCTGCCTTGCTCTCGCCGCCGATGACGCGAGCGGACCCGTAGGCTTACGGTGTCTGCAAAGATGGGAAATCGGGCCAAACTCGGGACCGCGTAGGGTTGTGGCCAATGGTGTCGCCTTGCCTGTCCTGAAGGTGAACGTGACTGAGGATGTCGCCCGGGCGGTCGATGCGATCGCGCGCAATGGCGGCGGGCGGGCGGCTTTCCTCCGCCGTCTCGTCGAGGATGCAGTGGCGGGCCAGCCGACGCCGCCACCAGCAAGGCCTGCCACCTCGCCGCCACCTGACGGCCGGACAATCAGGGTCGGTACCCTGCTCACCCCTGAGGATGCCGACTGGATCGACCAGGAAGCCTTCGCCATGGGTCTGCATCGCTCAAGTTGGATCGCCGCGCTGGTACATCGGCGCGCGTCGGGCGGGCCACGCTTCTCCCGTGAAGGCGAACTCGCGATCATCAGGACCCATACCGAGCTAAGGCGGATCTCCGCGGCGCTTTTGCGGATCGCACATCAGGCTGGAAGGCCTGGATCGGTTGAAGCCTGCGATCAGCCCCCACGCTTCGAGGAACTGGCGCGGGAGGTTCGAGCTCACATCATCGGACTGGAGGCTGGCTTCGTCGGCAATCTCTCGTATTGGCGCACTGGCGAATGACGGAGTTCCGGCCCGTCCGTGGTTTCGAGGATATCTGGCGTCCGGTGGCCAACCGCCGCGCGCGCGCCGGGGACGGGGGCTTCGCTGGAGGCCTGACGGCCACGTCGCCGGAAGCGACCAAGGCGAGGCTCGCACGCATCACGTCACGCGCGCCTGAAGTCATGGTCAGGGTGACAGGCGCTGCGCGGAACGCCCGGGGACTGAAGGCGCATCTCGACTACATCTCCCGCAAGGGCGACCTGCCATTGGAGGGGCGTGGAGGCGAGGTCTTGGCCGGCCGCGACGAGCAGCACGAGTTGGCGGCCGCCTGGGCCTGGGGTTGGCAGGCCGACAGTCGGCGACAGGAGCGCTCGCCGCTCTCGCGATCGCTTGTCCTGTCCATGCCGCAAGGTGTGAGCCCAGATGAGGTCTTTGAGGCCGCGCGCGAGTTTGTCGCGACGTCCTTCGGCAAGCAGTTCGACTACGTCCTGGCGACCCACGATGATAGTAGCCATCCCCATGTCCACGTGGCCGTTCGTGCGCTCGGCGACGCGGGAGAGCGGCTGAACCCGACCACGGCGGACCTGGATCAATGGCGCCAGACTTTCGCGGAGGCCCTGAGGGTCCGCGGCGTGGAAGCCGAGGCCACGCCGCGTCGGGCGCGGGGCGTGGTGCTCAGGTCCGAACCGATGGCGTTGCGCAGGATGCGTGAGCGCCATGAGCTGGGGCTGGGCGACGAACCCAGGGTCTTGGCCGCGGCCCGTGAGCAGGCGGCCAAGGCGGCGTTCGAGCCCCCGCAGGATCCAGATCCCTGGAATGTCCATCTGCGGGAACGGTGGATGACGACGCGCGCGGCCTATGGGCTCGCCGCGAAACTGCTGGCCAAGTCCCCGGACCCCGCCGATCAGGCGTTGTCGCAGAAGGTGGAGGGCTTTGCGCTATCCATGCCGAGTCCGGAAAACCGTTTCCATCTCTTGGCGAAGGAACTGCGCGAAGCCCGCACCAAGGACCTCAGCAGCCGCCAACGCCAGATCGAGCGCGATGAGGGCCCGGAGCGCTGAGCTGAGGCCAGGGCCTCTAGGGCCGCGGCCTGCGATCCGACGATCAAGGGCGATCCATTTTCATCGTCGAGCCCAAGGGACTCGTTCAGGGCCATTTCATCGATGCGGGCCTCCGCCGCGCGAAGCTCTGCCTGCTCGGCCTGCCTGGCGCGGTCGCGGTCGGAAATCGGTTTGGGCGGCGGCAGGGGGCGGGCCACGAGGACCGGAGCGGGCATGACGCGGGCACGGAACGCCTTGCTCCTGTAATAGCGCAGCTTTCGGGCCCGGACCGGGGGCATGCCTGCGCGAAGGATGATCGCCTGGTTGTCGGGGAGCGCGATCAGCTCCTGCGGCAACATCAGGGCGCGACGCGCGGTGGAGTCGGTGACAGAGCGTCGGCCGGTCCCAAGGCCGAAGGGGCGTGAGCGGGAAGAACTCTTCTGGTCATAGTAGCCAAGCCGTTCGCTCAAGGCCTGGGCGACCTCGATTTCCCTAGGTGCGAAAACCACCTGGACGGCACAATTGCCCAGGACCTCTTCTGCGAGATCGCGACCGTGGGCGGCGCGCAATTGGGAAGGGCTTTGCAGGACCGCCAGGAGGCGGATCCCGTAGCCCGCCAGGAAGGAGAACCCGTGGGCGATGACGCCTGCGTGGCCCAGCCGCGCGAACTCGTCGAGCAGGACAAGGACCTGCGGACGCCCCTCGCCGCTGGCTGGAAGGGCGCGGGTGTTGAGATCAACGAAGAGCTGCAGCAGCAGGTTGTAGAGCGGCGCGACCCGGGCGAGGTTGTCTGGCGTCGTCGCCAGGTAGAGCGATGTCGGCCGGGTCCTCAGCTCGCGCAGGTCAAAATCCGACACCGAGGTCGCCTGATCCACGCGCGGGTTCAACCAAAGCCCCAGGCGCGCCGTCGCGGTCTGCTTGATCGAGGCGAAGGTCTTCTCGTTGGTGCTGCAGAAGTCCTGCAGCGCGCTGGTGCAGCCCGGCGACAACGGCCGGCCGCTCAGCTCACGCTCCTTGATCTTCTTGGGTAGTTGCTCGCGCGGGTTCTCGCCGGTCAGGTTGCGGTGGATTTCGCCCAGGGTGAAGGGCAGCCCAGGGGTCTCGGCCACGTAAGCGCCTACGCCAATGAAGGCGATCCGCGCGGCTTCAGACCAGAAGGGGTCGGTGCGTTCGCTGACCGGAAACAGCATGGTCGCGATCTTCTGCAGCTCATCGAGGACGGCGCCCGGGTCTTCGCGCGGGATATGGGCCAGGGGATTGAACCGGGCGGTGGCCCCGTCTGGCGCGAGGGGGTCAAACAACAGCGCGGCCTGGCCGTGGGCGGCGCGGAAGCCGGCGCTCGCCAGCCAGTTCTCGCGCTTGATGTCGAGCACGATGACGCTGTCGGGCCAGGTCAGGAGGTTGGGGATCACCACGCCCACCCCCTTTCCGGTGCGGGTCGGGGCGTAGAGCATGACGTGCTCCGATCCCCCGAATACCAGCAACCTTCCGTCGCGCTCGCCTAGCACGATGCCGTGGCGGCTGCGTAGGCCTCCACGGCGCAGTTCGTCCTCACGGGCCCAGCGGGCCGCTCCATGCATCGAGCGCCGGACCTGGGAGGCGGCCGCGACAGCCAGGCCCGCCACGAACAGGCCGCTCGCGAGGGCGCCGATCCGCGTCCAGGTGGCGACGGCTGGGTCGGCGCGGTTGTACCAGAGCCAGGCGGGGACGGCCGCCATGTCCAGGTCGGGCGTGAGATGTCCCAGGCCGGCGACGGCGACCAGCCCCGCAAGGACGAGGAACACCAGCAGCGCCACACCGGCCGCGGAGACGACGAGGAGGGCCCTAGAACCGGGCCCGGCGTTTTCGAACCGGGTCATAATAGACCTCCGTGACGCGGAACCGGCCGTCGATGCGCTTCAGCTGCACGACCACGTCCACCAGCAGGTGCAGCAGGTTGCGGATGTCGTCCCGGGGCAGGTCCCGCCCGCCCTCGGACTCGCGCACGAGCAGGGTGAGCTGCTCGAAGGCGATTGCGGCTGAGTCCGCATGGACCGTCGTGATGGAGCCCGGGTGGCCGCTGGAGACGTTGCGCAGGTAGAAGAAGGCGGTCCCATCCCTTAGTTCCTGGAGCAGGATTCGGTCTGGCCGCATGCGCAGCGCGCTTTCGAGCAGGGCCTTGGGGCTGGCTGTCGACAGGCCTCGTCCATCGCGGGCGTAGGTGAGATGGACCAGGTTGCGGTGGGGGGCGGTGAGCTCACGGGCGTCTTCGATGGTGATCAACCGTTCCTGGGGTGGGATCAACTGGATCAGGCTGCGGGCGAAGGTGGTCTTGCCCGAGCCTGTCGCGCCGCTGACCAGCACGTTCTTCCGTAGGCGGACGGCAAGCGCGAAGAAGGCCGGCCAGTCGCCCAGGTCGCGCAGCCGGCAGAGCCCGGCCTCGTCCTCGTCCGGCCCCCCGTCGCGGCGCGCCACGTCCTGGAACAGGCCGGCCGCCTCGAGGGCCGGCAGGTCGAGCAATGCGCGGGAAGGCATGCGGATGGTGAGGCTGACCGTACCGGCCGGCACGGCCGGGGGGATGACGATCTGGCAGCGCTCGCCGCCCGGCAGCACGGTCGAGCAGATGGGATGGTCAGGGCTGACGTCCTGGCGGGTGTAGGCTGCGGCCGCCACGGCCAGGGTGGCGAGCCAGGAGCCCGTCAGTTCAGCGACATCGTGCCAGGTCCAGCCGCCGGCACGCTCAACGCCCACCTCGCCTGGCTGGTTGACCACGAGCTCGGTGACGTCTCGCAGGGCCAGCAGCGGCTGGAGGGGCGCCAGGTAATGCTCGAGGACGGAGATGTCCGACACGGCCCGCGCCTCAACGGGACCGCAGCCCATAGACCGCGGAGAAATCGAGGTCGTGGGCCACGAAGATGGAGACTTCCGCCCCCTGGGCCTTGCGCAGGCGCGGCGGGATGTCGGCTGAGCTGCGAAGGGCTTCGGTGGCCGCGCCTTGCGCCTCGCGAAATGAACGCTCGCGCCGGTCGCGTCCAAAGGCGGCCTCGGACCCGTCGTCGACGACCGACATCAGCAGCGCCCCGCCGAACCGGCTCCAGAACCGGGTGTCGACCTCGCCATCGAAGCCGGCCCGGCCCAGGGCGTCGGCGGCCGGCGAGGCCAGCGCCACCGACACGCCCGATGGTGTCACCGCCCGGGTCCAGACCACGAAAATCCGCGTCTGGCCCTGGGCCATGCGTGAGCGGTATTCGCCCAGCACCCTGGAACCCTTCTCCATCAGCACCACGGCGCCGTTGTCGGACAGGACGTCCGACGGCATCAGGCAGCTCACGAAGCCCGGGGTGGTGGAATCGAGCGCCGTGGTCAGCACGCAGGGGAGGCTGGCCCCGGCCAGGATGAGGAAGTTGCGATCCCCCACCCGCCCGGCGCGGACCAGGCCCACGTCCGACGCCTGCCGCAGGGCGTCGAGCTCTGTCGGCGCGGCAGCCGCGGCGAGCACCGGCCTCGGCGCGGGCGCAGGTCCGATCCGCTCCACGCCGCTCGAATACACCACGAGTGGAGAGGCCGGCGGCGTCCGGGACGTGGGCCGGGCGCGCGAAGGTACGCGTCCCGTCTCGCCCGCGTACGGATCAAGCGCCGGCACCCCGTCTACCTCGCCCGAGAGGCTCGGCGCATCGGGTCCCGGATTGGCGAGCGTCGGGGCGGCGCCCCCCCGCGCGGGCTCGAAGGCGACCACCTGGCGGGCCGGCTCCAGGCGCTTCGGCGCGGCCCGGTCGCCGCGGTCCCAGGTCAGCACAAGGAACACCGCGCAGCCGGCGGCGAGCGCGGCCAGGGTCATGGTCTTGCCACCCACGGCGGCGCCCAGACGGCCGCTGATCGGGGTGATGGTCCGCTCCCCGGCGATCACGCCCGAGGCAGGCGGCCCCGGTCGCGAGCTGCTGTCGAGCCCGTCGCTCATCGGCGCGCCGCCGGACCGTCGACCCGGTCCACATCGCCGGCGGCTGTTCCCGTCCCGGTCTGGGCGCCGTAGGGCTGGAAGGCCTCGTTGTACACGCAGAGCACCTCGCGTCCGCGCCGCAGGCGCAGCTGGCCGACCACCTGATGGATCACCACGAACTCCCCCCTCACGTCGAAGGGGACGAGGCTTTCCGCCCCGGCGGGGCTCACCGCGTAGATGGCGGGCAGGGGCTGGTTGGCGGGGAAGCGCAGGACCGTGAAGCGGCCGTTGTCGGACGCCTCGGACGGCTGCAGGGCGCCTGATCCCTGGACGGCGTAGGCGAGGTTGCGCCGCCCCTCGAGCACGCCGCGCTCCAGCTTCAGCTGCAGCACCTTCTGCTCCAGGGCCAGGGCTTCGGCGCCAAGGGCGGCGCTCAGCACCGCGCGCTCGTCCTGCGGATAGCGGAACCGGACCTGGAAATAGGTGTCGGGCGTCCCGCGGCCGATGGCGCCGGAACGGGTCACGAGTTCGAAGAGGTAGTGGCGGCTGCCGGTCCCGCGTCGCGTGGTCACCAGCAGATTGGTGGGCCGTCCACCGGCCTTGGGCTTGAGGAACAGGACATTGGCCTGGGGCGCGACCTCCCAGCCGGCGCTGTCGCCCAGCGCCACATGCAGGACCTCCTCCTCGGGCGAGAAGACGATCTGGGTGGCCGTCCGGGTGACGCCGACAATGCGATAGACCTGGCCTGGATCGAAGACGAGGGTCCGGACCCGTGGGTCGGGCGCTGCGGTGCGTTCTGCGCCGAGGGCATGGAGCGGCGTGATCGCCAGCCCAAGGACCAGGGCTGGCACGAGACGGCGTCGACTTCTCATGGGGCGACCTCTGGATCAGCGCGATAGGACGTCACCTGGAAGCCCAGCGGATTGCGGAGCCGGTCGGCTTCGCGCATAGGCGCCCTGGTGTAGGTGAAGGCCGCCGTGGCGATCCAATCCTCGGTGGTCTCGGCCTGGCCCTGGCGGACCACCCGCCGGAAGCGGATGTTGGCGACCCGGTCGTTGATGAAGCTGATGGCGCGGACCTGGGCCTCGGCGGTCCCGGCCGGACCGTAGCGGACCTGTGGGCTCAGCGGATTGGAGCCACGGTGCAGGTCGGCCCAGCGACGCTGCTCACCCGTCGAGGACAAGATGGCCACCTGCCTGAAATCTTCCGCCGCCGAGGCGGCGAGATAGCTCTCCCGGGCCCGCACATACTGCCCCAGGAAATACTTGGTCACCGCCTCGTCGCGGCCGACGATGATCTCGTCGTCCAGGGTGGTCACCACGTCCACGGCGCCCGTGGTCTTGTCGACCCGGACCACGATGGGCTCGACGGTCTTGAGCGGCGCAAGCGCCGCCACGGCCACAACGGCCGCGGCCGCCAGCACCGTGGCCACCGACGCCATGATCCAGGCCAGCCGCCGCGAGCGCAGGGCCGAGCCCAACCGGTCCTGGTCCCAGCGCCTGGCCTCCTCGAAATAGGCCTTGAGGTCAGATGTCGGGACGCCGCTCATCTGGACCTCCCGCAGCCGCCACCCGGCGTTCCTACCGCTTGGGACGGCGGCGCCGGAGACGCGGCCGGCGCACCCGGTAGCACCGTTCCATGAGGGTTGGCGGGACGCCGGTGCTTGCCGTCACAGACGGCGAGCTTCTGGGAATCCGTGGCACAGCCGGCGAGCAGGCCAAAGGTGGCGACCAGGAGGACGCGTTTCATCGACCGCCTCCCCCCGTCGATTGGGCGGAACCACCGGTCCGGGCCGCAGAAGACGCCGGCGGAGGAGCCCCGCCGCGGCCGATTGACCGCGCCACACCCCGGAAATCGGCGAGGCCCGCGCTGGCCCGCCGGCCACGCCCGCGGCGATGGAGGGCGCCGACAGGAAGAAGAAGCCCGCGAGCACGCAGAGCGCGACGAAGACCAGGCCGGCGGCGAATGGGTCCTGGGCCTCGATGGACGCCCATTGGCTGCGGATGAGGTCCAGGACCAGCTGCACCAGGGTGAGGATGATCGCGAAGAGCACGAGGTAGCTCACGGCCTGCGACAGCCAGCCGAAGAAGAAGCGGCGGCTGGCCTCGAAGAGCGCGCAGGCCACGAAGATCGGGCCGATCGCCACCAGCAGGGCGAGCGCGATCTTGGCCACGAGGACGACCCCAAAGCCAAGCGCTGCCGTCAGCGCGGCCACCACGAAGACCACGAGGGCGAGGACCCACATTCCTGGTCGGATTAAGCTACCCTCCCTGTCGATCTCGTCGGCCAGGTAGGCGCCGTAGTTGATCAGCTCATCGAAGGCCTCGCCGACCGTCGAGGCGTCGCCGCCGCTGAGCGCCCGGGCCAGGGTGTTGGGAAGGTCGTTGAACAGCGGATCGGTGACGAAGCTGCCATAGGCTGGCGTGGTGGCGATGGCGTTGATGAAGACCAGCTTCATGGCGCGGATCGCGAAGTCCATGATGGGCTCGGCGACGGCGCCGCGCAGGATCGCGAAGCCGTACAACACCACATAGAGGACGAACGCCGCCCGCAGCGGACCCGACACTTCTGACATGACGTCACCGAGTCGCGTGTCGAGGAAGTCGGTCAGACGGCCGTCGACATAGGCGTAGGCCGGCTCGAAGATTTGGACCTGGGTCGCCATCTACTTCTCGAAACCGCGGCGAAACATCTTCATCCGGGCCTGGCGCTTGACCTCGACCAGGCCAGCTTCCGCATTCAGGCACTCGTCACCGCGTTGCGCTCCGGCGCGGCACGCTACGGCGATGCGCTCTGCTTCGTCCGGATGCGCTTCAAAATAAGTAGCACTCCGTGCCGGCTGTTGGCATGCGCACAAGCCGACGCAGAGCGCCGAGATTATCGCTCCAGATCGCATCACCGCTCGAAGCCCCGGCGGAACATAGCCATGCGCTCGACACGCGCGGCTTCGATGCGTTCCCTTTCCCGCTGCCGCTCAAGCCGCGCCTCGGACGCCTGCATCATCGCGACGCCCTGCAGCCGCATCTGGTCGTTCAGGATCACCGCCTGCTCGGCGGCGATGCGGGCGCTGATGTCCATGACCGCGCGGGCGTTGTCGGCACTGTCCAGGGCTTGGCGCAGCTCCTCCAGTCCCTCCAGCCGGTCGGTGGCGACGCTGGCGATCCTCTCGCCAAGCGCCATGTCGCGAGCGGCCCGATCGCCAGCCTGGTCCAAGGCTTCGTCGGCGGGCGTAGGATCGGTTGGCCGATAGACCCGGGACTCGGACCGGATGGCCTTGGCACGCTCGGCCAGATCGCCCAGGGCGTCGAGGTCCCCCCGTGCGGCGGCCTCCAGGCTTGCGAGTTCGGGAACCACCTTGCGCAGTTCCGGCAGCAGCAGGCGCTGGGCCAGGCCGTTCACGTCGGAGACCTGGTTGAAGCTGTCATAGAGCTGCTGGGCCTGGTCGACCTGTTGGCGAAGGCTCTGCAGCTGGGAGAGCGCCGTCTGGGCCTGGCTGATCAGATGACCGACCGCGGCCGGGTCATAGACGAGCATCTGGGCCCGGGAAGGGCCGGCGGCCGCCAGGCCCAAGGTCACGGCCGTAAGGCCGACGCAGATTGTGCGTGCTCTCATGGGAGGAGCCTCCGCTGCTGATGGAAAAGGGGGAGCCAGGCCTCCGGCGCCTCGCCGTGCGCGGCACGCAGGCGCGCGGCGAGCTCAACGGTGTCGGTCCGGCCGGAGAGGACGGCCAGGTGATCACCCAGCCCTGAGAGGTCGAGTTCGACGACGACGGAGTCGTGACCCTGCTTGACCAGGAACCGCCGCTGTTCCGGAGCCAACTCCTCGCGGACCAGCCGGAGCTCCTCGCCGGTGAGGCCGAAGCCCTCGACATAGTCGCGCGCCGCGGCCTGTGGGTTGGGCAGGAAGACCTTGGTCGCGCACTGCTCGAGGATGGTGTGGGCGATGGGCGAGCGCAGGACGTCGGCCGGCGACTGGGTGCCGAAGACCATGAAGGCGTTCTGCTTGCGGAAGGTCTTGAGGCCATCCTGGGCCAGGCCCCGGAACGCTTCGTCGCCGAGCGCCTTCCAGAACTCGTCGATGTCGATGACCAACCGCCGCCCGTCGACCAGGCCCTGCAGGCGGTGGAACAGGTACATCATCGCTGGCGTACGCACCTGGGCGTTGTCCAGCAGATCGGTCATGTCGAAGCCCAGGAAACGGGCGTCGAACGCCAGGCTGTCGACCTCGTTGTCCAGCACCCAGCCCAAGGCGCCTCCGCGGGTCCAGCGCTCGAGGCGCGCGCCGATCCCGTCGGCGTCGTGCTGGCCGAGCAAGGCGCGCAACGCGGCCAGCGACCGGGCCGCGGCCGGGATGGGCGCCAGCGCCGCGATCGCCTCGTCGATCGCGCGTTCCGCCGACGCAGGCAGCCGCTCGCCATCGCCGGTCACCAGCTTGCGGATGAGTTGGCCGAGGAAGGCCTGATTGGCCGGCGTGTACTCCAGCGCCTTGAGCGGTGCGAACCCGGTCGGCTGGCCGTTGCGGAGGGTGAGATAGGTCCCGCCGCAGGCGCGCACGAAAATCTCCGCGCCGCGGTCCTTGTCGACGAACACCTGCTGGGCTCCGAGCTTCTCGAGCTGGGCCAGCAGGAAGTTCTGGATGACCGTCTTGCCCGAGCCGGAGGGCCCGCAGATGAAGGTGTGGCCAAGGTCGCCGACGTGGAAATTGAAGAAGAAGGGCGAGCCCGCCGTTGTGCGCAGGAGGGCGACGGCCGGACCCCAATGGTTTCCCTCAGGCCGTCCCGCCGGATAGGTGTGGAAGGGGGCCAAGCCCGCGAAATTCCGCGACGTGATGGCCGCTGGCCGCACGCGCTTGGCGAAGTTGCCGGGGAACTGCGCCCAGAACGCGCCCTCCAGGCCCAGGTCCTCCCGCGCGGCGACCAAGCCGGAGTCGGCGAGCACGCTGCGCGCCCGCGAGAGGCGGTCGCCAAGCTCGCCTGGCGTGGCGGCATGGACCAGCACCGAGGCCTGATGGTCGCCCATGACGAAGCGGTTGCTGGTGAGGTCGTCGAGCGCCTCGCCAAGGCCCTCGATCTGGCTCGCCGCCCGGTCGCGGGCGCTGACCATCTGGTTCTGCTTGCGCTCGAGCACGCCGCGGGCGGCGCTCTTGGAGAGGAAGGCGAATGACTGCGAGGCGACCAGCGGGAAGCGGCAGGTCAGCAGGCCATCCCACAGGCCTGGCCGGGTGACGGCGGGGTATTCCTTCACGCCCAGCATGGCTGCGTAGCGGGTCTCGCCGACGTCGCGGATCTCCAGGGCCTCGCGCCCAAAGATCACCCGCGCCGCGTAGACCGCTTCGCCGAGGTGACCGCGGACCAGGGGAACCGCTTCGCGCCGGCCGGTGAGGATTTGGCGCAGGAGCTCGAGGGGTTCTGAAAACCAAAGCCCGTTGCGCTCAACCAGGCCAAGGGCGCGCGGTGCGTAGCGGCCGAGGTGCTGGCCAAGATCGCGCGCGATCTCGCCCAAGGCCTGGCCGGCGGCCTCGATGGCGTCCGCGCCTTGGGCCTTGGCGCTGCGAGAGAAGAGGGCGCTCAACCGGTCGACAGGTCTGTGGCCCGGGTGGAGGACCAGGGTGAGGTATAGTTCGTTGATGAAGAGCCGCCGGCTCGCCAGTTCGGCGCGATAGGCCTCGTCGAGGTCGGCCGCGAAATCCGAGCGGAAGGGTCCTTCCGGGTAGCCATCCTCTTCGCGTCGGATGAGGTGGTGCCAGATCGCCACGCGCTCGTCGGCGAGGTTGCGCCAGGCGCCGTTGAGCTTGGCGTGGCGGTCGTTGAGCTCGGCCAGGTCGGCGGTCTCGAAGCTCGCGCCCTCGAGCCTGAACGCCGTCATCACCGCGCCGTTGTCGAGCGCCACGACCGTGTCGGTGATGTGCCGCGCATAGGGCAGGTACGCCCTGGGCTCCAGCTCCCGTCGCATGAGCGAGCGGATCGACGGGGACGGGGTGAGGCTAGGCATGCCGCTCTCGCGGCCGGCGGACGCGGTGCAGCGGCAACGGCGTGCAGGAGCTTCCACCCCACAGCGATCCGTTGCGCGCGCGGCCGCGGGTCTCCAGCCAGACTGAGAGCACCCGGAAGGCGTTGTGGTCGGTGGCGCAGACGCCGCGGAACACCGCGTGGAGCACGAGGGCCAGGGCAAGCCAGGCGAGGCTGCCGCCGATGAGGAAGGCCAGGCCGGTGACGATGAGGTTGATCCCCATCGCCTCCATCGGCACGCCCCAGACCATGGCCGGGCGCGTGCAGGCCAGGAAGAGGGTGTCCTCGGTGAGCCGCGCCTCGATCATGGCGTTCCGCCCCCAGTCAGCATGTCGACGATCTCGGCGGCGCCGAAGACGACGATGATGCCAAGCACCACAATGGCGGCCCGGCGCAGGTCGAAGAGGCCGAACATCCAGAGGATGCCCACGACCACCACGGCGATGACCGCCAGGAGGCGCGCGGTGTTACCGGTCAACATGTCCACGACGTTCTGGAGGAGACCCTCGACGTCCTGGGCGAGCGCAGGCTGGACGGCGCCTAGCGCGACCACGAGCGCGATGGAGGCCACGGCGCCGGCGCGGCGAACGGCGAGCGGGTTCATGGGGCGACCTCCAGGCTCGACTGCGTCGAGGGGGCGCCGGCCGCGAACACCAGGATCGGGGAGCTGCTGGCGCGTGCGAAGACGTCGCGCGACGCCGGCCCGGTGTCGCCAGCCGTCGGGGCCTTCGTCTCCGGGGCCATATCGATGGCTGGGACCAGTGAGCGCGCCGCGGCCTCGACCTTGGCGACATAGCCGTTGCGGAAGCCCCGGTCCGTCCGCCCGGTGTTGTAGAGCGACAGGGCGGTCCTCAGCGCGGCCTGGTCATTGGGCGCCCGACCACGCACAGCGTGGTAGTTCGCCGCCAGGAGCTCCCCCGCCGCAGCGAGGTTGCGACATGGGTCGAAGGCGTCCTCGACGGACAGGCGAAGGCGCGCGAGGTTGGCGGTGTTGATCTGGGCCAGGCCCAGGTCGAGGTTCGCCCCGTCGGCGATCAGCTTGCGGGCTATCTGGGCGGCGGCTTGCGGCGTCCGCGGACGCGCCCAACCGGTCGCGCCCCGGTTGACGCCGATCGCCAGGGTGTCGAAGCCGCTCTCCGTGCGGACGATCGGGATCAAGGTCCCTGGAGCGATTTTAGGCGCGCATCGCTCCGAAAGCGCCAGCGCGGCGGCGAGTTCTAGGATCATGCGCGGCCTCTCCCGAGCCGTGCCGCGGGCTGCGGGCGGATCGCAATGTTGGCGTGCATGACCTTCTCCATCACAAATCAAGGTTGTGACAAGATTGATCAAAAGTCGCGCGATTTCAATATCGTAGAATTACTATAGTAGTCCGAGCCGCACGGCGACGAGCACGGCCTGGCTGCGCTTGGAGACGCCAAGCCTTAGGCACGCCGAGGCGATATAGGTGTCGACGCTACGGCTGGAGAGCCCCAGGATGAGGCCGATCTCCGCCGATGCCTTGCCCGCCCGCACTAAGGCCAGGCACTCCAGCTGACGTGGCGTCAACCGGACGCCGCGCGCCCGGGAGGCCGCGCGGGCGGCTTGGAAACGGCCCACGCTCACGCCTTGCCGTCGCCTCGCGCTAAGCTCTCAAGGTCCCGAAATGCGGTGGCGAAGGCGCGAGTGATGGACTCCGTCCCGAGCCTGGCGATGTCGTCGCCGAGTCGCAGGTCGAACTCCCGGGCCAGGGTCAGGAATGTGGTCATCATCTTGTTGTCGGCGCACCGCGCTGCAAACTGCGGGGAGCCGAGGGGGATGCTCAACAGGATGGCGTAGGCGTCGCTGCGCGTGACCTCGGCGAAGCGCTGGAGACGGGTGAGGTCGAGCGAACCCTCGGCCTCGAAATACTCATAGGACCGCCGGGCCAGGTCCATCCGCTGCGCCACGTCACCCACCTTGAGCCGCCGTCGCTTGCGCACGGCACGGATCGCTTCTGAGAGCACCCGGCGGCCTCGGCCGGTGTCGCTTTCCAAGGGGTGCATGTCGAGAATGACTCGCAATTCAACTTGTACGAGTGTACATTGTGCCATTGGGCGCGGACGTCAATGTCGAGCTCACGGATTTTGAATAAAAAACGACGCGGACCGTGCGGGCTGCCCGGCAGCCTTGCCCATGACTGGCTGGGAAACCTCGTTATGCAAACTCCTTGCGGAGTCTGCAGCGTGGTTGTTTCAAATATCTTCAGCAAGTGTCCACGCACGAATCCACCTATCTATTCTAGACACCAAGTTGATTTCTGCCATAGGCCGATACAGCGCAGAAATCCGTGAATATAGCGTCACATTTACTTGAAGAGAGACGCTTGAGGCCGAAAAGGCTTGACCTTAACCACAACCGTAGAGTGAAGTTCGCCTTGGGGCCACGACCTAGTCCGGAGAGTCGGATTGATGGACGACTTCACAGGATCGCCCGGCGTGCTCAGCAAATCGGCTTCGGCCTATGAGCACCTCAAACGCCTGGCGATCCGCAACCAGCTTCGGCCGGGCCGGCGGCTGTCGCCAACGGACTTGGCCGGCCATTTCCAGATCAGCGTCACGCCTGTCCGCGACGCGCTGGTCCGGCTCGCGGCGGAAGGTTTCATCCGGGCCGAGGCAAGCCGGGGCTATTTCACCAAGCCTTGGACGGTGGACGAGCAAAGCGACCTGCACCAGCTGCTCATGATCCTCTATGTATCCTCCGTGGAATTGGCGGGCCCGTCGGCCGGCTCGACCATCAGCGAAGGCTTCGGGAGGCTGGAGCGGCGCGTATCGTCAGGGCTCGACGGAGAACCACAAGCAGCCGCCGAGACCTATGTGGAGGACCTACACCTCCTATACAGTGACCTTGCGAATGTCGCCGGCAACGCCACCGTGCGGGCCATCATCCGAAATGCGGCCGACCGGACGCGGCTGGTCCGCCGCATGGACCTTGAGGTCCTCGACCATCGTCGTGCCACGATCGACGCCCTTCGCGGTATCGCAGCCGCCGTGACCGCGGGGGACCTAGTGCGGGCCATCGACGTGTCAAGGACGCATCAAGGCCAGGTCCTCTCACGGCTGCCGGCGCTCATCGCCCGCGCCAACGTCGAGGCTCAAAGGCTCAAGTTCCCATAGCCCGTGGCGACAGTCCGTCGCAGGTCGATCGAACTATCGGTCGACCGGCCGCCGCTGGACGCCCATTGGCCCGCCCCCAAGTGGATCACCCGCCTTATCGCGCCGCTCAAGGCGGGAGGCCAAGCGGCCGGTCGGCGCAGCTCGTCCTAGCGCCAGGTCGGCAAACGGATTGCCTGCGGCGTTTCCGGGAGGCTGTCATCGTTGGCGACGCCGCGGGCCAGCGCGACGAACGGCTGGCGCAGCTGCCTTGGCATGGACAGGTAGGCATCCACGAGTTCGCGACCTCCAGGCGTCGCCAGGACGGCGTCGATCCGAGCTGCGGCGCTGAAACCAACGGAATGCTCTCCCGCAGAGGGCAGCCCCGCGTAGAAGTACGTCACCGGTGTTCGTAGGGCTCGAGCAATTTCGTAGAGCGTTGAGGCGCTGATCCGATTGGCCCCGGTCTCATACTTTTGAACTTGCTGATAGGCTATCCCCAAGTCCGTCGCTAGTGCCTCAAGACTCAAGCCAGCCTCCTTCCTCCGCGCCCGCACTCGAAGCCCCAGGTGAAGGTCAAGCTGACGTGATCCCCTGACTCTTGGGATGGGCGGCATCGAACTCTCTCCAACGCAATATGCTATGTATATGCTGTCGACGTATACACGTCTAGAACCAACGCTTCTGGCATGTCGGGTGCCGAGAAGCATGAACTCCGGAAAGTCTTTGGGACGAAAGTTCGTCGTATCCGTAAGGAGCGCGGTCTTAGCCAAGAGGCCCTCGCGGACGTAGCGGGTCTTCACCGAACGTTCGTCGGATTTGTCGAGCGAGCAGAGACCAACGTGTCGATCGACAATATTGGTAGGATTGCTGACGCGCTGGGTGTGTCAGCAGCGTCGCTACTGACGTCGGAATAGATTTCGCTTCTCACGGCGCCCTTGCCCCTCCCTCCTACGAGGGCGCAGGCGCCTTGAAGTCGCGTGGGGCGCCGGAAGGCCCAGCCCCGGTTCCGAGCCGCGTCCTAAGGGACGGGCGGAGCGGGCGTGGGGGTGGTCGCGCAAGCCGGTGGCACAAGTTTGAATTGTACGAGCTTGGCAATGGCGGTCTTATCCGCCGGCTCGGCGTCATCGTCCTGCAGTTCGCCGTCCTGGAGTTCCCGTGCCGACCTTACTTGTGATTGGCCCATACACCCTGGCGGCGGGCGCGACGCTGCAGTTCCAGCAACAGGACGGCCTGCATGTCGAATGGAGCGCTGATCGGAGCGCATTCGACGTGTCCATTGGCGGGCGGATAGAGGTCACCGCCAGCGGACCCGTGGGCACCGGCGCCGGACCCGGCTATTTTGCGGCCGCCTATATCGGCGACTGGCCGGGCTCCAAGGGACAATTCGTCATCGAGCCGACCGGCGTCCTGGCGGTGACCACGACGGGGAGCGCCTGGGGGCAGGGGGTCTACAACGGCTCCTGGGGACCGGACATCATCAACCGCGGAACGATCCAACTGACCAGCCAGGGTGGGGCTTCAGCCATCACCACCTATTCCTCGGACAGCCAGTTCGATGGCCCGCTGCGGGTTGAGAACAGCGGCACGATCACGGTCAACGCCGACCAGGCCTATGGCGTGCGCATAATGAACCAGGGGCATTTCGCCAACAGCGGCTCAATCGCTCTGACAAGCCGGTTTGATACCGAAGCCGTGTACATGTTTGGGTTTGGCGGCACCTTCAACAACTCCGGGACGATCCGCGTCAGCGACCTCGATCCGCAGAGGCATTCTGCGGCCGTCATGCTGGAGACGGGGACGGCGAACGACGCCGGCGTGAGCTTCTCCAACAGCGGCCTGATCGAGGGTGACTACGCGCTGCTCGTACGACCGATGCAGGCCTCGCCGCCCGTCGAGCAGACGCCGATCCAAGCGTTCGCCAACAGCGGCGAGATGCGCGGGATGGTGCACCTTGGGGACTCCTGGAGCTCGTTCCGAAACAGCGGGCTGGTGGTCGGCTCGGTCAATCTTGGCCGCGGCAAGGATACCTATGACGGCCAAGGCGGCAGGGTCGATGGCGTCGTCAGCGGCGGCGACGGCGCGGACTCGATGCGCGGCGGGGATTTCGCCGACACCCTCAGGGGCGACGGCGGCGCCGACACCATTGTCGCGGGCTCCGGAGATGACCAGTTGGAGGGCGGGCCCCAGAACGACGTCCTGGATGGCGGCGCCGGCTTCGATACGCTGTATCTCATCGGATACACGACTGCCGACCTGGGCGCCGGGACGACGAGCGGATATTTCGGTGACGACACGATCACGGGCATAGAGCGCGTGCTTGGCAGCGAGGCGGAAGACACCGTCTTTGGCAGCTCGGGGTCCGACACCATCTGGGGCGACAAGGGCGCCGACGTGGTCCATGGCCGCGCAGGCGACGATAGCCTGTCCGGCGGCGACGGCGATGATTTCATGCGCGGCGAGGAAGGCTCGGACTTCCTCGTGGGCGGCTCCGGCTTCGACGACATGCACGGCAATATGGGCCGCGACACGCTCTATGGCGGCGAGGGACCCGATTGGGTGGTCGGCGGCAAGGACGAGGACTTGCTGTTCGGCGACGCAGGCATCGACGTCGTCCATGGCAACATGGGCGCCGACACGCTCCTGGGCGGTGCGGACCGGGATGTCCTGCGCGGCGGTCAGGACAACGACACGCTGGCCGGGGAGAGCGGCGACGATTGGCTCTCGGGAGATCGTGGCGATGACACTATCGCCGGCGGAGCCGGCGCGGACGTCTTCCATGCGATCGCGGAAGCCGGCGTCGACCGGATCGTCGATTTCTCAAGCGCCGAAGGCGACAGGGTGCTCTTCGAGGCGCCCGGCCAGACCTACGTCCTCACCTTCCAGGCTGGAGACGCGATAGTCGACCTTGGCGGGGGGCATCGCATGATCCTGGTCGGCGTGAACCAGGCCACGCTCGGAGACTGGCTGGCGACCTGAACGGCCCAATCCTCCAGCACAGGATCGAGGACGTTGCGCTGGGTCCCGTCGCGGCGACGGCGACGGAGGCGCTATATCCGCGCCCTCGTAGACACCAATCGAGTAAGGCTAGGAAGCGCTTCACCATGCAACCGTCCGAACTCGGTTTGATCGCCCAAAGAGAGCTAGCACCCACCCATGAAATCCACTCCGTCACACATCCGATCGGGACAATGCCGATACTAGTCGCAATCACCTTGGGCTGAACAACCCGAAGACATCATACAGCCTCCCAGAGTTATTCCCTCCATAGACTCCCCTAAGTGGCGCGCGTGCTCTGTAGGAGGTCGAAGACGCACGCATGGGGTTGGACGGCCATTGTGGCGGCCCACGATGCGAGGCGACGAGGTCTTGGCTCGAAAATGGGGCTTCGCCTCCGCACCATCCCCGCCAGCTGCGAGCTGGTGGACCGGCCCCGTCCAATCTTGGCCCGTCCGGATGACGGGGCGCCACGATGGGCGCGGCAACTTGGCCAGGTTGAGTGCGGCGCCTGACCGCTTAAGTCCCAACCATGGCCGACAAGCTGACCGCAGCAGCCCGCAGCGCGCATATGGCGCGCATCCGAGGTGCGGACACCAAACCCGAGTGGATCGTGAGGCGGCTGCTGCACGTTGCGGGCTATCGCTACCGGCTGCAATGGAAGGCGGCTCCCGGTCGGCCCGACATCGCCTTCCCGGG
Organism: Phenylobacterium sp.; assembly: GCF_030697925.1. GTDB lineage: Bacteria > Pseudomonadota > Alphaproteobacteria > Caulobacterales > Caulobacteraceae > Phenylobacterium. The sequence continues at coordinate 89,554 of NZ_JAUYOJ010000203.1, read as the reverse complement.
GCGGCGCAAGGCGATCTTCGTCCATGGCTGCTTCTGGCACCAGCACGTGGGCTGCCGGCTAGCCCACGTGCCCGAGACCCGCCGCGCCTTCTGGCAGGAAAAGTTCGACCGCAACCGCGCCCGCGACGAACGCGACCTGGCGAAGGCTGCAGAACTTGGCTGGGACGTCCTGGTGGTCTGGGAGTGCGAAACGCGCAATCCCGTGTCGGTGGGCGAGCGGCTCACCGCCTTCGTCGGATCGACCAGGGCGGACCGCGGCAAGATGGCCTGACCCCCATTTTGCCCTTCGCGGCAGGTCCGGTAGTGTCGGATGTTCACGAAATGATCGGGTGCGAGTCGCGCCCTGGCGGGTGGTGCATGCGGGCGATCGACCTCTATTCAGGCATCGGGGGATGGAGCCTTGGCCTGCGCCTGGCGGGCGTGGAGGTCGTTGCATCGTACGAGTGGTGGCAGCCGGCCATCGACACGCACAATGGCAACCACGGCGGGACGCTGGCGCCCGTCGACATCCGCAAGCTCGCCCTGTCTGACCTGCCCAGCGGCATTGATCTCGTCGTGGGCAGCCCGCCCTGCACCGAGTTCTCCTACGCCAACCGCGGCGGCAGCGGCGATATCTCCGAGGGCCTGAAGGACCTGGTGAAGTTCCTGGAGGTCGTCGACCACCTGAAGCCGCGGTGGTGGGCGCTGGAGAACGTGCCCCGCGTCGCCGACGTCCTGGAGCAGGGCCTGGCCGACCCCAAGCATGGGCTCTACCGGTTCCGTCACCTGGCCCCCCTGATCGAGGTGGTGGACTTCTCCGAGTTCGGGGCGCCCCAGGCCCGGCGGCGTTGCATCGCCGGCAACATCCCGCTCGAGCTCGTGCGCGCCTTCCAGCCGAAGCTTGGCAAGCCCACCCTGGGCGGGGTGGTCGCGGCCCTGGCGGCGAAGGACGTCGTCATCGATCCCGTCTGGGGCGCATCGCTTGCCGCCAACCAGCTCACGGAGATGGAGGCGGAGGCCGCGCTCAACGGAGAAGAGCTGCGGATGAACCGGGAGGCCAAGGCCTACCATCCGGTCTACAACAACATGGCCTTCCCCGATCCGATGGACGAACCGGCGCGCACGGTGACTGCGACCTGCACGCGCGTGTCACGTGAGAGCATCGTGATCGCTGATCCGCGCGTCGCGGGCGCCTTCCGGCGCCTGACGATCCGCGAGCGAGGCTGCCTGCAGGGCTTCCCCATCACCTACCAGTTCTATGGGAGGTCGTTCGCCGAGAAGGCCAAGATGATCGGCAACGCCATCCCGCCGACCTTCACCCATCTGCTGGCGCTGGCGGCCCAGGGCGTCTCGCCCGACGTGTTCCAGGGGCTCGAGCAGGCCAAGGGCCAGCTCGAGCTGCCAGCGGCGGCGGCTCCAGTCACCCTGCCGGACAGGGAGGGGCGCACCTATCCCGTGAAGCGGAGCTTCCGCGCGGCCCTCCCGGGGCTCCGCTTCAAGAGCGGGATGCGCTTCGAGCTCTCGAACGCCTTCGACGAGGACGCTGCGGGGTGGAACTTGCGCTTCTTCTTCGGGTCGTCGAAGGACGTCCGCGAGGTGGAGTTCGATGGCGCGATCTGGGACGAGTTCAAGGAGACCCCGGTGGGCGCGGCCTTGAGGGCGCTCTCCGGCGCCTTCCGCGAGGCTGCGGCCGAGCTGGGACGCACCGATCCCATGCGGCTGCAACGGGTCTGGAACCACCGCACTGACGGGGTCGGGCCATTCGAGGTGGTCGACCTCTTGGGCGGCCTGGCCGAAAAGGTGCATGATCGACTGCTCGCCGAGGGCGGGGCCACGATCGTCGCCGACGCGCAACGCTATGTGGTGGTGGTCGCTGATGAAGTGGCGGGCGATGGCAAGCTGCCCAACAAGGGCAAGCTCGAACGCAACGCCCTGCGCGTCCTGAGCGGGTTCCTCGTCGCCGATTGGTTCAACGGGCTTGCCTGGCACGATGAGGCCCGGGCGGCGGCCTAGGCCTGGCCTCGTCGGGGACGACCGCGACGGCGTGGGGCAGGGGTTATGACCACCAATCAGCAGGCGTCTGCGCGCCCAGGTCCGGACCCGGACGGACCGCATCAACGGTGCTTGGCGGAGTGGTCCGGCGATTCCTGGATATGCCCGACTCGGGCCACCGTCGCCCGACGTCTAGGCTGGGGGGGTTGAAGGTGTTCGAGAGGCTGCTTGAGCGGGGCTTCCAGGTGGAGTTCCAGAGCCACGCGAAGGCTATCCTCGGCGTGGACTTCCCGGCAGCGGCTGAGGAGCTCGAGACAGCGCTGCTCTCGACCACGATCCCGATTGAGGAGATCATCGCCGGCGGGGGCGGGGAGTCGCGGGGCACGCAGCGGCTCCGCCGGGCGTTGGCCGCCCTGGGCTGGCTCAAGACCACATTCACGATCGAGAAACGCATCAACGGCGTTCCGCGCGAGAGCCAGTCCCACGAGGTCGACCATGTCCGCGACTTCGACGGCGGACAGCGCATCGCCCTGGAGATCGAGTGGAACAACAAGGACCCGTTCTACGACCGCGACCTCGAGAACTATAAGCGCCTGCATGCGGACGGCGCGATCTCGGTTGGCGTGATCGTCACACGGGGCACGAGCCTGCATGGGAACATGCGCGCGCTTGTCCGGCGCTTCCTCGATGAGCGCGGGATCGATGACCTGGCGGCCCTCGCAGAATGGGGCTACCAGCCGACCCCTCGGCAGAAGGTGGCGATCGAGCAGCGGATCGTGCGGGCGCGGAGCGCCATCACCTTCCGCGACGCCTTCGTCGACAAGTTCGTGTCGGACAAGTTCGGCGAGGCCACGACGCACTGGCGCAAGCTCGACGACCGCGTGCGCCGCGGCGTCGGCAATCCGTGCCCCTTGCTGCTGATCGGACTGCCAGACAGCATCGTCACCTTTGGTGAGGGGAAGGCCGCATTGGAAGAGGTCGAAGCCGCGGAGGCCGAAGCCGAGGCCCGGGCGGGAGCCTAGGCTCGCGCGTTGAGGGCCTAGGCTCGGCCGATGGCCGGTCAGTTCAAGACCGACCGGCAAGCTACAGACTATAAGGCCGTTGTCGGCTCGCTCTAGGGGGAGGGGGCGAGATCGACCTTGGCCGCGATGTCGGCGGCCTCGCGGTCCTGGGCGCGCCATAGGCGCGCATAGAGCCCGCCTTCCGCGAGCAGGTCCTCGTGGCGTCCGCGTTCCACGATGACGCCCTGGTCGAGCACGAGGATCTCATCAGCGCCGGCCACGGTCGATAGCCGGTGGGTGACGACGAGGGTCGTGGCCTCCTGGGCCAGCCCGCTCATGGCTTCCCAGACCGCGCGCTCAGTGGCGGTGTCAAGCGCGGCGGTGGCCTCGTCGAAGATGACCAACCGCGCGCCCTTCAGGGCGGCGCGCGCGATGGACACCCTTTGCTTCTCGCCGCCGGAGAGCTTGAGGCCGCGTTCGCCCACCTGGGTCTGCAGGCCCTCCGGCAGGTTCGCGAGCAGGTCGGAGAGCCGCGCGACCGCCGCGGCCCTGGCGATCGCCGCCTCGTCCGCGCCCTCCATCGCCACGGCGATGTTCTGCGCGATGGTGTCATTGAAGAGGATCGTGTCTTGCGACACGAGCGCGATCTGGCGGCGCAGGCTCGCCAAGGGGAACTCGGAGATGGGCCGGCCATCCAGCAGGATCCGTCCTTGGGTGGGCTCGTAGAAGCGAAGGATCAGGCGCAGGAGCGAGGACTTGCCTGCGCCGGAGGGGCCGACGATCCCGATCAGGGCGCGGGGCGGGGCGCGGAAGCTCACGGCGCGCAATGTCTGCCGGTCGGGCCCGAAGGCATAGGAGACATCCTCGAACACGAGTTCGGCTGGTCCATCAGGGGGTGGGGCAGGGAGCGGATCGGGCTCGTCCGGCTCGCCCTCTGGCGCGCGCCGCAGGATCGCGAGGAGGTTGTCGAGATAGGCCAGGCCCTGGCCCATGTCGCGCACCGCGAAACCCAGCATTTCCAGCGGCCTCAGGATCTGCAGGAGGTAGGCGTTGAGCAGCACGAAATCGCCGAGGGTCAATTGGCCCGCGGCCACGTCGCGCCCGCCGATCAGGAGGGCTGCGCCCACCGTCAGGGCGAAGACGGCCGAGACGGCGACCCCGTTCTCCAATCGGCGCCACAGGAAGAGCCGCCATTGGCCCTCCCTCTGGCCGAGGATCTGATCGTACCGGGCCACGAAGCGCCGCTCGGCGGTGAAGGCCTTGATGGCTTCCACGTTCATGAGGCTGTCGGCAGTGGCGCCGCCGACCTCGATCTGGGAGGCGGAGAAGCCCCGCGCGGGACTGTCCAACCTCAGGACCCCCCAGGCGAAGACACCGGCATAGGCTCCTAGCGCGACCAGCAGCACCACGCCCGTCTGGATACCGAACAGCGCGCCCATCACCGCCCCCGCCACGCCGAGTTGGACAAGCACGGGAGCGACGGTGAGGACGACGTGCATGAGGATGAGGCGCGCGCCCAAGACACCCTCCGAGAGGGTCTGGGCCAACGCGCCTGACTTGCCGTCGAGGTGGAACCGCAGCGGCAAGGCCAGCATGTGGGCGAAGGCCTGGCTGCCCAGGCGGCGGGTCAGGCGTTGCTCGCCGTGCCCGTAGGCGTAGGTCTGCGCCTGCTCACAAAGCCGCTGGACGAACAGCGCGCCGACATAGAGCGTGACCAGCGTGAGGACTTGTCCGCTCCCCGCCGGTGGCCCGCCTTCCGCAAGCAAGTCCACCATGTGCTTGAGCGCCAGCGGCGCGAACCCCACCGCCAGGCCGCCCGCGATGACAAGGCAGAGAGCCCCACCAAGCCAAGCGGCGGTCGCGCGATCGCCCGCCTGCCAAAGGACGCGCCGTATCTCGCCAAGCTGATCGACGATGCGCGACCCCAGATGGTTTGATGGCCTGCTCATGCCCGAAAACTACACACCCAACCAGGAGTTGTGGCAAGTCCTGGATGGACGCCCAGCGTGCTTTCTGGGCGCGCAATCGCATTGCGTCAGGCCGCGCTGACCTACGCCAAAGTCCGGTGAGGTCCTGGTGGGACGACCTTCAGGTTGCTTAAGTGGTGTGTTATGAAATGTTTAAATCCAAGAGGGTGTCAATCTCAGATTGAGGGACTCGGAAGCGTCCCCCGCTGGTAGATACTTGGTTAAAACTACACCCTTTAGTAGATATTTTCCTGCAAATACCACCTTGACCGCGCACCATTTGCATCGACGTTTGTAGCTTCGTAGTCATCGAGGCTCGAAGATGCAGACGACGCGCGGTCTTGACTTGTCCGGTCTTCGGAAAGCCGAGATCGACACGCGCTTCCGGCGGCCGCTGATGAGCTTCTTCCTGCGTCGCGTCGATGATCGCGCCGAAGCCGAGGACCTCACCCAGCAGGTCTTCCTCCGGTTGGTCCAAGGCGCCGAGCGGGAGGATGTGGCCAATCCCGCCGCCTTCGTCTTCCGCGTCGCAACAAACCTGCTGCGGGATCGACGCCGTTCGTCGGCCCGGCGCGGCGAGCAGGTCGCGATCGACGAGGATTTCGTCTCGCAATTCCACGGGGTATGCGTGGAGGATTCTACCCCTGAGCGCGTCTTACTGGGTAGGGAGTCCTTGGCCGAGGTCCTCCGCACGCTCGATGAACTCGGCGAACGGACGCGCGATATCTTTATCCTCTTCCGGCTGGAGAATATGAAGCAGCAGGACATCGCCACGCTCTATGGCTGCTCGAGGAGCACCATTGAAAAGCATGTCATGAAGGCGACACTGCATTTGGCCCTCAAGCACGGACCGCGATGAGCATGGCCTCCGCCGCAGCCAGCGCTGAGCCTGACCTGGGGCGCCTCGTGGAGGCCGCCGCGTGGCGGGTGCGCCTGGCTGAGGCGGGCCTCGAGGGCAGCGACGCGCTTGAGGCGTGGCTGGCGCGCGATCCGGCCAACGAGGCCGCCTGGCGCCGTGTGCAGCAGCCCTGGGATGAGATCGGCGACCTGGCCACGGCCCCCGAACTCATGGTGGTGCGCCGCGACGCCCTGGATCGCGCACGGCGACACTCCCGCGCGCGATGGATCGGACCGACGTTCACGCCCAGGCGCATCGCCGGCGCGGCGACGATCGCGGCCACGTTGGCGCTCGCCATCGTCGCCCTGTGGGGCCCCGCCCAGCCGACGGTCTATGAGACCAGCCTGGGCGAGCGTCGGGTCGTGAGGCTCGATGATGGTTCCCGGGTGGCCCTGGACTCCACGACCCGCCTGAAGGTCCGCTTCACCAAGGATGCCCGGACGCTGGACCTGGTCCGCGGTCAGGCCAGGTTCGATGTGGCGAAGGACGTCACGCGGCCCTTTTCGGTGCGGGCCGGCCATCAGACGATCGTGGCGACCGGGACGATCTTCAGCGTCGACCTACTTGGCCCGCGCGTCCTGGTGACCCTCATCGAAGGTCGCGTCTCGGTGGTCGAAGCGCCGCCACGTCGGCTCCTGGCGATTGAACGTCGAGCGCCGCCCAGCAAGTCGATTGAATTGCGCGTGGGTGATCGCCTTGTCGCGAAGGCGTCAGCCGACGGGGCGACGGCTGAGGTCGAGCAGGTCAGCCTGGACAAGGCGACGGCCTGGGAGAGCGGTCAGCTCGTGTTCGAGGATGAGCCCCTTTCGGCCGTGGCCGAGCGCATCAGCCGCTACACGTCGAGCCCGGTCATCGTGAAGGACCGTGACGCCGGCGCGCTGCGGATCAGCGGCGTCTTCACCGCCGGCGACCTCCCGACCTTCGTCGATACGGTGACCCACTACCTCCCGGTCGAGGCCGCGTCGCGCGCGGACGGCGTCATCGAGCTGCGCAGCCGGGGATGAGCAGGTTGTTTGACAGTTCCGTGGAGGATTCCTGACGGTCCGGCGTCTTGCTCTCCCATAGACCAACAGTGGTCTGCGTCTGGGGTGGCAGCACATGTCCAATAACACCGAGCGGCGTCCGCTTTTCCGCACATTCGCCCTTGCCGGCGCGCTGTCGGTCAGCCTGGCGGCGACCGCGGCGCACGCGCAGGAACGATCATACAAATTCGACATCCCACCGCAGCCGTTGTCGAACGCCCTTCGTGACTATGGCCGCGCCGCTGACCAGCAGCTGATCTTCACCGAAGACCTCGTGCGGGGACAGCGGACGCCGGGGCTCAAGGCGACGCTTGAGGCTGGGGCGGCCCTGGACCGGTTGCTCGCTGGAACGGACCTGACGTGGCGGCGGGCGTCATCCGGCGGGATCATGATCGTGCGGAGGGATGATGTCCGCCCCCAGTCCGAGGCGACGGCCGTCAGCGTCGCGACTGAGCCGCCACGCCTGGTGGACGAGTTGGTTGTCACGGGAACGAACATCCGCGGTGCGGCGGTGACGGTTCCGGTGATCGAGATCAACCGGGGTGACTTCGAGCGTGGTGGCTTCCTGGACGTGGGACAGGCCCTGCGCACGCTGTCGGTGAACTTCGGCGGCGGGATCAACCTGGAAACCAGCGTCGGCGGGGTGCAGACCGACAACGCGAACTTCAATCGGGGCCGTGGCTCGACCGCCAACCTGCGCGGACTGGGTTCGGGCGCCACCCTAGTGCTCCTCAACGGCAATCGCCTGCCAGCAGCGGGCGAGGGGCTCGCGGTCGACATCTCCATGATCCCGATCGCCGCTGTCGAACGGGTCGACGTCCTGGCGGACGGCGCGTCCTCGATCTACGGCGCCGACGCGGTGGCGGGCGTGGTGAACATCATAACGCGGCGAGCATACGACGGGGTCGAGGCGCGTGTCCGCTACGGCGGCGCGAAGGGCGGGCTGGAGACCTATGGCGCCAGCCTCTTCGGCGGCGGGCGTTGGGGCGACCTGAGCGGCGTGGCCGGTGTCGAGCATCTCGACCAGGGCTCGCTCCTGGCGTCCGACCGCGCGGCCTCGCGGCTGCGTCCCCAACCGGCGACCCTGTTCGCCGACACCGCGCGCACCTCCTATTTTGGCTCTGGGCGATACGACATCGGGCCCCGCGCGCGGCTCGTTGGGGACGCGGTCTACATGCAACGGATCATCACGGGGGAGATCGTCACGAACCTCAGCCCGGCTTTGAGCATCTTCAGCGGCAGGAAGATATCGCAGTACTCAGTGTCGGGCGGGTTGGTCCTCCAGCTCGGCGACACCTGGACCTTGGACACTTCCGCCACGACCAACAGGAACCTGACCAAGACGCGCACCGCCACCGTGTCCAGGAGCGGCGCGCCGACGCGCCTGGGCGGGAACCGCTACCAGTTCGATCTGGCCACGGTGGAGGCACGGGCCTCTGGCCGGCTCTTTTCCTGGCGTGCTGGGTCGGTCGACGCGGCTGTCGGTGCGGCCTTCCGCGACGAGAACTCCGTCCTGAAGGGCGACACCCTCAGCCGGGTGGGCCGCACGGTCGCCTCGCTATACGGCGAACTGAATGTCCCGCTTGTCGACGCCGATAGCCGCCGCCCCTTTGTCGAGGAGCTTCGCCTCACGCTTTCCGGACGGCACGATGACTACAGCGACTTCGGCGAGGCGAACGCGCCCAAGGTCGGCGTCATGTGGCGTCCGATCCCGTCCGTCGCCCTCAACGCGACCTACTCCAAGTCCTTCCGCGCGCCGTCCCCCTTCGACGGCGCCGTCAACTATTTCGCCGCCACCCTGGACACGGCCGACAACACGCCGTCTGGCACGTCTCCCGCGCTCTTCCTGGCGGGAACCGGCGCACCGCTTGGTCCCGAGCGGTCCGAGAACATCAACATCAGCCTCATCTATGAGCCTGAGTGGTTCGACGACCTGCGCCTCACCCTGGGCTATTACGACGTCGAGTATACTGATCGCATTGCGACGCCCGACCCGACGGGGGTCTTCGTCTTCGATGTGCGCAAGGCGCCGGCCACGCTGATCCAACGCGCTCCGAGCCAGGCGACCATCACCGCCCTCGTGCGCGGCGCGAGCGCCGCCTTCGATCTCTTCGGCCGCCCGTTCGACCCCACGAACGTGACAGTGATCATCGACGACCGGGTGACGAACCTCGCCACGACCACCATCAAGGGTGTCCAGGCCTCGGCGAGCTTCCACCGGGACTTCCGGCCAGGCGCGTTGGACCTCACCCTGGACCTGACCTATGTCAGTGATTTCTCGGATCAGCTGCTGGCCAGCTCCCCGTCAACGCAACGTGTCGATACGATATTCTCGCCGCCTGACCTGCGTAGCCGCCTAGGCGCAGTCTGGACCGCGCCCCAGTGGTCAGCCTCCCTCTATTGGAACTACACCGACAACTACATCGACAATCGCAGGACCACCGCCCTCAAGTCCGTCGAGTCGTGGAACACGTTCGACGCCAGCCTGAGCTACGATTTCGGGGCGCGCCCGAATACGGATGACAAGGGTGCGCGTGTCATCCTGAGCGTCACGAATGTCTTCGATGAGAACCCGCCCGAGATCGCCCCGACCACGTTCTCGAGCGCCACATGGGACGCTGCCAACGCCTCGATCCTTGGCCGCTTCGTCAGCATCGAGGTCGTCAAGAAGTGGTGAGCCGATGCGCGGGGTGGGGGCTCGCGTTCGCCCTCGGATTGATGTGCGTCCCTAAGGCAACCCTGGGCGCGGATGCGCGTGCCCAGGGCGATTGGGCCGGCGAGGCGCTTGGCGCGGATGCGGTGTCGCCGTCCGCGCGGGCGCGCGTGGGAACCGACGACCTCCTGCGCCTAAGGGATTTCGGAGGGCTGAGCGTTTCGCCCGACGGGCGCTGGCTGGCCTTCTCGCTGCGACAGGCCCGGCCAGAGCGCGATGACTATGTGGTGAGGTGGTTCGTGGCGCCGACCTCCGGCGCCTCACTCCCGTCTCCGCTCGACGTGTCAGGAGGCGATCCGATCCAAAGTTACGTGTTTGGCCTGCCACGCGCGGACATCCTGTCCGCGCCCGCGAAGTGGTCACCAGACGGGCGGTGGTTCGCGTTCCGCCGCCGCGCGGGAACGCGGATCGAGCTGTGGGTGGGCGAGCCCCGGTCCCGACATGCCAAGCGTGTCGCCGACGGGGTTTCACAGGTGACCGGTTTCGCCTGGTCGCGGGACGGGGTCTTGGTGTTCCGAACCGGCCTGAACCACGATCTCTACCGCAGGAACCTTGAGATCGAGGCTCAACGCGGTTGGCTGCTCGACTCCAGGATGCCCTTGTCCGCCGCGCGCACGCCCGAGCCCACGGAGCCGGACTGCCTGGGTGCAAGCCCCGACCCTGCGTGCGATGTGCGGACGTTCGCCGCCGACATCAAAGGCGGCGCGCGACCGGCGACCGAGGCGGAAATCGCCGCGCTGGCCGAGGAACTGGATCCCGGGAGCCGCGTCCCCGGCGCGTTCCGCGGCAAGACCGGCGCCGTGGGGCGACCCCGGTCGGACGGGGCGATCGCCTGGGCCGAGAATGCTGATCCGGACAAGGAAACGGGCTTCGCGCCCCTGAGGCGGATCGCGACCAATGCGGCAGGCGCGCGCCGGTGCGACGCTAGGGACTGCACCGGATCCATCCGTTCGGTCGGCTGGGCCCGTGGTGGCGCGTCGATCTGGTTCTTGAAGCGCGAGGGCGGGGCGGGGCGTGCGGACGGCGCCCCGAGGGACGAGGCCGCACTCTATGAGTGGCGCCCCTCTTCGGAAGGTGTGCGACAGGTCCTTCGGACAACTGACCTGATCGATGACTGCCATGTGCGGGGGGCTGTCGCCTACTGCGGGCGCGAAACCGTGACGCGTCCGCGCCACATCGTGGCGGTCAAGCTCGACACTGGGGAGGTCAGGACGCTCTACGACGCCAATCCCACATTCACCGCCAAGGCGTTCCCGAAAGTCAGAAAGCTCATGCTGAGCGACTTCGAGGGTAATCCCGCCTTCGCCCACGTGGTCTACCCGTATGACTATCGCCCCGGCCGCGCCTATCCGCTGGTCGTTGTGCAGTACATCTCCAAGGGTTTCCTGCGCGGGGGGACAGGCTCTGAGTACCCGATCTACCCTTTGGCGGCGGAGGGCTTCATTGTCCTGAGCGTCGATCGGCCTGAGCCCTGGGACAGGATGCGGAGGCTGAGCCTGCGGGAGGTTGAACGGTCGCGACTGGGCGGCGACCTGAGGGACCGTCGCAGCGTCCTGGGCGTGATCGAGCAGGCGATAGACGCGCTCGTGGCCGAAGGCCTCGTTGACGATCGCCGTCTGGCCATCACAGGTCTCAGCTCCGGAGCTGAGATCGTCCACTACGCGCTCCAGCACTCGCGCCGGTTCGCGGCGGGCATCGCCAGTTCCGGTATCCACGACCAGACATTCCTCGCCATCGTGCCGGAAGGCGCCGATCGAACCCGTCTCATGGAGGCGTTCAGTTCGGAGACGATCATTCCGCCAGAGGACAATCCGATCGCCCAGCTATCCTGGTCCCGGATGCCGGAAAGGCTCAAGACTCCCTTGCTCATCAATGCCGGGCAGCACGAGGTGATGATCGGCTTCGAGGGCATTGAGGCGCTCCGGCACGCTAAACGTCCCGTAGAGATGCGTGTGTTTCCAGACGAGTTGCACGTCAAGTACCATCCGCGGTCCCTGGCCGGTGTCTATGCCAACAACATGGAATGGCTGAAGTTCTGGCTAATGGGTTACGAGGATCCGAACCCCGAACTCAGTGAGCAGTACCGACGTTGGCGCGACATGAAGGCGCGGCTGGAGGCTGAGGTCAGACGGCCATGAGTGTCCCAGAGGGTGCTGAGCGGCCACGGTTGGCCTCGGTCTGCTGGATCCAGATTTCCGTTGTCAGGCAGACAGCTAGGGGCCCTTGGGCCTTTGCAGCGGCCATGGCGAGCGGCGTCAGCTCCTCTTCCATCCGGGCACGGTTCAGGAGGCCGCGGGAGGCAAGGTGGCCCTCCAGCATGAGCTCCCGGACATGGGGGAGGTTCTGGGTCATGACGCGAACCCAGTGGCTGGTGTTGGCGCCCTTGGTGCGACGGGTCCGAATGCTCGCCGGCAGGAGATCGGAGAAGATCCGCCTGGCCAATCCGCGCTGGATCCCGCCCGCGCAGAACCAGTAGGCCGGCGTCCGCAGGCACGCTTCCACCAGTGGCTGTGAGAACAGGGGATGGACCTCTTCTGACACATCGGCGCGGCCATAGCGCCAGTAGTGTCGCTGGAGCTCGGAGATATTCAGGACCTGCTGGAGCTTGGCCGGAGGTGTGTGGTGCAATCCATCGTGCGCCCAGGGATGGATGAACCGATTGAGTTCCGCCTCCGACATCTCGTGGGCGGCGAAGGGGTTCCTGTTCTTGAACATCTGGTGGAGTGGCTTGGGCCCCCCAACATAGTCGGATAGCGCCGCGCCACAGACGCTCCAGATCGTGTTCTTGGAGACCTGCGCCAGTTGGTGGGCCGTCCCGATCGCCCCGCCGAGCGGCGCCCGGTCGTGCAGATAATCGCTGCCAGCGTTGACCTGCAGGTAGTCGTAGAAGATGTGATCTCCTGCCGTCCCCGTGAAATAGGCGTCGGCGCCGATCTCCTTGGCGATCTGGGCGCCGCGCTCGTCATAGCCAAGCGGCATGCTGCGGATCGAGGGCCGCATGAGGCGGTGGGCGACGGGCGCTCCGAACCGGAGGTTCTCAGGTGAGATCTCCGCCTCGATCAGCCGGACGCCGTGGAGCTCTGCGGCGGCCCGGGCGAAGGCGCGTTCGTCACCTTCGGCGTGCGCGATGACCCAGTTCGCGCCAACGACGTTCGGATGCTTCGCGCATCGTTTCAGCAGGCCAAGGACTATGGAGGAATCGAGCCCACCGGAGAGATCGAGGGCGATCGTCCCGTATCGGGCGGCCCACTCCGTGACTGCGCTCTCGGCGGCTTGGCGGATAGCGCGTTGCGCCTCGTCCATGGTCGCGAAACGCTCGGCGGCGATCTTGTCGGGCCGCCATGGGCGGCTCTTGCTGGGGCGGCCGTCAAGATAGAGCAGTTCTTCGCCCGGCAAGACCTCCGAGATGTCCTCGAGCCCGGTCTCATCGCCCCTCAGCCAATCGTTGTTGAGGTGATAGGCGACGTAGTCCCAATTGATCGGGGAGCGCCGGGGCTGGAGCCACTGAACGTCCTCGTAGTGCGAGAAGATGACGTCCAGGCCTTCAAGCGACAGCTTCCAGCACTCGATCCGTCCGGTGGGATCGCGCAGCACGCGAACGGAACGACGGGCCGCTTCGACCTCGATCGCGACATAGGCCCCCCAACGCGTTTCCAGCAACGAAGCTAGGTCGCCTGCGCCCCTCGGAGCACTCGCGCGCCGGTCGGCGCGAGCGAAGTCGACACCGATGACGCACCCTTCACCGTTCAGGCGCCGACAGGAGAGCCGGCTGGGTGGGGCCTTGAAGAGCCAGGCGCTGGCCAGTTTGGTCTCAAGCACGCGCTCCCAACTTTCAAGGCGCGGCGAAAGACGCCTGACCGTGCTCGCGAACGCCAATGGATCGGGCCCGGTCAACACGACGGCGATGTAGCGATGCATCATGGGGGCCTCTGCGTTCAAACGACCATGATCGGCGTGTATTTCAGGACGCCGTCGTGGGCCTCGTTCAGGACGGCCTCGCCTCGCTGCACCCAGCAGTGGGCGTGGAACGGATCGAGCCGCACCCCGAAGACGAGGTCGGCGTCCAGGCCGTTGCGGTTCAGGAAAATACAAAGTGCAACAGCGTCGAGCCGGCATATGGGTTTGACCGGAAACCAGGGGCGCGTTCCATAGAAGGTGTCAATGAGGTCCTGTTCGGTCCTCCTGGCCCTTGCATGATCGGGGCGCACCTTCTCGCGGGCCACCAGGGCGATCGTCTTTCGAAAGGGCAGGGTGCGCAGGGAGACCTGGGCGTCCGTCAGCGCCCTCAATGCCGACAGTCCGGCTTTCCAATCCATCGAACGATGGGAGGCGTCGTCGGTTGGATCAGAAGGCCAGTGGCTGGTTGTGGCGCTTGGCGCGGTCCTCCGGAGCGTCTTGGGCGGTGACGTCGTCAAAATCCCCTGGGCGACGAGCTTTGCCCGCCCGGTCTCTAGTTCGCTGGCGCGCTCGTCGTCCCGCGAGGGGTCTGGGCCGCCGGTCAATCTGAGGGCCGCTCTGGTCAGGCTTCGGCCCAGCCCGACATATCGATCCCGGTCCAGGTCCAGGACGACGGACCGATCGTCCACGGTGGCCAGATAGACATTCGGAGCCAGATTCACGCGGCAAGCCTTCTCTTGGAGTCGTGGTGTTCGACTGGTCGGTCACGGGTTCCGCGACTTGGGCGCGGAAGGGCAGCCTTCAGGATGGAAGGCGGGTGTGCAGCTCGGCCATGTCGCCATCGCCGCCCTCTGTCTCGCCGGAGGCCGCGCCGAATTCGATGATCTCGGCGGCGTCGAAATCCAATCCATCGGTTCCGGTCATTGTCCTGTCTCCCAGACGCTTTCCTGGGCTCGGTGCGGCTCGCGCCGAACCCGAGGGAGGCGATGCGCCCCGCTGGAGCGCATCGCCGGGACCCTTAGCCGGCGGGCCGCTTGATGTTGACTTCAGAGTCCACTTCTTGCGGGCTGCCTTCGGTCGCTTCCGACACTTCGCCGAGGTCGATCAGTTCGGCGACGTCCAGTTCGGTTTCGTAGGTCATTGTCGTGCTCCGATGTCATTCGGATTAGGGGGGACACCCTGGGGTGATGCTTCATCCTACACAACTCACGGGGGGTGGCAACAATAATATTCAATTAAATCAATATGTTATAGGATATCGACGCGGTGTCGCGACCGGATGGGTCATCCGGCCGTCGGTGGGCGCGATACGCTTCGTGAGCGCGGATGTTAGGCGGCGCGTGTGGCTGGTCGGCGGGGTCAACCTCCGGCGGAGTGAACGTTTTCGGGGCGGGCGCCTGGGCGCGCGGCCCCAGGGATGTCGGGGACAAGACGCGCGCACGTCGTCGAAGCGATATCCGGGGTCCCGGTCCGTGGGGTGAAGTCAACGGCCAGCATCACGCCGCCTCGGCGAGCCGCAGGCGCCGGAACAGCTCAAGCGCCACCGCCGCCGGCGTCTTGGAGCCGTCATCGTCGATCACGATGTCGGGGGTGTCCGGCTCCTCGATCGGAAGGTCGACGCCGGGCACGTTTCGAATCCGGCCAGCGAGGGCTGCGGCGTATAGGCCCTTGGGGTGACGCGCAGCGAGCATGTCAACGGACGCGCGGAGGTAGATTTCGCAGTAGCGCTCGATGTTGGCGCGGCTCCAGCGGCGTACGTCGTGGAACATCGACACCGTGGCCAAGATCACGTCCGGGCCCTGGGCCGTCAGCTCCCGGCACAGCCGCGCATAGACCTGCGCGACGGTGTGGCGATCGGCCTGGCCGTAACCGAACCGGCCACCCAAGACTTCGCGCAACCGGTCGCCATCGAGACGGATCACGGGGCGGCCGGAGGCTGTGATGCGCGAAGCCAGCGTTTGGGCCAGGGTCTTCTTGCCAACGCCGGGGAGTCCAGTGACCCAGTAGGCCGTGCCGGGGCTCCCGGGGTGGGCGTCTCTGCCGAGCGCGTCGCGATGATCCATGGTTCCGACCGGATTCCCACCACCGCCCCCGGTGTTGCCTCGAGGCACAATCAAGGGTCGCGTTTCGGGCCGGGTAAACCAATATATTATATAGTGGCGGAAGCAGCGCGCGTGTCTTGAGGTTTAGTGTGAATGGATCGTCGTCTACCATGAAGTTGTAGCTGTGAAATATTGATATAGGACAGAAATGACGTTGGTATCACCAGAAATCTGGCGAAATATACATACAATTTGTACTATAGGTGTACTTTCTAGTTTTATACTCACCATCACCCGTGCTTGAGCTTGTGTGGGGCGCCGGCCGGTGTGCGTGGACCGCGACGGCCGAACTCGCGCAAAGCTGCCTTGTGGGCGTGCGCCCGGGCGACTCGGACGATCTGTCGGGCAGGAGTGGGGGCGCCTTGCAGGTTCGCGCCAGGTCGGGCTACGCCGGGCTTCGTGTGCGGGTTGCAATAGTCCCGTGGATCATGCCACCGGTGGACATGACGCATCGGCCCGCCAATCTGATGGGGGCTGCACATGAAATACGACGACGGAGCGCCGCATGCGCTCGACCTCGAATTGGGCCTGCGGTTTCGCGAGCGCCGCCGGGCCATGGGTCTGAGCCAGGAGCGGCTCGCCGACGCGCTCGGGGTCTCGTTCCAGCAGGTCCAGAAGTACGTGCGCGGCGCCAACCGCGTCAGCTTCTCGCGACTAGTGGCGACAACCGAGGCGCTTGACTGCAATCTCGATCAGCTGACGGAGGGCTTCGTCGGCCCCCGCGGGCCCGATAACCCCAGCCTCGGGCTCCTGCGGATCGCCGGCGCCCTAGAGCTGCTGGAAGCCTATTCGGCGCTGGGCGATGGCGCCCTGCAGCGCGCCGTGATCGATCACATGCGCAGCTTGGCGAGGGTCGCAGCGGCCTTGCCTCGGCGCCCCGCCAGCCGCGGATGATCCGGGCGGCCGCGGAGGCCTGGTCGTAAACCCGCACAAGTAGTGTAGGGATTGGGGAGGCCCCGAACGATCGGGGTCGGCATGGACAAGGTCGATGATCGCGTTCCGTGCCCCCGCTTCGCACCCTGCCTGGATTTGAGGATCCCTGATCACGGCCAAGGGCTGACGCCACGTTGCCGGCGTCGTGGCCTTCGCCACCTTCGATCGACACGCCAGGACCCAGGGTGTTACGCGGCTCGGAGCGACGCCGTGACGCTAGGGATAGGGCGCGATGACCCCGCAGCTCACCGCGATCTGCACGGCCTGGAAGCGCGTGCGCCCCCCGAGCCAACGTCGAGCCGAGTCGAGATGCTCGTCGATTGTGCGGGGCGATCGCCCAAGGATGCCGCCGATATCGCCGGAACTCTTGCCGGCCTGCACCCAACGCAGGCACTCCAGTTGGCGCTTCGTGAGCTTCTCGGGTTGGATTGCGCCAATCGGGTGGCCTGGGCCGGTCGGGGCGCCGAGCCGCACGCCCGCCGCCTGGCCCGCGAGCGCGTGCAGGGCCTCGCGGAACGCCGCCAGGAACGGGCCCGCGTCCAGCGCCGTCACCTGATCGACGGTCGCCTTGTCAAGGTCCTCGACCCTCGTGGCCAGGATCGCCGCGAGCTTGCGGTCGACCCAACGCACGGCCGGGTCGGCTGAGTCGAGCGACCCGCAAAGGAGGAGCGCGAACAGATCGCTGTTGGTGGCCTGGGCGAAGTCGCGCAGGCGCGCGAGGGTCAGGCGACCGCGTCCAGCCTCGAGGCGCCTATAGCTCCGCGGGGGCATGTTCATGGCGGCCGCCACCGCCCGCGCGCTCAGCCGCCTTTGGCGGCGGATGGTCCGAAGGGCGGATGGTAGGGCGCCGTGGACCGCGGGGTCATCGACGAGGGACTCTGACATCGAGGCTCAACCCCAAGGCGCAACTTAAACGTGTTTTCATAACCCGAGTTCGCCGCTTCTGCCAAGTGTTCCCGATCCTTGGCGGTGACCCCGCGGTTCCGCTCGAGAACCGCAAGCGCCTTATGTGCGCCCAAGGCGCGCATTCGCGAGGATCACAAGTTCGCCGGCGTCCGGTTTCAGGCGACGGCATGACGCGCCCATCTCCGGGCTGGAGGGCGCGTGGGGGACAACCCTTCGGCGAAGTCGTCCCAGCATGGATCGATCGTGCGCGAGGGCGTTGGACAGGTCAGTATCCAAGTAAGCCGCGCTCGCCCCAGCGGGTCCGGTCGTCACAGGCCTGCCGCGAGGTCCTCACCGGAGGGAAGGCGCTCGCGGTTGGCGAGGAGGGCCGCGCGTACGGGCCAGCGTCAGACGTGGGTCGATATCCGATCGACCTAACCGGCGCTAAGCCAAGCCTGGACTGCAATCGCCATCACGACGATGGCCAGGACGATGGGGATGGCGATGACGCCGTTCCCGGTGGCGTGGGCCTTGAACCAGCCGCCCACCTCCACGGAGAGCGAATCGCGCGTTGGGGCTTCCTGTGGGGGTTTGGGCAAGCGCATGGGTGTATTGTAAGTAAAATACACTACTTGGCAAGCAAAAAGCGTATGTTATATACACGGACATGAACGATCCAGCGCCCAGTCAGCACGGCCCGTCAGAACTGGCCCGGGCAGCGCGCCTCAAGGCCGCGCGGGTCGAGAGGGGCTTCCCGACGGCGAGGGCGGCGGCGGAGACCTTCGGCTGGAACTACAACACCTATGCATCGAACGAGAACGCGAACGCTCCCTTCTCATACCGGAAGGCCCGCGAATACGGACAAGCCTTCGGGACGAGCGCCCAATGGCTATATGATGGCGCGGGCGCGCCAAAACCGGACGTACCGACCTCAAGCCCTGGCAAGCCCCTCGAGGTGCTGGTCCCGGTCATCGGCCGGGTCGGCGCAGACCCGGACGGCTCGGTCCTGTTCGCCACCGGTCAGGGGGTGGGTGACTTCGTTCCGCTGCCGCCAGGCGGCTCGGCGAGCGCTGTCGCCCTGCGGATCAGCGGGCACTCCATGCGCGGTGTCGCCGACGATGGCGGGCTGATCTATTTCGAGGATCAGAGGACGCCGCCGACCTCCGACATGCTGGGCCATGTGGTGGTCGTGGAGACCGACCAGGACGAGGTCCTGGTCAAGCGGCTGCTGCGGGGCTCGAAGCCCGGCCGGTTCGACCTGGAGAGTATCGCCGGGCCCCTGCGGCGCGACTGCCGGATCAGGTGGGCGGCGCACATCACTGCGATCATCCCGCCCTTCCAGGCGCGGCGAATCCTGAAGGGCCGGGGAGACTAGGGCGCGCGCAACAGGTAGCGCCTCCGGCGGCGCGGGGCCGCCGGCCGAAGCTGACGCCGATCCGACCAACCGTGAACGCAGGTTGGTCGGATCGGCGCATGGCTCAGCAGCCAGAGAAGGGTTCGGCGCGGTCGAGCCCGGAGCTATGGGTGTAGGGCCACCACGTGTCCTGCCACCACACCGGACCAATGTACTTGGCGTGCCAGACCTTGCGGCCGATGCCGACATTGCTGGGGTCGGGCCAATACAATCCGTCGGACATCAGGACGTTGGAGCCGGCGCCGACCTGCCACACGCCATTGACGGGGCAGCTGTCGTTGTAGGGGTTGGCGCACCAGAACGCGTCGGAGTGCATGATCGCCTGGGCGGTGCCGCCGGATGATCCCCAGTTGGGATTTGACTTGGTTTCCGGAGGGGTGACGACGGCGTCCCAGAAGAATCGGCTTGAGCCCTGATGGAACCAGGTCTGGATGATGTTCTGTGTCGCCTTGATCTCGTGCGTTGCGTAGGGGTGGCCAGCGCCCGGACAGCTCACGTAGTAGCCGGTGTCGCCGGCGTCGGGCACGAAGTTGGCGTTGTTGTCATAATAGAAGCGTGTGGCGGGCTTGCCGTCATGCGTGGCGACCGTGATCGGATATTCGGCGCCCGCCAGGCTCTTGTTGCCGAGGAAGACGCGGAACTGGTCACCGGTCACGACGCCCGTGGCCATGTTGGTCATCGAGCAATACTTCACCTCGATCATCTCGATGAAGGTTCCCGCCCCGCTGCAGGTGTCGCCGGCCGCGGCGTGGTAGTGATCCTCGCGGCCGACCCCGGGCAGGGCCTTCACGCCCACGGGGCCGTAGACCGACCCGTTGCCAGGGTTCTGGAAGTAGTACTTCTGGCCCGCGGGGATGTAGTCCTGCCAGGTCCCTAGGGACTGCGCCTGGACGGCGGGCGCGGCAAACGCCAGCGAAAGCGACGCGCCGAGTGCGGCGGTCAACGACAACCCGAACCTCATTGGAACCCCTCCAGCTACCACACGTGGAAGGCGAGACGATCACACATCCCAATAGAAGCCACAATCATGGATTTAGTTATAAAATATTGCAACTATTAGTGACGAGAGTTCGCGCGCCACGCCGTCCAGGCGCATGCGCACGCCCTCGTAAAGCGAGGGGTTCGAATGCCATAACCCCTGCCCTGGAAAGGTGTTGCGTGGGTCGGTGACGCGTCCGCCACTCCAAAACGGCGCCTCATTGAGGGACAAGCTTGCAGCTCAACCCTGGAGGCGTCAAGCGTGTCTTTCGCCCGCATAGCTTGCTGTGTGGTCCATCACGCCAGTGCGCGCGATACGCGAGCGCCGAGCGCCGAGCGCCGAGCGCCGAGGCGGGCGGCTGGGCGAGGGGCCTGGTCTGGACCTGCGCCGCCTGACGGTTGGAACCTCGACCGTAGGCGAGCGGCGCGGGCGTGGCCCGGCGTCGTCTATTTCCGCTCGCCCAGCACCTCAACCTGGAGTAAATCTCGCCGGAGTTGCTTCTGGGAACCGCTGCAATCATGGGGGTCACGGGTCTGGCCGACGACGGCGCCGTCGGTAATGACGATTTCACGGCCATAGACAGCGGCCTGGATTGCCTGGTCCTGCTGCTCGGCTACCACCAGATTTCGGCCGACCCGGCGCAGCTGCGGCACTCCCTCGGCAAGGGGGGACCAACCGAGCCGTCTGACCTGGTGAGGTTGGCCAAGCGGCTCGGTGCAAGGGCCAAGGCGACCCGCCTCACCATCGAGAAGCTGCAGAGCGCGCCCCTCCCAGCGATCGCGCTAGGCCGGGACGGTTCCTATTTCCTGATTGGCGCGGTGCGTGGGGAGGTGGTCCTCGTGCAAGGCCCGGCAACCGGACCGCAGCACCTCTCCTTCAGCGATCTGGATCAGGTCTGGTCTGGCCAGGTGGTCCTGCTGACAAGCCGTGCGGAACTCCCGGGCGGTGCGAAGTTCGACGTGACCTGGTTCATCCCGGCGCTGGTGAAGTACCGGGGCTTGCTGGGCGAGGTGCTGCTCGCCTCGTTCGTGTTGCAGCTCTTTGCGCTCGCGACGCCGATGATCTTCCAGGTCGTGATCGACAAGGTGCTGGTGCACCGCTCGCTGACCACCCTCGATGTGCTCGCCATCGGCCTGATCGCGGTCGTGACCTTCGACGCTGTGCTCGGGGGCCTGCGCGCCTACCTCTTCACCCATACGACGAGCCGCGTGGACGTGGAACTGGGGGCCAAGCTCTATCGGCATCTATTGAGCCTGCCGCTGGCATATTTCGAATCTCGGCGTGTCGGCGACTCCATCGCCCGGGTCCGGGAACTCGACACCATCCGCGAGTTCCTGACCTCTTCGTCGGTCACCCTGGTCATCGACCTCATCTTCACCGCGGTCTTCCTGGCGGTGATGTGGTTCTATTCGGCCTGGCTGTTCCTGATCGTCGCCGTGGCGATCCTGCTTTACGTGGTGATCTGCGTCCTGATCACCCCGCCGCTCCGCCGGCGCATCGACGAGCGTTTCCGGAGGGGCGCTGAGAGCCAAGCCTTCCTCGTCGAAAGCGTCACGGGCGTCCAGACCCTTAAGGCCGCCGCCGTGGAACCCCAGATGCAGGCCCGCTGGGAGCGCTTGCTGGCGGGCTATGTCCGCTCAGGCTTCCAGGCGGCCAAACTCAACATCTGGGGCGGGCAGGCGATCCAGTTCGTCAACAAGCTCTCCACCGCGGTCATCCTCTACGTCGGCGCCAAGCTGGCCATCGGCGGGCAGATGACCATCGGCGAACTCGTGGCCTTCAACATGCTGGCGGGCCGGGTGGCGGAGCCGGTGTTGCGCCTGGCCGGCCTCTGGCAGCAGTTCCAGGAGGCCCGGGTCGGCGTCGAACGCCTGGGCGACATCCTGAACACCCCGACTGAAGCCCAGTTCTCCGCCTCGCGCGCGACCCTGCCGCGTATCGAAGGCGCGGTGAGGTTCGACAGCGTCACCTTCCGCTACAAGCCGGGCGGCCGAGAGGCGCTTCGCCGCGTGAACCTGGACGTGCCGCCCGGCGAGGTGCTGGGGATTGTCGGGCCGTCCGGTTCCGGCAAGTCGACCCTGACCAAGCTTGTCCAACGGCTCTACGTCCCTGAAGGCGGGCGGGTGCTGATCGACGGCATCGACCTCGCCCTGGTCGATCCAGCCTGGTTGCGGCGGCAGGTGGGGGTGGTCCTTCAGGAGAACCTGCTCTTCAACCGCTCGGTGCGAGACAACATCGCGCTCGCCGACCCCTCCCTACCGACGGAGGCGGTGATGGCCGCGGCCTCCATGGCCGGAGCACATGAATTCATCCTCGAGCTCCCGGAGGGCTATGACACCCAGATCGAGGAGCGCGGCGCCAACCTCTCGGGCGGGCAGCGGCAGCGGATCGCCATTGCGCGCGCGCTGATCACCAATCCCCGGATCCTGATCCTGGATGAGGCGACCAGCGCCCTGGACACCGAGTCCGAGGCCATCATCCACGCCAATATGCGATCGATCTCCCGGGGCCGGACCGTGTTGATCATCGCCCACCGCCTCTCGGCGCTCCGGATGGCGGAGCGGATCATCACCATGGAGAGCGGCGAGATCACGGAGGAGGGGACGCATGAGAGCCTGCTCGCCGCGGGCGGCCGCTACAGCAAGCTTTGGAAGGCCCAGATCCAGGGCGTGAGGCTGTGAGCCTGATGGCGCACCTGCAGGTCCTGGTTACGGCTTGGCGCGCGGAGAGCAAGCGCCGCAAGACGGCGGCGGACGCCTACGTCGAGACGCAGTTCCTGCCCGCCGCCCTGGAGATCACCGAGACGCCGCCGTCGCCGGTCGGCCGGGCCGTGCTCTGGGTCGTGATGGCGGCTGCGGCGACCGCCCTGGCCTGGTCCTTCCTCAGTGAGATGGACACCGTCGCGGTGGCCGAGGGGCGCCTGGTCCCCGCCGGCCGGCTTCGGTCGGTGGAGGCCGCGGAGATCGGCGTGATCCGGGCCATCGCCGTGCGCGAGGGGCAGCATGTCCGGGCTGGCCAGACCCTCATCTCGCTCGACCCAACAATGGCCAACGCCGACGCCGGCGCGGCGCGGACCGAACTCTCGACAGCCGCCCTGGTGCGGGCGCGGGCCAACGCCCTGTTGGCCTTCTCGGCGGGGCGACCGGCCAACTTCATCGCTCCAGACGGCGCCGATCCCTTGGCGGCCGCGGCCGAGCGGCAGCTGATCGGCGCACGCATACGCGAATACCAGGCGCGTCGCGGCGGCGTCGTGGAACGGCGCGCAGCAGGCGCAGCGACAGTGCGCCTGACGGACGCGAACATCACCAAGCTTGAGCAGACGATCCCGCTCGCCTCGCGGCAACTCGAGGCCTACGAGACCTTGGCCGCAAAGGGCTATTCATCGAGGCTTCGACTGATCCAGGAGCAGGAACGTGCGGTGGCCCTGCGTCAGGAGCTGCGGGCCGAGCAGGCCCGGCGGGATGAGGCGATCGCCCAGGTCGCCTCGCTGAACCGGGAACTGGCCCAGATCGCAGAAGCCTTCGCGGGCCAGGCGGCCCAGGAGCGGGCCGAGGCTGAGGCCATTGTCGCCACCCGGGGCGAAGCGGTGCGCAAGACCGACCAACGCCAGGCGCTGCAGACCCTCACGGCGCCGGTCTCCGGCGTCGTGCAGGAGGTTTCGGTGACCACATTGGGTGAGGTCGCCGAGGTTGGACAGACCCTGATCACCATCGTCCCGGATGGCGAGCGCCTGGTCCTAGAGGCGCTTGTGCTCAACAAGGACATTGGAACGTTGCAGGCAGGCGCGCAGGTCGCCGTCAAGCTCGAGGCCTATCCCTTCACCCGCCACGGAACGCTCAAGGGCGTGCTTGAACAGGTCTCCCCAGACGCCATCGTCGATGAGAAGCGCGGCCTGGTGTTTCCCGCACGCATCCGGTTGACGGGCGCTGATGCGACAAGCAGGAGGGCGATGCGTCTCTCCCCAGGCATGGCGGCCACCGCTGAAATCGTGACGGGGCGTCGCAGGGTGATCGACTACCTATGGTCACCGATCGCCAAGACCGTCACCGAGGCGGGGCGGGAACCATGATGGTCTGGGCCCAACCAATCCGCCTGATCCTGACCTTCGCCCTGTTGCTGAGCGGGATGGCGGTCTCCGGTTGCCGGGGCAAGCCAGGACCCCGTCCCGAGGTGGACGGTGGGCGGGCGATGGCGTCTCCAGCCTGGAGTTCACCTGCGGGTCAGGCGCAGGCGGCGAGCCACCGCACCAAATGGCGCGACCCAGCGCTTCCGCCAAACCTCCGGTAGCTCCAGGGTCAGACCTTGGTCCAGGCGCGCCAGGGAGCAGGGCCAGCCGTCACTCGTGACCGTAGGAGCCCCATGGGCCCGGCTTCTTGAGCGCCCATGCAGCGTTGCGCGGGCGTCTGGCTCCACCTATAGTCGACGCTGTTGTGGTCGGGGGCGCTTGTGACGGGTCAGCATGTGTTGGTTGCCGACCCTGACCAGCCCGGACACCGCGCCGAGGCGTCCGGCGCCGCGGGCGGTAGGCTCACGCGGCTGGCCTCGATCATCGCTGCGGCCACCGCGTTCCTCACCGTAGCGCCATCCGCGTCGAGGGCCCAGGTGCTTGAGATCGTCGACGGTGTCGCGATCGTACATGATGGCCCGGCTGTCCACACCGCTGAGGGCGTCAAACCCATCCCCACCGGCACGGCGACGGCGGCCATCACGCGTGCGCCGAAGGACCCGGGCGCGATCACAGCGGAGATAGGGCGCGCCGCGCAGGTCCGGGGCCTGCCCGCCGCGCTTGTCACAGCCGTGGCGTGGCAGGAGTCGCGCTTCCGCCCCGAAAGCGTTTCGCCCAAGGGCGCGGTCGGCGTCATGCAACTGACCCAGGCCGCTGCGGACGAGATCGGCGTTGATCGCTTCGACACCAGGCAGAACATCGAGGGGGGCGCGGCCTACCTGCGCCGGCAGCTCGACGCCTTCGGGGGTGATCTCACCCTCGCGCTGGCGGCCTACAATGCCGGACCCGGCGCTGTGCAGCGCTACCGCGGCGTCCCGCCTTTCAGTGAAACCCGGAACTATGTGAAGGCGGTGCTGGCCGACTACGCCCGGCGCGCTGCCCGGGACGCCAGCGGAGCAGACGAGTGATGAGAATGGCATATTGGACATCCCAGGCGCGCCTGACGGCCGTGACCTTCGCGGCTTGGGCCGTGGCGGGCGTCGCCCAGGCGCAGGATTTCGTCGGTGATCCGGCGGGTTCTGGT
The DNA here is from genome assembly GCF_030697925.1 of Phenylobacterium sp. Classification (GTDB taxonomy): domain Bacteria; phylum Pseudomonadota; class Alphaproteobacteria; order Caulobacterales; family Caulobacteraceae; genus Phenylobacterium. The sequence continues at coordinate 64,523 of NZ_JAUYOJ010000203.1, read as the reverse complement.
GTGATCGTAGGCGCCGTGAGCTGGCTGCAGGGGACGTTGCTGGGCACTGTGGCGACGGTGGTCGCCGTGATCGCCGTGGCCTCGGTGGGGCTCCTCATGCTGACCGGCCGGCTGAGTTGGCGCTATGGCGCCTCGGTGATCCTGGGCTGCTTCATCCTGTTCGGCGCCAGCGCCATCGTTGCGGGCATCCGCGCCTCCGTCCAGGGACTTGGGTGATATGGCCGGGCTCGAACGCGACCGCGTCTTCACCGCCCTGACGCGGCCCCAGATGTTCGCCGGCGTCACCTATGGCTGCTTCGTGGCCAATGCGGTGATCACGGCGGAACTCTTCCTCATCCTGCGCTCACCGTGGGTCTTGGCCGCGGCCCTTGTGTTCCATGCGGCGGCCTACCTGGCCTGCGTCCGCGAGCCCCGGTTCCTGGAGCTTTGGGTCACGCGGCTCAGCCGCTGTCCTCGCATCCCCAACCACGCCTATTGGCGTTGCAATTCCTACCGGCCCTGACGATGGGACCCCTGGACGACCAGGGCGAGCGCGTCGCGGCCCGCGAGCGGGCCGCCGGCGATCGTCTGCCCTATGCGCGCCATGTCGACGACCGGACCTTGGAGACCCGGGACGGCCTCCTGATGTCGGTGCTCCAGCTGAAGGGCCTTCCCTTCGAGACGGCCTCGTCGGAGGATATCGACTATCGGAAGGCCATACGCGACGCGACGCTGCGGAGCATCGCCAACTCACAATTCGCCCTCTACCACCACATCCTGCGGCGGGAGGTGAAGGTCGAGCTGAAGGGGGCCTTCCCAGACCCCTTCAGCGACGCGCTCGATAGGCTCTGGAACGGGCGCCTCAAGGCCCGTCGCCTCTACACCAACGCCCTCTACCTCACCGTGGTGCGTCGGCCGCTCCAAGGTCGGGCGGGCGTCCTGGACGGCCTGGTCCGTGGCCTCCTGCGCCCCCGCGCCGACGTCCAGGAGCGCGCGCTCGCCATGGCCAAGGAAGTCGGGGAACTGCGGGCGGCGGCTGACGCCCTCGTCGCCGCGCTCGCCCCCTACGGCGCGCGCGTCCTGCAGGCCTACGACACGGCTGCCGGCCCGTGCTCGGAACCGCTTGAGATGCTGTCGAGCCTCTACAACCATGAGGCCCGCCCCGTCCTGCTGCCAGAGTGCGACCTTGGGCGCTACCTTCCCTATCGACGGGTCAGCTTCGGCCGCGAGACGCTAGAACTGTCGGCGGCCGGCGAGGCGCCGCGGACGTTCTCGGCCATGGTCTCCATCAAGGAATACCCGCCCCAGACGGCGGCGGGCATGCTCGACGACCTGCTTCGGCTGCCCTGCGAACTCACGGTCACCCAGAGCTTCGCCTTCGTCGACCGCACCGCGACGCTGGAGCGGATGAACCTTTCCCTGCGGCGGATGCGTTCGGCGGAGGATGAGGCCCTTAGCCTGCGAGCTGAGCTCGCCGCGGCCAAGGACGATACGGCTGCCGGTCGGGCGGCCTTCGGTGAGCACCATCTCACGGTCATGGTGAGCGGATCCGACTTCGCCGAGCTCGACGACGGCGTCGCTGAGGTCCGATCCTCGCTCGCGGAGATCGGGGTCATGTCGGTGCGCGAGGACGTCAACCTCGAGGCGGCCTACTGGGCGCAGTTCCCGGGCAACTTCAAGGACATCGCGCGCAAGGCCTTGATCTCGACAGCGAATTTCGCCGGTTTCGCCAGCGGCCACAATTTCCCTGAGGGACGCATCGGCGGCAACCATTGGGGCTCGGCCGTCACTGTGCTGGAAACCACTGCAGCCGGACCCTACGCCTTCAACTTCCACAATGGCGACCTTGGCAATTTCACCGTCATCGGTCCGTCGGGCTCTGGCAAGACCGTCGCCCTCAACTTCCTGCTGGCCCAGGCGCGCCGGTTTGATCCGCGGATCGTGTTCTTCGACAAGGACCGCGGTGCGGAGATTTTCATCCGCGCGGTGGGCGGCCGCTACGAGATTCTGCAACCAGGCCGCCCCTCTGGGATGAACCCCCTGCAGATGGCGGATTCGCCAATGGCGCGTGGCTTCCTGACGGACCTGGTCCGCCGGCTGGTCGCCCAGCCAGGCGAGGCGTTGGGGCCGGCGGAAACCGCCCGGATCAAGGAGGCCGTGGACGCCAGCTTCGAGCAGGCTCCCCGGCTGCGCCGCCTGCGGTACTTCGGCGAACTGCTGCGGGGCGGCGCCCGACCCGGAGAGGCCGATCTCGCCGCGCGGCTCCGACCTTGGTGGGGCGACGGAGAGCATGCCTGGCTCTTCGACAACGAGATCGACACGCTCGACCTCTCAGCGCGCACGGTCGGCTTCGACCTGACGCAGATCCTCGACGATCCCACCTGCCGCACACCGGCGATGATGTACCTGTTCCAGCGGGTCGAGGAGCGGTTGGACGGGACCCCCGCCTTGATCGTGGTCGACGAAGGTTGGAAGGCCCTGGATGACGACGTCTTCGTCGGTCGGGTCCGCGACTGGGAAAAGACTATCCGCAAGCGCAACGGGGTGGTGGGCTTCTGCACGCAGAGCGCCCAGGACGCCCTGCAGAGCCGAATCTCGAGCGCCATCGTGGAGCAATCGGCGACCCATATCTTCACCGCCAATCCCAAAGCGCGCGAGGAAGACTACTGCCAAGGCTTCGGGCTCACCCTGCGCGAACTCGACCTCATCCGGACCATGCCCGACACCGGTCATTCGCTCTTGATCCGGCATGGCGCCGATAGCGTGGTCTGCAACCTGAGCCTTTCAGGCGAGACCGATATCCTGACGGTGCTGTCGGGACGCGAACGGACGGTGCGCCTGCTGGACGGGCTCCGCGCCGACTTCGGCGAGGACCCAGAGGTCTGGCTGCCTCGACTGTTGGAGCGGGCCTGATGGCCTGCCGCGCCCCCTCGGCTGATCTCGGCCTGGTTCGAGGCCTGCTTGATAATGCCGATTGCCACAGCCAGGCCCTGGCGGCGGCGGGCTACGGCGCCCTGACAGAACCGGGCGGCCTCGCGGCCGGGCTGTTGGGCGCGGTGCTGGCCCTATATGTCGCCTTCCAGGGTTGGCGACTGATGGCGGGCGACCCCCCGCGCCTTGGCGCCTGGACGATCTCCCTGGTCAAGATCGGTTTTGTGCTGGCGCTGACCTCCCAGTGGCCGGTCTACCAACGCCTGGTCCACGACCTGCTCATCTCTGGGCCAGCTGAGATCGCGGCGCCGGTGGAGGCAGGCTACCGCGAGGCGGTCGGCCTAAGGGGGGATACGCTGGCCGACCTGCAGCGTGCGCACACCCGCCTAATGGCGAGCGCCTCGGCCGCTGTCCAAGCTCCCCCGCCGCCCCCGGGTCGGCTCGGCCCGCCGGGGGCGGAGAACCCAGCGGGTGACACGTTGAAGATGGCTGCGTTCCTCTTGCTGTTGTCAACGCTCGGACCGTTGGTGGCCTCGCGCCTGCTGGTCGCCGTGGTCCTGGCCGCCGGTCCGCTCGCCCTGCTGGCGGCGTTCTTTGACCGCACGCGCGGCGTCTTCTTCGGCTGGCTTCAGGCGGGTCTCTGGCTCACCCTGGCGCAGGTGGCGCTTGTCCTGCTGACGGCGATGGAGACATCCCTACTGTCGCCCCATCTTCGGCGCCTTGGAGAGGCCCACCCAGGGAGCGCGGCCAGTGTCGAATCCGCCAACGCCCTGCTGCTGGTTGTCTCGATCTTCGGCCTGGTGGGCCTTGGCGCCATCTTCGGGGCGGCCCTTGTCGCCCGGGGGCTGCGGCCGGCATCGATCGCGGCCATCCTGCGGGGCAGGGGGAGCGAGCCGGCGGCGGAGCTGCGGCCCGCACCGAACCAGGCGCCGGCGGCGGCGGCCGAAAGCCGCGCTGAACCTCGATCCTCCGATGCTGGATCACGCCGCGAGACGCGGGCGCCGGCGCAACTGCACGGGAGGCGCGACGCGCGGACCCAGGCCCTCGCCCCGGGGCCCGTCAAGCCCTCGGCTTTCGTGGGCGCGTTCGCCGAGGCCCAGGCCGCGCGCCGCCCCCCACCACGGCGTTCCAACGCCGCCATGAGGCGTGAAGGATGAACCAGCACAGTTCGGATGGTCGACGCGCGGCCTATTACGCCATGGCCGGCGACTGGGGAGAGGACGTTGCGGGCGGTCTACGTCGTTCGCGACGCACCGCCTGGGTCGTCGCCTCCGTCGCCGTGGTGGTCGCCGCCCTGGAAGCCTTGGCGCTTGCAGCGCTCGCGCCCTTGAAGACCACCACGCCCTACGCCTTCGTTGTCGATCGCCAGACCGGCTATGTCGAGCTGGCCCGGCCGCTGGCCGAGGGCCAACTGACCCAGGATGCGGCGGTCACCCAGTCCAACCTGGTGCGCTACGTGATCTCGCGGGAAACCTTCGACCGAACCGACCTCAACGAGACCTACCGGCGTACGCTGGACTGGTCATCGGGACGCGCGCGCGCCGACTACCTGGCGCTGATGCGGTCCTCGAACCCCCACAGTCCCCTGAAAGCCAATGGGCCGGGCGAACAGGTGCGGGTGGTGGTGAAGAGCGTTTCGCTGCTGCCGCGCCGCACCGCCCTTATCCGTTTCGAGACCGAGCGTAGCGGACCAGGCGCCGCCGCGTCGCGACAGCCCTTTGTCGCCGCTGTCAGCTATCAGTATTCAGGCGAGCCTGCGGCCATGGCGCAGCGGTTCGACAACCCGCTTGGCTTCAGCGTGAGCACCTACCGCCGCGACCTGGAGGTCCCGTCTGAAGTTGTCACGCCCGTGGCGGAGCCTGCGCGGTGAAGCGCGCCGCCCTCCTTGCACTCTGCCTGTTGGGCGCGTCCACGCCCGCGGCGGCGGCGATCGTGCCGGCTCCGGGAAAGGCCGACCCCCGCATCCGCGAGGTGATGTTCGATCCCCAGGAGGTGGTCCTGCTCACCGGTTTTGTCGGTTATCAACTGATGGTCGAGTTCGCGCCGGGCGAGCGGATCGAGAACGTCGCCGTGGGCGACGCCCTTGCTTGGCAGGTGACCCCGAACCGTCGCGCCAACCTCCTGTTCGTCAAGCCGCTGAACCCCTTCGCGGCCACCAACATGACCGTGGTCACCGACCTGCGTCGCTACGCCTTCGAACTGGCGACCGGCGCGGACGGCGCCGAGGGCGCCAACCTCGCCTATGTTGTCCGCTTCCGCTATCCGCCGAGCGACGAGACCCTTCCGGCGCCGACGCTCCACGCATCGCGCAACGAGGACTATGAGGTGAAGGGCCCAACGAGCCTCGCGCCGGCGAGCCTCTTCGACGACGGCCGCTTCACCTATTTCCGGTGGTCAGAGCGCAACGCCATCCCGGCGATCTTCGTGGTCGGCCGTGACGGTGCCGAGAACCTCGCCAACTACGGCGTGCGCGACGGCTATGTCGTCGTCGAACAGACGGCTGGGAAGTTCATCCTGCGCAACGGGTCGGAGACGGCCACGGTCGTCAATCGAGCGCTCGGAGGCGCACGCTGATGCCATTGTTCGGTGTGGCCCCAAATGACGCCGATCCCCGCCTCGCCGGAGCCCGCCCGCCAGGCGACCTGCCGGACAACGGCCTGGCGGTCGCAGGGCCCGCGCGCGGTCCTATCGAACTGGTTTTCGGCGCGGTCCTGCTGTTGGCGCTCGGCGCCGGCCTGTTCCTGTCGCTGAACGCCAGCCGCGTGAAGCGCGCTGAGGTCCTACTGACCGCGCCAACGGTGGGGCGGTCTGTCGCCGTGGCCGCGCCACCGCCCCTGGACCTCCGCGAACCTGGTCCGCCGCCGCCGCCGGCGCCCGCGCCGCAACCGGCGCTGGCCAACTTGCCGCCTCCATCGCCGGGGTTCCTGCCGCAGATGCCGCTCCCGCCCCCGCCCCAAGTGGCGCGCTCATCAACCTCCCCGATCTTGATCGTCGACCTTGCGCCAAATCGCACGGCGGCGCCGGGATCGGGCGCCGCGGGCGCAGGCGCGCAGCCCGCCCCATCGGGGGGGAGTGCAGGGGCCGGCGGCGCGGAAGACCTTGAAGGACTAATGGCTGGCGCCGGGCAGGGCGAGGACGAACGGGTCAGCGCCACACGGCTGCGCAATCCCGGGATGGTGGTTCCCCAGGGCGCCATCATCCCCGCGGTGCTCGAGACCGCGATCGACTCAGACCTGCCGGGCTTCGCGCGCGCAATCATCAGCCGCGACGTGATGAGCTTCGACGGCCGTCGCGTGCTGATCCCCGGAGGGAGCCGGCTCATTGGCCGCTACAAGAGCGACCTGGCGGCCGGGCAGTCGCGCGTGTTCGTGATCTGGACACGCCTGATCCGACCCGACGGCGCCTCGGTGCAGCTGGACTCCCCGGCCGCTGACGCCCTCGGTCGCGGCGGGCTGGACGGGACCGTCGACCGCAAGTTCCTGGATCGGTTCGGTGGCGCGGTGCTGATGTCGAGCCTCAACGCCGCGGTAAGCTCCTTGCAGGGCGGCCGGGCCTCCCAGGTCATCATCGGCTCTCCGATCGGCTCGATCGAAGGATCGAACTCCGCGCGCGGGCGCGATATCGCCCCTGTCGTGCGGGTGCCGCACGGCGCGGCGGTTCGCGTCTTTGTCGCCCGCGACCTCGACTTCTCCGCGGTGGGCGGCATGGGGAGCTAGCCTTGCCTGCGGACCTGACACCCATGACGGACGGCGCCTATCTCGACGCCTACCTGCAGCCCCTCGTCCCCTACCTCGACCGGCCCGAGGTCACCGACCTCTTCATCAACCGGCCGGGGGAGCTCTGGGTTGAGACCCTGGGCGGCGAGATCGAGCGCCATGTCGAGCCCACCCTGGACGACGCCCATCTATGGCGGTTGGCGAGGCAGGTTGCGGCCCGCGCGCACCAAGGGGTCAGCCGCGCCCATCCCCTGTTGTCGGCGACCCTGCCGGATGGGTCCCGGGTCCAGGTGATCGCGCCGCCGGCGACCCGCGGCCATCTAGCGCTTGCCATCCGCCGACACGTCGTGGCCGACCTCAGCCTGGGCGACCTGCAGAGATCGGGCGTCTTCGACTGGGTCGGGCGCGCTGACGGAAGGCGATCGACCCGCGACGCCGACTTGCAGCGGCTGCTGGCCGGAGGCGACACCGAGGCGTTCCTGCGCGCCGCTGTCCTGGATCGGCGCAACATCGTGGTCTGCGGCGGCACATCGACCGGCAAGACGACCTTTGCAAACGCCTTGATCAGCGAGATCCCGAGGGATGAACGGCTGATCGTGATCGAGGACGCGCCCGAACTGCAGATCCACCACCCCAACGCAGTCGGCCTCGTGGCGGTGCGTGGCGAGCTGGGGGAAGCCGCCGTCGACGTCGACGACCTGCTCCGCGCCTCCCTGCGCATGCGGCCCGACCGCATCATCTTGGGTGAACTGCGCGGCTCCGAGGCCTTGACCTTCGCCAGGGCCGCCAACACCGGACACCCCGGATCGATCACCACCGTCCATGCCGACAGTCCCGCCGGGGGCCTGAGCCAGATGGCGCTCATGATGGTCCAGGCCGATTCCAACCTCACCCGTGATGACAGCATGTCCTATGTGCGCGAGGTCGTGGATGTCTGGGTCCAGTTGCGCCGCGAGGCCGGCCGCCGCCTGGTGACCGAAATCCTGTTTGAGCCCCGTTCCTGATGCGGTCCGGCGCGTGGCCGTCTTCGGTGACCGTTGCAGGTTCTGGCCCCGGATGAACGTATCTATGGTGGGGTTTCGGGAAATATCGGCCGTAAGGCGAGGGGCGCTCCAGCGTCGTTGGCGACTGCGGGTTTTGACCTATAGGGCTTTGGGAGAAAGGATCGCCATGCGGAAAATCGCTCTGGCCGCGCCGCTGATCGCCGCGCTCACCGCTGGATGCCAGGCGCCAGATCGGCAAAGCCGGGAGGCTGAGATGAAATCCTTCATCATGGAGCATCCGGAGATCATCGAGGAATCTATGAAGGGCCTGCAGGCCCGCCGCATGGCCGCCAAGACCGAGGCGACGCGGGTGGCGCTGCGCACCAATCGCGGCCTGCTCGAGCGCGACCCGCGCGACTTCGTCCTCAATCCGGAAGGCAAGGTGACGGTCGTCGAGTTCTACGACTACCGCTGTGCGCACTGCAAACGTGTCGCCCCGGAAGTGCTCAAGCTCGCCGACGCCAACCCTGATGTGAGGTTCGTGTTCAAGGAGCTCCCCATCTTCGGCGGTCCGTCCCAGATCGCAGCGCGCATCATCCTATCCAAGCCGGCCCGGCCAAGGACCCGGGAAATCCATGCTGAATTCATGGACGCCAAGGCGCTCGACCAGGCCACAGTGACGCGCATCCTGGAACGCCATGGCGTCGACCCCGGCTCCGCCGTGGTCGCCGCCGACGATCCAGAGATCGGGAAGCATCTGAGCGACAACCTCGCCCTGGCCAATGCATTGGAGATCAAGGGGACCCCGGCCTTCATCGTCGAGGGATCAGTGATCCGCGGCGCCGATCTGCTCGGCCTGGGCGAAGCCATCACGAAGGCCCGATCCAAGGTCGGTCCACTGGCGCTGGGCGCGCCGTAACGGACGCGGTGGCCGCAGGCGGGGCTGTCGCCCCACGGTCGATGGCAAGGACGCGTCCGGCGCCGATATGCGCCGGACGCACCGCAAGTCAGCAGCCGGAGAAGGCGACCTTATTGTCGGAGCCGTCGTCACCGATGTCGGGGTACCAGGAGTCATGCCACCAGAACGGGGCGGTGAGGGAGTGCCAGACATTGCGCCCGTAGAGGACACCGGCGCCCGTCGGCCAGGTCAGGCTGTCAGACATGGCGCCCGTATTGCCGGCGCCGACCTGCCAGGTGCCGCCGATCGCGCAGCCGGGACTGTTCCCGGTGGTGTCCTCGCACCAGAAGGCCTCCGACATCATGACGGACGAGGCCGAGGCGCCCGATGCTCCCCAATTGGGATTTGATTTGCTGGAGGGCGTCGACACGCGCCCCTGCCAGAAGAACTTCGTGGTGTAGTTGCCGCCACCGGCGTCCCCGCGGAACCAGGTCTGCATGATGGTCGCCGTGCCCTGGATGTCGTGGATGGCGTAGGGGTGGCCATCGTTGGGGCAACTGACGTAGTAGCCAGTATCCCCTGAATCGACCAGATAGCTGGCGTTGTTGTCATACCAGAGGATGGTCTTCCTGTCGGACCCGGTCTCGACCTGGTTCTTGTAGACCGTCGTCCCGGTCGGAGCCCGCACGCCGATGTAGACATCGAACTGATCATAGGTCACGGCGCTGGTGGTGATGTTCGTCATCGAGCAGTATTGGACATCGAACCTCTCCACGTTGCCGCCGGCGGCGCAGACATCGGTCGTGCTGTTGGGGCCGGTATGGTAGAGTTCCATGAACCCGCCCGCGCCGGACGTCACCCCGACCGTGCCGAAGATCGCCCCGTTGCCCTGGACCTGTCGGGCATACTTGTACCCAGCGCCCATGTAGCTCTGCCATTGGCCATAGGACTGCGCCGATGCGCCGCCGCCAGCGGCCATGATCGATAGTGCGGCAAGCATCGTGGAAGCCACGCGAAATACTGTTCTCACCCCATACCCTCCTGGAAAGATGTTGAAGCCTCGCGCCCCCACGCAAGGGTCTCACGAGGCGCTCGGAAGAACAAGTAAAACGTGTGTTTGTATATTCACGACTTATGCGCGATTTGCGAGACGCCAACCAAAGGCATGCGCGGGGCCGACAAGGCCTGCCGCCAAGCCCGCGTGGACCCCCTCGCGATCCAGCACACGACCATCGATTCGATCGTTGTCGCGTCTGCATTGAGCTGGCGCTGCGGCGTCGACGCGTCCGGCTGTCGGGCCGGACGCGCCAAGCCGGTTCAGCCGTAGAATATCCAGCTGCCGGCCGGAGGCTGGGCGCCGGCCAAGGTGATCACGTCGCCACCCCCAAGGTCGATGATCGTGTCCGAGCCTTGATAGGAGAGGGTGTAGGCTGTGCCTGGCGACAACTGGATGCGGTCGCCATCGGCGAGCGAGAAATCCGTGATCCTGTCGACGCCGATGCCGGCGGTTCCGTAGAAGGTATCGGCGCCGATGCCGCCGGTCACGGTGTCGGCGCCCCTGTCCCCGGCGAGCCAGTCGGCGCCGTCCCCGCCCGAGACCACGTCGTCGCCTTGTCCGCCGCGCACCGTGTCATCACCCACGCCGCCTTCGACAGTATCGTTGCCGAAGTTGCCATAGACAGTGTCGTTGCCGGCGTCGCCGCGGACCAGATCATTGCCCGCCTCACCTGAGACGGTGTCGGCGCCCTGGCCTCCGAGCACCCAATCGTCGCCGTTGCCGCCGGAGGCGAGGTCGTTGCCCTGGTTGCCATGGAGGTAGTCATAGGCGTCGCCGCCCACGAGCTTGTCTGCGCCATCCCCGCCAAATAAACTGTCCAGTCCACCGCGACCTATCAGGGTGTCCGCGCCGGAACCGCCGGTCACGCTCACGGCTGTATCGTAGTTTGCATAGAGGCCGCCCCCCAAGCTCACCTGACCTGATCCGGAGAAGTGGACAAGGTCGGACTGCATGGCGAAGGCGTCGGTGATCGTCATGAACGCGTTTGCGTCCGCGCTATCGACATTGGCCTCCGCCAACTGGACCGTTCCCTCATAGGCGAAGTTCGATTGCGTGCTGATCTGGCCGAAATAGATGCTTGTGTCGGCGTCGCCCCATTGGGCGCGCATCTGGGCGAAGAGGTTGGTCAGATTGGCCTGGTAGGCGTTGGCCTTTGCGAGATCGGTCGCGTCGGTCTCGCCCTGCATCCAGATGATGGCGCCGACCTTATAGCCTTGGCCGGTGGCGGAGAGGGCCGCCTTGGCGGCGTCGACCTGGGCCTTCGCCGCGGCGAAGAGCTCCCCGCTGGCGGGCGACCAGTCGGACTGGCTGGGATCGTTCGCCAGGCCGGTGCTTCCCCGCGCGTACTTCACCACGTAGAGGGTCTCGCCCGGATGGTCCTGGCGCCACTGATAGGCGAACTCGACTTCAGGACCCCATGCGTCCAGGTCGCCCGGGGAGCCGGTGTTCACGCTGGGTTCCATCGTGACGAAGGCTGAGCCGTTCCAGATCTTCACGCCCGGGTCGGGCGTCTGGGCGTAGCTCGGCAGGTCGCTATACCCGAGCTGGAAGCCAAGTGCGTTCGACTGGCCGGCGATGACGACTAGCGTGGACATGCAACTTCTCCATTGAATTCATACGTGTTTATATTCTGGACGGCAGTACGCCAGGGCCCGCATCCAGCCATGCAGTGCCGGACAACCGGACCGCGGATCCTGCATGGTCCAGTTCCGGGTAGAAGTCGGTCGGGCGGGGTGGTTCCCAACGGGCCGAAGGGCTTGCCGCGCGATCAGTCGCAGCGATCCGGGCGCGGACAAACGCCAGGCGAAGACCGTGTCGCGGTTGTCGATTGAGCGCTGTTTGCCTCCGGGCCTGTTGACGCGTCGGTCGGGAGCAACCTCAACCTCTCCGAGTGTGGTCGAGGCGAAACGCTCCCGCAAGGCGAAATCTTCGCCCTATGGTTAAGTGCCCACCTCGGGCGACCCAAGCCGACTGGGCGGCCCGGTGGGCGATGGGACTGCCTGGATGGAGCGCAGGTGGAGGACGGCGCCAGGCCGCTGATCGGGTCATCATGCTTGATGGCTGGGCTCACCTGTCTGGCCTGCGGCCTTGGTCGCCGCGTCAGCCTGATCGCGGCAGCACAAGGCAGGGCGCGCGGTCCTCATGTGCCGGCGAGGAATCATGCGATCTTGAGCCATGCCAACCCCGCCCGGATTGCCCGAGTTCGACCTTCCGATGATCTTCGGCGACAAGATGGCGGGACTTGGGTTCCAGTCCGGCGTCTTCCGTCTGGCCTTCTCAGCCAATGTCGCCGACACCGCCGGCCAGGAACAGATGGTGCAGTCCGGCTACCTGATACTGACCCCCGACTGCATGCTCGAACTGCGCAGCCAGCTCGACCAGATGATCGGCGAGCTTGAGCGTCGCGGCCTGATGAACCTAAAGCCTGACAAACTGGACGGCTAGGGCGCCACATCTGTGCTGGCGCGGAGCGTTTCGGCCCTGTCAGATGCGCACGTGAGGGGCGGGGAATCAGCATGACCGCAAAGGCCGCCGGGCGACTGGGCCCGGGCTTCATCGTCGCCATCTGCTTCAGCATCGCGGCCCTCGAGGGCTACGATATCCAGGCCTTCGGGGTCGCCGCACCACGCATGGCGCCGGAACTGGGCCTCGACCCCAGCCAGCTCGGCCTAGCCGGCAGCGCGGCCATGCTCGGCCTGGCCATGGGAGCCCTCTTCGGGGGATGGGCGGCCGACCGGTTCGGACGCCGTCCGGTGCTCACCGTGTCGGTGGCGCTGTTTGGGATCTTCTCCGTCGCTACCGCCCTTTCGCACAGCTACGAGGCCCTGGTGCTGGCGAGGCTCGCCACCGGCCTCGGCTTCGGCGGGGCCATGCCCAACATGATGGCCATCGCCACCGAGATCAGCCCGCAAAATCGGCGCGCGCTCACCACCACCAGCATGTTCTGCGGCCTGCCCGCCGGCGGATCGGCCGTGGCCCTCCTGGCCCAGCTCGGCGGAGAGACTGTGGACTGGCGGACCATCTTCCTGATCGGCGGCGCCCTACCGCTGCTGCTGGCCCCGGTTGTGTTCGTCTTCCTGCCCGAGACACGTCCAGCCCAGGCCCGGCATGTCGACCGCCGACTGGTCCATGGTCTGTTCGGCGGGAACCGGGCGCTGGCCACTTCACTGATCTGGCTGGTCTTCGCCCTCGACCTGCTGGTCACGTATCTGCTGCTCAACTGGCTGCCCACCCTGATGGTCGCCAAGGGCTTCACCCCGCAGGACGGGGCCCAGGCCTCGTTTTGGATGAACATCAGCAGCGTCGTGGGCGCCTTGATCCTGGGCTGGATCGCCGACCGCACCGGCTATCGCGGGCTGCTGACGGCGGTTTTCGCCGGCCTGGCCGTGGCCCTCTACGGCCTGTCGCAGTTCGCCGGTATCGGCGCGCTGTACGCCGCGGCCGGGGCGGCGGGCTTCGCGGTGGTGGGCGGGCTCTATATCCTCTATGCGCTCGCCCCGACCTATTATCCGGAAGGGGTGCGCGCGGCGGGATCCGGCGCGGCCATCGCCTTCGGACGGATGGGCTCCATCGCCGGTCCGTTGATCGCGGGCGAGCTGCGCGCCGTGGGCTTCGGCCCCGACCAGGTGCTGCTGACCCTGGTTCCAGCCGCGATGGTCACCGCGCTGGGGGTTTTCGCGCTCACTACGTTCTGTAAGCCCTACGCGCCGGATTGAGCCTTCCGCGAGCGGCTGGCGGCGACCATGGCCGCCTTGCGCAGATCGTTGGGCAGGGTCGCAAACCAGGCCTGGGGCGAGAGCCGCTCGGCCACCCGTCGCCGTCCCGCCTGACGCAGGTGGCTGGCCAGCACCGGATCGGCGCGCAGCCGCACCAGGGCCTGGGCGGCGGCCTCGATGTCCGGATCGGCCCAGGCCTGGCCCTTGTAGATTCCCTGCGGATCGTCCACCGCCACTGGGGCGGATGGCACGACTAGGGCGCAGGCCTCGTCCATGAAGTCGGTATTGCCCGACCAGCCGGTGGCGATCACCGGCACGGAGAGCGCCATGGCCTCGGCGATGGTCAGGCCGAAGCCCTCGGCCCGGTGCAGCGAGATCAGCACATCGGCCGAGGCGATCAGGGACTTGACCTGGGCATAGGGCCAGACGGCGTCCAGCACCTCCACATTGGCCGGCGCAGCGCGGCGCAGTTCGTCCAGCAGATCGGGAAACAGGCCGCCGTTCTGGGTCTTGATCACCAGCCGCGCGGTCGGGTCGTCCGGGAAGGCGCGGGCGAAGGCGGCGATCACGCCCTGAGGGTTCTTGCGGGCCATCGAGGAGTTGAAGTCGAACAGGGTGACCGCCAGGAACCCAGGCTCCCGCGGCAGGGGCGCCACGTCGCGATAGTCCTCAAGGAAGATCGGATGGGGCACGACCCGCACCGGCGCCTTGGCGCCCGCCAGGGCTTGGGCGGTGTAGTCGCTAGGCGCCCAGACCTCGTCTATCAGTCGTGCGTCCCTTAGCCAGCGCTTCGGCGCCCTGGGCAGTTCCCAGGCCCAGTAGCCGAACCGCGGACCCAGCACATGCTTCGGACCGAGATAGGCCAGGGCCGCCAGCAACTCCGGGGCGTTGATGTGGAAGATCCACGGACCTGGCGCGCGGGCGGCGTCGGCGGCGCCGATCCAGTCGAGCTTGGCTCCTGAGACGTCCACGGCCTCGACCGGCACGCCCAGGGCCTGGAAGGCGCGCACGGCGAACCGCGCCGAGGCCGATATGCCGTAGGAACCGCCGAAGTCGCCCACCACCCGGATCGGCCCGTCATAGGCCTGGGCCTCGTGTGGACGGCGGGCCAGGCCGCGGACATAGACCTCCAGCGCTGGCCCCAGGATCGGCTGCATGGCGCGCCGCACGGGTTCGGGCGTCATCTGCCGCCACAGGCGGCGCACGGCGGTGAGCAGGCTCATGAGGCGGCCCGCCACGTGACCCCGTTGGACAGCAGGGCCACGGCGTCGCCGGCGACCAGGTCGGGCTGGACCTTGTAGACCACCCGTTCGGCCAGGACGGGCGGCGCGACAGGCGCTCCGCCTGGGGTGCGGAAGCGGCCGGCGCCGGCGTCGAACACCAGGGCGTCGCGGGCCGCGCAGCCCTCGCTCCAGGCCTCCACCACGACCAGTTGGCCGATCCTTCCGGTGGCGGCCGGCCGGGCGAGGGGCGGAGGTTCGCGGCGCACGGTCAGCCGGGCCAGCTCCCACGTCGGATGGCTGTCCACGGCCGGCGGCAAGGCGGCGAGGTCTATGCCGGCCTCAGCCAGTCCGCCGCCGATCAGCCAGCGCAGGAAGGCGAACCGCTGGCGCAGGCCCAGCAGCGGGAACAGCTTCTGCAGGTCGCCGCGGCTCTCCCAGATCTCCAGGAACAGCCGCGTGAACGGCAGGCCGCGGGCGAGCTCGGGGACCGGGGTGTCGAAACGGCGGCGCAACGGCGCCGCCAGGGTCTCGGGCCAGCCGGCCCGGTCGGCCAGGCCATAGGCCGCTAGGCGCAGCCTGGCCTGGGTGGCCTCTCCCGCCGCATATCGCGCAGCGCGCAACGGCAGGTCGGGATGCTGCAAGGCCTCGAACGGGACCAGGCGGGCGGAGAACCGGCCGTCGAGCGATTCAGGCCCGAGCAGCCAGGCCTTCAGCCCTTCGGGATCGGAGGCGAAGCGGTCGCGCAGGTCCTTGCGCCCCGCCCGCAGGGCGTCGATGGCCCGCGTCGCGGGCCCGGCCATCAGCCAGGCGGCCAACTCGCCAGATGGCGCCAGCCAGGGACCTTCAGGGGGCGGGATGGTCTCGCGGACGCCCTTGCCGGGCTCCACCGCAAGCCAGGTCTCGGCCTCGGCGGTCAGCCCGCCGCCGAAATCCTCGCCCATCCGGGCCGCGGCCAGCAGGCGGCGGCGCTGGGCGGAGGTGGCGACCTGACCGGACGGGAAGGCGCAGTGGCCATAGGGGACCTGCGCGGCCTGCTCGTGGCCGTTGCGCATCAGCGCCCTGGCGTAGTCCGCCAGCAGCTCCGCCAGGGGCGAACCCGCCGTCACCGCCATCCGGTCCTGGTGCTTGGAGAGCAAGCCTGGATGGGCGGGATCGAATCCTGAGAAATGGAAGAAGCCCAGGGGCAGTCCATCGACAAGCCAACCTTCCGGTGTCCGGGTGAGCTCGCGCCCCGGAAGGTTCCAGTAGGCGAGGTTGAGCGTCGGCGTCCGCAGCAGGGCGAAGTCGCTCACAAGGCCTGGCGCCAGGTCCATCCATTTCTGGTCGGTGAATAGGCCAGCCGCGGGGTCGACCCGGCAGTCGAACCGGCACTTCTCCGCCCACCAGGCCAGCAGGGCGTCGACCTGCGGCTCGGCGCGGGCGGCCATGAAGCCGAGGTTGTAGGCGCCCGAGGTCAGGATGACGTGGTCGTTGGGATTGGCGTCGCCGACAAGTGGCCGGGTCATGTGTGGGGTCAGGACCAGGGGCGCGCGCGCCAGGCCCTCGCGCACCTCGTCGAGAGGCCGGTAGACCCAGATGTCGGGATCAAGATAGGCGCCGGAGGTCACGCCCTCTTCCGCCAGCAGGGCGCGGAAGGCGTGCGGCTTGACCGCCGTGTTGAGCTCCAAGGCGTCGTAGTAGGCGCACATGACGCCGTAATCGGGCACCAGGGTCGCCGCGTCGACCACCCGTATGGCGGGATCTGAGAAGGTGATGGGCCCGTCGGTGGTCACGACAATGCGCGCCGCCCGCGGCTCGGCGACCGCCAGGCTCTCCATCAGGCTTGCCGCCTGGGCCGCGTAGTTCCGCGAGACGATGGTAAAGGTGATGTCCATCAGCAGGCGGGGGAACGTCCCCTTCCACGCCCGCTATTGGGCGCAGGCCAGCCCATCGCCCGGCGCCAGCATCGCGAGGACGCCCGCGAGCGTGGACGGGCCTTCGGCCCTGGGGTTTCTATCGCAGCGGTCTTGGCGGACATCAGGCCCTGTCTGTCGGGGGCGGAAACGAGGTGGCCCGGGTCAGCGTCCACCTGGGCTCGATATGCTGTCCATCCGGACTCGTCCAGGACGACGGCGCCATTTGGCGAGTCCCGCCAGAGGAGACGCCCACGCCGGCCGTCTTGGTGGTGGTGGGCATGGGCCTGTTGGGGCCTGGCCGGACGGAGGGCGTGAACAGGGCGGCGCCGAGGATGCTGACGCGAGGCGCAGCACGTGTTGGGGTCAAGCCGTCATCGGGTCAGCCTCCGAACACCCTTGGATCACGCACGAGGGCGGCGCGCGATGCGGTGGGGATGTCCTTCAGCGTGTCCACCAGCTGGACAAGGTAGCCAAGCTCCTGCCACTGGCCTGAGGTTCGAACCAGGCCAGCTGAGCCGGTTCCCTCCAGCACAGCGTCGGCCAGCAGGGGGTGGCCCTTTTCGAGTGCTTCACCAGCCCAGCCCCAGACTGTGGTGACGACCTCGCGCTTGCGCGCCGCAGGGAGGGCCGATTGAGTCCGGAGAAGACTCCAGAGCATCTCCGCAGCCAGGCATTTGACGTCGGCCGAGGCGTTGGAGAGCCGGGCCTCAAGCTCTGGGACGAAGTCACCCGATCCCTGGCCCGGATGGTCCAGGACTGGTCGCCTCAGCTCGCCGGCGAGGGCCTTTGTCCAGAGCGCCCGGCCCGCCGAAAAGAGGCTTCCATCACCGATCAGGCACGTGTCGCGGAAGATGACCGCGACGTCTCGAGCCGGCGGTTTGGGCCGCTTGGGATGATGCCGCGCCATAGGCCTCTGTTGGCTGGTGGCCCTCAAGGCAGGCGCCGATCGCCGCCCCAGACCCTTTCCCCTGGAGATAGCAGCTCCAGGGGGATCGGCAAAAGGACGAGCCGCCGAATTGCGCTCCCAAGCCACCGCGTTTCCTAGGCCTCTGGACCTTGAGGATTGGCGTGCATCCTCCAAAGGGGCTCATCGGAACGCCAGCAGATGGCCGCCAGACGTGCTAGGCGCCCGTTTGCCATCCCATTCCAAGGGCTTGTGCCTCAGCAGTTGGCAGGGCGAACCTCAGCGACCGTTCAAGGGCGTCGATGGCGGCATCGACCTTTCCCTTCGCGTCTGCGATCGCATCGGTCTGGAACCCTGGCGCACGGTCCATGGCCGAATCCAATCGTGAGACCTCTTCCAGCACTTGCGAGATTTCTCGCGCCATCTCGGGCGTAAGGTCCGCGCAGGCCCGGATTGATTCGAGATGGGACATGACGTTGCCCGCCACGGCATGACGCGATGGATCGGCATAGCGGACCTCGGCCCGTATCAGCTTGATGTAGCTGACGAGGGTGGCTGGGACGGTCATGCAAAGGTCTCCATCGCCGAGCTGTCGCGTTGAGCGGCGCGGCACGAATTTCGACGCCACGGCGCGCCGTGGCAAGACACCAGTCGCAGGAAGATCGTGGCTGCGCTGAGGCCTGTGGGCCTCCTCTTGCGGAAAAAGCGCAACGGCGACGGAGCTGGTTTAGAGAAGTGCCTGCGAGGCAGGTGCGATCTCAGCTATCGAGGCTGTTCGCCTGCAATCCCCGTGAGGTCCATTGTCCAGCCGTATTGCACTCTATCATCCGACAGGCGGCGTCGAGGCCCGCCACAATCCTTTTGGGAAGGATGTCGCCAACGTCGAGCTCTTCCGAGCCATCGTACGGCACGGCAGCTTCGACCACGTCGATTTCCTGACGGGGGTTGATATCTCGGTCCAGACCCTCAGCGACGGGCTCCTGCACGGCGCAGCGGCGCGGCCCAAGGTCGGCGTCGCGAACATCCTGGACCAGGCGCCGGCCGTCGAGGCCGGCGCGCTGCTACGGGGGCATCCCGACCTGGCCGACATGGCTTGGCTGCGACGCTCCGCGGGGCTGGACCAGGCCTACAGCTTGCTGGGCGTTGTCCACACAATCGCTCCCCCGGCCATGCGTCAGATCATCTCCACGGCCTTGATATCGCCTGTGCAGCCATGGGACGCCGTGATCTGCACCTCGCCCAGCGTGCAGCGGGCGATGGGCGCGATGTTCGACGAGTGGGCCGACTATCTCGCCGACCGCTTCGGCGGCAAGACGGGTCCCAAACCCCACCTCCCCCTCCTCCCGTTGGGCGTTGAGGCGGCAATCCTGGAGGCGCTGGCCGATCGCCCTGGCGTTCGGAAATCGACACGCGCTGAGCTCGGGATCGAGGACAACGATATCCTGGTGCTCTGGGTGGGGCGGCTTTCCTTCTTCGAGAAGGCCTTCCCCCAACCGATGTTCCGTGCGCTGGAGGAGGCCGCCCGCGACACCGGCGCCCGCCTGCATTTTGTGATGGTCGGATGGTTCCCCGATGAGGCGCGCGATCGGAAATTGTATGAAGAAGCAGCCCAGGCATGTGCGCCCTCGCTCGCGGTGCACTTCCTGGACGGAAACGATAAGGCCCGCCTCGGGGCTATGTGGGCGGCCTCCGACATCTTCCTGTCCTTGGTCGACAATATCCAGGAGACGTTTGGGATCACGCCGCTTGAAGCCATGGCCGCGGGGCTTCCGGTCGTGGTCAGTGATTGGGATGGCTATCGCTCTACCGTCCGTGACGGCGAGGAGGGGTTCCTTATCAGAACGCTCGGCGGGCCGTTCGGCGCGGGCCGATCCTTGATCAACCAGCATTTGTCAGGAAGCCTATCTTATCAGACCTATGTGGGCGTGGTAGCTCAACATACGGCGGTGCATGTCGGGGATGCGGCGCAGCGTCTGGCCAGCCTCATCCGATCACCAACCCTGCGCGCTAACATGGGCGCTGCTGGCCGCAAGCGGGTGCGCGCCATGTTCGATTGGCCTGTGGTGGTTGGGCAACTTGAAGCGTTGCTCGGGGAGCTCGGCGAAATCCGTCGAACCGCCACGACCGGCCTAGTGAAGCATCGCTTCAATCCCGTGAAAAAGGATCCGTTCGAGAGCTTCGCTGGGTTCGCGACGGAGATTTTGAGGACCACCACCAGGTTGTCGCTCGCTCCCGGCGCGTCAGCCGGCGACCTTGAGGCTCGCGAGCCGCTCGGCCTTGATGAGTTTGGGGCGGCATGGCGGGCCACGCGGGAGGAATGTTCCGCAGTGTTGGGAGTCCTCTTCGAGCGCGGTGAGCTGTCGGTCGGCGAAATCCTTCAGGGCGTGGCCGCGGCGCGCCACCAGGTCGTCGCCCTGGGCCTTTGCTGGATGTGCAAGCTCGGCTTGCTGGACTGGCGGGCTGGAACGCAGCGTATGGGATCGGACGCGGCCGGGGTCGCGTCGTCGATGAGTCAAACCTTGGAGAGGCAGGAGGGCTCGGTCGCCGGTTCTGCGCCCTCGACGGCTAACCTCATGGACGAATTCCGCATTGCCGCGGCGCATCTGCGGCGAGGTGATCTCGAAGCGGCCGAAGCCCAGTGGCGCGCGATCATCGCGCGCGCGCCCCTATCTGCTGAGGCCCATCTGAATCTGGGGCAGGTGCTGAAGGACCGTGGACGCCTGGATGAGTCGGAGGCGGCGTTCCAAAAATCCCTGGAGCTCAAGCCGTACGCCGTTGCGTACTATCATCTGGGTACGATCTACCATCTCGCGCAGCGGATCGATGAAGCTGAAAGCGCGTTGCAAGCCGCGCTACGACTGGATTCAAGCTACCATCCGGCGCGGCTGAGCCTTGGCTATCTCTACCTCGGCCTCGGTGATTTTGAACGAGGTTGGACCTATTACGAGGCGCGCAAGGATGTGCCCAATCAAGGCGTAATGCGCCTTGACCTTCCGGAATGGTCCGGCGAGTCCTTGATCGGCAAGTCTCTATTGATATGGCCAGAACAGGGCTTCGGCGATCAGATTCAGTTTGCCCGGTACGCGCCGCTGCTGCAGGCGCAAGGCGCTGATGTAACGCTGGTATGCGCTCCCGACTTGGTCGACCTCTTCGCAGGCTTGGGTGTACGGGTTGAGGCTCTCGCCACCAGCATGACCATGCCGCCCTTCGACTATTGGACCCTGCCAATGTCGATCCCGCGATGGCTAAGTTCTTCGACGATCCCGGCGGCTCCGTACCTGGTTGCGCCCGACGACCGACGCGCCAAGTGGGCGGGCTACGCGTCGAAAGGCGGCATCGGCCTCGTATGGCGGGGCAGTCCGAGCCATAAGAACGATGTTCACCGCTCCCTGCCATCTCGCGATGTGTTCCAGCCCCTGGCCGACCTCGGGTGCCCCCTCATCGACCTTCAGGTCCCGCTTGGGGACTTTGCCGATACGGCTGCGATTATCGAACAACTCGACCTCGTGATCTCGGTCGACACCGCAGTGGCTCACCTTGCCGGCGCGCTCGGCAAGCCATGCTGGGTGATGTTGCCGGCGATCCGCACGGACTGGCGCTGGCAGCGGAACCGGGTGGATTCCCCTTGGTATCCATCGGTGCGGCTGTTCCGTCAGACCGCGTCTGGTGACTGGAGTTCAGTCATCGACGAGATCGTGCGCGCGTTCAGACAAGAAGGTCTCGCCACGGAAGCGACATCGTCCCGACGTCCGGCGAAGCCCGCCCACGGATAGCTCAACCGCCGATGGGCGAAGCGGGATCGGACAGCTGGACGTGAGAGGCTCGGTTGGAGCCCTTCCGTGCAGCTTCGTGCTGCAGGGTTGCGTTGAGGCGGACGCGACCGCAGAGCGAGCAGGGCGCGACATTGGCCGACAAGAGCGCACGCTACGGTATCAATCTCGCCGAACTTTTCCAGAGCATGCGCAGCGCCTGGGGCGACGCCGGCACGCCAACATTCTGCGCTCGGAGTGGCGCTGGTCTGCCGTACGCCGGCCAGGTTCGCCGCGGCCAGGAAATGCAGCCTGGCTCCAGGCGCCAGATGGTCGAACTGACGCTCTGGAAACCTCGGATGACCTCCACTTCAACGCCCATTGCCAGGTCGGTTCCGGCAATCACCTCTACGATCGATGGCTGGGGCACTGACCAGCCCTTTGACCAGGACGCCGCGGCGCTCGCCGCCAGACGCCCGGCGATCGACCTCAACCCCGTCGGCGCAGGTCCTGCTTCGCGTAACGTCCGATTCAGCTTCAGATGACCTGGGTGTGCGGTCACGGGACGAGATGGTGCCGATTGCCATTTCCGGGAGAGACGTCATGGTCCTAAACGGGGGGTGAGGCGACCGGCGGCCTTGTCGGCGCATGGTCATGCCGCCGTCTGGCTAGCGCCTCACCTGCCAGGTGAGGCGTAGGGGCGGCATGCTATTTAGTTCGGTCATCTTCATCTTCTATTTTCTGCCGATCTTCCTGCTCGGCTACTACCTCAGCGGCTGGCGCACAGGCACCCTGTTGCTGGGCAGCGTCATCTTCTACGTCTGGGGGGAGGGCGTCTACATCGTCCTCCTGGGCGCCCTGATCATAGTCAACTATCTCGGCACCGCGGCGATCGGTCGGACCCAGTCGGACCCGCGACGGCGATCAGCGCTGATCGCCCTCGTAGCGCTGGATTTGGCGGTCCTCGCCTACTTCAAGTACGCGCAGTTCCTGGCCGCGAACCTGAACCAGGTGCTGCCGGGGGCCCCGTTCCCGGAGATCAACCATGATCTGCCTTTGGGAATCTCATTCTTCACCTTCCAGCTCATCAGCTACGCCTTCGATGTCTATCGACGCCAGGTGCCCGCTGAGCGAGGGCTCGATAAGTTCGCCGTCTACATCCTGATGTTCCCGCATCTCATCGCGGGACCGATCGTGCGCTTCGCTGCTATTCGCGACGAACTTCACGCCAATCGCCGCAAGACCGCCCAGCTTGGATTGGGCGTCCAGTATTTCATTGTTGGGCTCTGCCAGAAGGTCCTCATCGCCAACACGCTGGCGCCAGTCGCCGATTTCGCCTTCGGCGCGGCCCCCGGCTCGCTCGATCGCCTCACCGCCTGGACCGGCGTCGCAGCCTACGGGCTGCAAATCTATTTCGACTTCTGTGGTTATTCGAACATGGCGATCGGCCTGGCTTTCATGCTGGGCTTCACCTTCCCGAAGAACTTCAATTATCCCTACGCCGCGCAGTCCATCACGGAGTTCTGGCGGCGGTGGCACATGTCGCTTTCCTCCTGGTTTCGCGATTATGTCTACATTCCGCTCGGCGGGAACCGCGGCGGCCTTTTACGCACGGTCCGCAACCTATTGACCGTCTTTCTCCTGACCGGTCTGTGGCATGGCGCGGCTTGGAACTTCATCGTCTGGGGACTGTTCCACGGGGCCTTCCTCATGATCGAGCGGTTCGGGTTCGATCGGGTCCTTGACGCTTCACCGCGGCTGCTGCGCCACGCCTACGCGATGCTGGTGGTCCTGATCGCGTGGGTCTTCTTCCGCGCCGTGGGACTGCGCCACGCCTTGAGCTATCTAGCCGACATGTTCAGCCTGAGCGGCCATGGGACGCCGGGCGTGGCTTTCGCCTACCTGATGAACGCTCAGGTTCTGACGGCCTTTGTCGCTGGCGCGCTTCTCTCCTTTCCGCTTCTGCCGAGGCTGATGGATCGCCTCCAGGCCCCGCGTATCGGGGCCAGCCCTCATTTGTCGCCCGACCTCGACACCCGAAATGTCCACGCCATCCCGGTGCTGACGCTGGTCGTGGGATTTGTCCTGAGCGTGGCGATGCTCGCCAATTCCAGTCTCAACCCGTTCCTCTACTTCCGGTTCTGAGAGCATGACCTCGCTCAATCTCCATTGGCGGGTGTTGACCGCTTCGGTCGCCGCCATCCTGATCGCGGCCTTCGTCGTGCCGCCGTGGTTGCCGGCTCCCGATCTGAAGGAGAACCGCACGCTCGCCAGCGCGCCGGCTTGGCCCACCCATCCGGGAGACTTCGACCGCTTTCGGGCCGGCGTCGACACCTATGTGGCCGATCGTTTTCCCGCTCGCGCCCACCTCATCGCGGCGTTCAACTATGCGCGGCTGCCGTTCCAGGTCACCGGCTCGTCGCGGGTCATCGTCGGCAGGTCGGGTTGGCTGTTCTACGACGATGGAAGCCATCTCGGCTCTGCGCGGGGTGACCCGGCGCTGACCGCAGGCGAAACGCGGGCCTGGCTGACGGCGCTGGCAGGCCGTACCGAGGCGCTGAGAGCCCATGGAACGCCGTATCTCGTCGTCACCGCGCCCTTGAAGGAGACGGTCTATCCCCAGTATGGCCCAGCCTGGTATGCTGGGCCCAGCGATGAGCGCGCGGGCCTGAGGCTAGCGACGCTGGCGAAGCGATCCGGCGCTGGAGACGTCCTCCATCTCTATTCCGCCGTGGAGACCGCGACCCACTCTGGCGTGAAGACCTTCAGCCCCCACGACACCCATTGGACCGGCGCTGGCGCCTATATGGCCTATGTCGCGATCATGCACGAACTGCAGCGCCTGGAGGTCGGCGAGCCGCCGCGTCCGATGGCCGACTTCCCCCCGACGACTGCGAGCGCCTATCGCGACCTGGCCCAGATGCTAGGCGTCGCGGGCCTCGTGAACCTCGACTATGTGGCGCTGGGCGATCCCCTCGCCGAGCAACAGCACGTCACGACCTACCTCACCAGCAAGCGGGATTGGACCGGCGCGCGCGTCATCAAGACCGGCGAAGTCGGCAAGCCCACGGTCCTGATCACTGTCGACTCATTCAGCAACGCCCTGCTGCCATTCCTCTATTCACACTTCAGCACACTGATCATCGCGCACAATCAGGACGGCGCTTGGCGCGAGGATCTGATCAAGCGCTTCGATCCCGATCTGGTCATCCTTGAGGTGGTCGAATCGGGGTTGAAGTTCAGCATGGACGTTGCGCCGGCGGCGTCGCCTGCCGCAGTGGCGAAGATCAACAGTCTGGACCTCGGCGGTCCGCCGTCCAAGGTGCTCGTCCAGGGCGCCATCAAGTCGGTGGACTCAGACGCCCGGCTGCTGAAAGCGCTCGCCTCGGCCGAGCCGGCGAAGGGCTGTAATCCTGAAGCGGTCGCCCTAAGGCCTATGTCAGAGAAGGGTGTCCGCCTGGAGGTCTCGGGCTGGATTTCCAACCTAGGCCGGCGCCCGGCCTTCAGCGAAGGTGTGCTGCGATTGTCCGGTCTGGGGGCCGAGTACTTGGCGCCGATCCAGGTCGACAAGCCGCGCCCGGATGTCGCGGCTCACTTCTCAAAGCCCGCTGCGAGGTTGAGTGGCTTTGTCGAGGATCTCGCGGCCGACGCCGTGCCTCCCGGTCGCTATCGGCTCTTCCTATACCGAAGGGCGCCCGCAGGTTGGATATATTGCGCCGGCGGCCAGGAGCTGGTGGTCCCGTGACGACTACGCCGCCGTCGTAGCGGCGCTACGGCCTGGCTTGACCCGTGGCGGCGCCGGCGCCGGGATCCCAGACGCCCAATCCCGTCCTCCACCGCACCCCGCGGGCCAGGAGCGCCACGACGTCAGCGGCGACCAACCCGCGACGGGTGAAGAAAAACAGCTTGTCGGTGGCGGCGGGGGTTGAGGCAGGCGTTCCCTTCGCCGTGCGGAAGCGCCCGGCGGACGCCTCAAAAATCACCGCGTCGGCCGGCGCCCAGTCGCCCTGGGTCTCCATGATCGCCAGGATAGGGCATCCCCCTTGCGGCGCACCCTCGACCGGCTCGGCACGCGGGGCCCGACGAACCGTGAGTCGGGCCAGGATGAACATGGGGTTCAAACGGACGCGCCCGGGCAAGGCAGAGACGTCGACCCCATACTCGGCCAAGCCGCCAGCTGTCAGCCAGCGGAGGTATCCAAAGCGGCTTTGCAGGTTCGTGAGGTGGAAGCGGCGCTGCAGATCGGTTCGGCTCTCCCAGATCGACAAGAACGCCTGAGGAAACGGGCCATAACGCGAGAAGCCGTGAGCCGGGGCGTCGAAGGCGGCGCGCAGCGGACGAACGAGCGCCGCAGGCCAGCGGGCGCGACGCGCCAGACCGTAGGCCGCGAACAGGCGGGCCTTCAGATCGCTGGCGCCGGCGCCGGCGAAGCGGGCGGCCTGGAGCAGGATCGTCTCCTGACTGGCGAGCCGCTCCAGAAGCGCCGTGGGCAGGAGCGTCGCGCTGAACCGTCCATCGACCGATTCCGGACCCAACAGCCAGGCCAGGAGCCCCTCAGGGTCGCCTGTGAATCGGCGTCTCAGGTCCTCTCGGCCAGACACGACGGCGGCGACTGCCCGCGGCGACGCTTCTGTTGGCCCGGAGGTCAGCCAGGCCAGGGTTTGCCCCGATCCGCTGCGCCAGGGGATATCCAGCATGACCTCGTCGGCCGCCAGACGAACGCCAGCGCGCCAAGCCTTCAGCAGATTCTGCGCCGCCGCCACGGCGGCGGGGTCCTCACCCGAGGTGGTATATCGCTTATGGAAGGCAAGTCGCCCTTCCGCTGTGTCAACCTCGAGGCAGGAGGCCCACGGCGCATCGCGCCAAACCTGGTCCATCAGGCGGGTGATATCCGGCAGGCCAGCCACCGCGGCGGCCGGATCGGCCGAGTCGAGCCAGTCCGACGCGGCGTAGGTCAAGCCGCCGCCGAAGTCCTCAGCCGAAGCCGCCGCGCGCCATAGGCGTCGGCGCATGGCGGGCGTGACCAGGCGGCCTGACGGAAAAGCGCGGTGGCCGTATGGGGAGGACGCAGTCTTGCTGTAGTCGTGGCGGATGAGCGCAGCGCCATAGTCGGCCATGAGCGCTGCCAGCGGCGACCCGGGCGCCACCTTGATGCGGTCTTGATGCTTGCTCAGGACTTTGGGGCGATGCGGGTCGAAGCCGGAGAAGTGGAAGAAGGCGAGTGGCTCGCCGTCGACGACCCACCCGCTGGGACCCCGGGCCAGCTCGCGGCCCTCCAGGTTCCAGTAGGCGAGGTTCAGACTAGGGCTGCGCAGGAGCGCCACGTCGCTGACAAGGCCAGGAGCCAGGTCGATCCACTTCTGGTCGGTGAAGAGGCCGCTTGTGAAGTCCACCCGGCAGTCGAAACGACACTTCTGAGCCCACCAGTCCAGCAGGGCGTCGATCTGCGGCTCGGCCCGCGCGGCGATGAAGCCGAGGTTGTAAGCGCCGGACATCAGGATCATGTGGTCATTGGGATATGCTCTCCCCTGCAGCGGCTTGGTGATGTGGGGCGTCAGCGCCAGCGGTGCGCGGACCAGGGCCTCGCGCACAGCGCCCAGCGGCCGATAGACATAGATGTCAGGATCAAGATAGACGCCGGACCTGACGCCTGGCTCGGCCAGCAAGGCCCGGAACGCATGGGGCTTCACAGCCGTGTTGAGCTCCAGGGCGTCATAGTAGGCGGACATGGCCGCGAAATCCGGGACCAGGTTCGCAGCGTCAATGACCTGGACCCCGGGGGGAACGGCGATCGGTCCATCGGTGGCGACCACCACGCGCCGGACATCCGGTTCGGCTGAGGCGAGGCTCTCCATCAGCGTCGCGGCCTGGGCGGCGTAGTTTCGCGAAATGATGGTGAATACGACGTCCACTGGCTTTTCGCGGGGCCCCTTGAGCCTTGGCGGTCTAGCAGTCACCGGCCGAGAGGCCGCAATCTCACGCCGCGGCGAGCAGTTCGTTGAGCTTGCGTATGGAAACGACCTGCGAAGCCACCCCCCCTTCCAACCGCATCACCTTGTTGCAGTAGAGACGCAGGAGTTCGGTGTCATGGGAGGCTAGCACCAGGATGCCCGCCCGCTCGACAAGGTTGAGCAGTCGACGGTGGGCCATCTTCTGGAAGTCGGCGTCCCCGACTGAAATCCACTCATCCATCAGCAGCACGTCGGCTTCGACGGAGGTGGAGACTGCAAAGGCCAAGCGCGCCTGCATGCCGGCAGAATAGGTCTTGAGGGGCATAGCTAGGAACGGACCGAGACCTGTGAAGGTCGCGATCTCATCCATCTTCTCCTCGATCTCCTTGGCGGTGAGACCAGCAATGCGGCCGCGTAGTCGGATGTTGTCCAGCCCGGTGGCCGACGGGTCGATCCCCAGGCCAAGATCAAGCAAGGCCGCAATCCTGCCGTGGACGTCGATCTGGCCCTCATCGGGTTCATAGGCCCCTGAAAGGGCCCGCAAGAGTGTCGTCTTGCCAGATCCATTGTGTCCGATCAGCCCCAGGCGATCGCCAGCCCGGAGCTCCAGGCTCACGTTCGACAGGGCTGTCACCTCGGTGGAGCCGGCATGGGGCGATCCGAGCCGCCCCCCCACGGTCACACGGGCCAGGTGCTTCTTCAGCGACTTCGCATCAACGCCGTAGACGGGGAAGCGAAGGGTGAGATCGGAGACGGAGATGGAGACGGGCGGAGATTTCATAGGTAGTGGACGATACGTCGACGGGTCAGGGCGAAGACCGTGAAGGTGAGGCCCCAGCCGACCAGCGCCATTAGGCTCAGGAAGACGTAGGTCTCGACGTCAACCGGCTTGCCCATAAGCGGCGCACGAACGGCCTCGAGCATATGATTGAAGGGGTTGAACACGAGCAGGGCGTGGCGCGCCGGAAAGCCGTCCGGTCGCCAGAAGACCGGGGTCATGAAGATGGCGAACTGCATCGCAGATACGACGATCTGCTGGATGTCGCGAAAGCGCGCTGAGGCGATCGCCGCCAGCAAGCTGATCCAGGATGCATTGAGGAGAAGAAAGGCGAGGCCCGCCAGTGCCAAGGGCACGTTCATGGTCGACCAATAGCCGTACCAGATCAATACGCCGAGGATGATAACCAAGTGGTGGGCAAGGTTGATCAGGTTCCTCAGGATCGTTCGCCAGACGAACGTGAACATTGGCAGCGCCGTCTGGCTCAGCATGCCAGAAGCCTGGACGAAGGTCTCGCAGCCTTCGTTGATGATGCTGGAGATCACGCCGAAGAAGACGATGCCGAGCGCCACGAACGGCATGAATTCGCGAAGCGAAATCTTGAATAGCTGGGCATAGAGCAGGCCGATCCCGAGGACCATCAGGCCCATGGAGATGGTGATCCAGAACGGACCCAGGATCGAGCCGCGGTAGCGCGATACGACATCGTGCCAGGCGAGCGACCAAGCAAGGCTGATGCGCTCCAGAGAGGTGTGGAAGTCCCGCCACGCCATCCTGAACTCGAACAGCGATCCCCGCCGTCCGGTCCGCAACATGTGCTGTGCGGTCTGCAATCGCTTCTCCCGACCAAGGCGCGCTGGTATCAGGTCGACTATCGCGGCGCAAGCATGGCGCTGCTGGCCTCGTTGAGCCCGAATCTCAACTCAG
The DNA here is from genome assembly GCF_030697925.1 of Phenylobacterium sp. Taxonomy (GTDB): domain Bacteria; phylum Pseudomonadota; class Alphaproteobacteria; order Caulobacterales; family Caulobacteraceae; genus Phenylobacterium. The sequence continues at coordinate 35,816 of NZ_JAUYOJ010000203.1, read as the reverse complement.
AAGTCCGTCCTCGAGCGGTCCAAACTCGCGCTTGGCAAGCTCTCGCGGGGCATGCTAGCCGCACCTCAATAGGTCCTGGGCATATGCCGATCGAACGAACAACACGACGCAAGAAGGCCCATAACATCTCGTTCGACGGGCCCAGCCTGCCCGGCGCGGGCGTTTGGATTGTCATCCCGTGCTACCGGGTGCGCGATCACATCCTATCGGTGATCGGGAAAATTCCGCCTTGGGTGGAAGGGATCGTCTGTGTCGACGATCACTGCCCCGACCTGTCGGGAGAGTTTATCTCCGCGCGCACCACCGATCCGCGCGTCGTCGTCGTGCGCCTCGACGAGAACCAGGGCGTGGGCGGCGCCACCTTGAAAGGCTATGCCGAGGCCGAGCGACGGGGAGGGCGCATCCTGGTGAAGATCGATGGAGACGATCAGATGGACTTGTCCTACCTGCCCCACCTCGTCACGCCGATCCTGCTCGAGGAGGCTGACTACACCAAGGGCAACCGATTCACCTCGATCAGCCATCTTGCCGTCATGCCGCGGGTGCGAATCTTCGGCAACGCGGCCCTAAGCTTCGCCGCCAAGGTCTCGACGGGCTATTGGAACGTGTTCGACCCCACCAATGGCTTCACCGCCATCGAGGCCAGCGTGGCCCGGCGGATCATGGAGAAACGCATCTCCAGGCGCTTCTTCTTCGAGACAGACCTCCTCTATCACCTGGGCACCCTACGCGCTGTCGTCCGTGACGTGCCGATCCCGGCCCGCTACGGAGATGAGGTTTCAAACCTGCGGATCACCGCGATCGTCGGCCCGTTCGCCCTGCGGCACGTGCAGAACTTCATCCGCCGCGTTGTGGGCCAATACTTCGTCCGGGACTTCACCGTAGCGACCGTGGAGTTGGTTGCGGGCTTTCTCGGCCTGGTCTTCGGCGCGATATACGCCCTCAACTGGCTGGCGACGCGCGAGCCTGGACAGGCAGCCTCCGCCGGCGTCGTCATGGCCGCAGCCCTCCCCGTTATCATCGGCGTGCAGCTGCTGTTGCAGGCGCTGAATTTCGATGTGCTGAATGTCCCGGCCCGCCCTGTTCACCCCTATCTCCGCGCCATCGAACGCATCGCGAGGACCTGACCGTGGGCGTCAAGGACTTCCTCATGTGCACAGCCTTCGCCGTCGCCTTGCCGATTGGCCAGGCGATGTTCAAATGGGCCGCGATCTACAACGAGCGGTTGGAAGGTCCCTTCTTCCTGAAGCTCTTGCGCAACTATCCGCTAATGGGCGCCTTTGGCTGGTACGGTCTTACGGCGGTGTTCTGGTTCTACATCCTTACGCGATTGCCGCTTTCCGGCGCCTACGTTTTCTCGATGCTGGGGTCGGGGCTGGTGCCGTTGATGGCCTGGCTGATCTTCAAGGAGCAGCTTACCTGGCAGTTCGCGGCGGGATTCGGCCTGATGCTGGTCGGATTTCTCGTGGTGATGCAGGGTCGAGCCTGATGCGTCCGAATCTCAAGACAGGTTGATGGGGTCCCGCTTGGCTTTCAAGGCAGCCCACGCCGTGCGCAATGTGCTCATCGCGGGATTTCTTCTGATGCTGGGCGCCAACTTGCCCGGCCACCTGTCCGTCGACTCAATCATGCAGCTCTACGAAGGACGAATGCAGGTCCGCGAGACCTTCGCCCCGGCCATCTATGCGATGATCCTTCGGGTCTTCGACGAGATCATTCCAGGGACGGGCCTTTATGTCGTCGCCAGCGGCTTTCTGTTGTTCGCAAGCTTGGCGTCCCTCTGCAACCTTCGCCCGGGCGTGTCCTGGTTCGCGGTTCCCGTCGCCCTGGCCGTGGTCCTCTCGCCAGCGCTGCTCGTCTATCAGGGCATAGTTTGGCGCGATGTGCTGTTCGCCAATGTTGCGGTCGCCGGCTTCGTCTGTCTCGCCCACGCCGCGCGCCATTGGGAAGTACGGCAGGCTCGATGGTTTCCCTTGCTCGGCGCGCTCGTCCTGCTGGCGCTGGCCGCCATCGTGCGGCAGAACGGTTTGATCGTGGTCGCATTGGCGGCGCTCGCGCTCGGGTGGGTCGCCTGGCCTAGCGGCTGGCGTGCCGGGCTCGCCTGGGGTGGCGGAGGCTTCCTGGCTGTCGTCATCCTGTCGCAAGTGCTGGCGTTCGCCGCCCAGCCGAAGAGCGCCGGGCCGGACATGGCCATAGGCGTGGGCATACGGATCCTGCAGCACTACGACATCGTCGGCTCCGTGGCTCATGATCGAAGTCTGGCGTTGAGTAGGATCGACGCCGCCAATTCGACCAGTGACGATCTCATCCGGGCTGAAGCGCCCAAGGTCTATTCACCAGAGAGGGTGGATTTCCTCGACCGGGCGCCCGCGCTCGGCGCGAACCTCTGGCCGTTGTCGAATGAGACAGTGGGCGCCGAATGGCGCGATATCATCATTCATCATCCAGGCGCCTACCTCGCCCATCGTTGGGATGCGTTCCGATGGGTGTTCTTCACCCCGGCGATCGAGCGATGCGTGCCTGTGCATGTTGGCGTTGATGGGCCAGCGGTGAAACTCAAGGCGCTCGACCTGGCTCCTGGCGTCGACTCCGCCGATCGGCTTCTCTACAGCTACTCTGCACGCTTCTTTGCAACGCCAGTCTTTTCGCATCTTGCATATGCCTTGACTGCGATCGTTGTCTCAGTTCTCCTGATTCTCCGGAGAGAAAATCAAGATATAGTGATTGTCGCATTATTGCTGTCTTCGCTTGTATTTACTGCAAGTTTCTTTATAATATCTCTGGCCTGCGACTATCGTTATCTCTATTTTCTAGATCTTTCCGCAATTGCTGGGCTCCTTTACTTGACGATAGATCCATCTCTTGTGCGAGCTCGGGCCCAGGCCGGCGTCGGAGCCCACCCGTGATTAGGTCGAACATCGCTTGCCTATTTGTGGCGACATACCTGAGCGGGTGCGACCAGCCCGCGCCAGACTATCGGGCGGCCAAGCCAAGTGTCGTCCGGCAGGGCGGTGAACGGACTGGCCCGGTGAGGTGGAATGGGGACATTGGCGTGTTCGAGTTGGCGGGCCAGCCGTTGCGCCAGGCCAAGCTCTGGACCTTCGACGGTTCGACCGACGGCTTTACCGCGGCGAAGAGCCAACTCTCACTGGCAGACGACAAGGGGTTGCATGTGAGGGTCGTAGACCCGCCCCTTCGTTCACCGCGAGACCTGGAGATCGAGGGGTGGTCCTACTCTCTTGTGTTGGTGCGTCTTACGCGGCTGAAGAGGGGAAAGACCTGGGATGGCGCCCTCTACTACACGACCGAAACCCACCCCGAATCCGTGCAATTCCTGGCTAAGCCGATATCTGGCGCCGACCCCGCGATCCATGAGACCAGCATCTTGGTCTACGATATGACGCGCTTGACGGTGGGCGGCGAGGACTGGCGCAACTCGATTATCGACCAGATTCGCCTGGACTTGGAAGACCAACCCGGTGGTGAGTTCCTCATCCACCAAGTCGCGATCGCAGCCAGTTCGAACGCTCCAGCCTTGCTGGCGCCTAGCCTTCGCTGAGCAGCCTGTCCAGCAATGAGCCGACCGCTGCGCGTTCGGCCTGCAATCGAGCGATCTCAGCCTCGAGCCGGCCGATCTCGGCTTCGAGACGCCGGCGCCCCTTACGCTCGAAATCTTGGCGCTGACGCACCTCCAGCAGCTCGGTCCGCGTCGCATCGAGGTCTTTGGTCACAGGAGAGACAAAGGCGCCCATCCGCTGCTTCATCTCGATCAGGTCTTGGGTCCCAGACGCAAGCGGAGCGCCGTCCAGTCGGTGGTCGCGAGCAGCGGCCATGCACCAGTCGTAGACCGCGTTCGCCAACGCGCCCACTTGAGGCACCGCTGCGAGGTCGCCCTGACCCGGACTGTGGCGCAAGTCGGTGCTCAAGAAGGCGTCGATCTCCTTCCCGGCCTGACGCGTGAGCCGCGGTAGCGCCGCCTCGTGAGCAGCCTCGATCCGGGCCCCCTGCGCCCTCCAGTCGCCCAGCAACTCATCATAGGACACGAATACGCGCGGCAAGTCGCGGGTATGGGCTTCAGCGGCCAGCATGTAGGTGACCCAGAGTAGCACCGACTTCTCGATGGGAAAGCCGTTGCGCTTGGAGAGGGAATCCGCAACCGCCAAGGGGTGGCGTACCGATATTACGCAACGGGGTGCGATATCGAGCTCGTCCAGCGCTGTGCGCCACAAGGGCAGGAGGAGGCTTACGCGCGGGTCCTTCATGAGCGGAAACGTCGCGCCGCCGAACTCAGCCTCGAACAACGCAGTCGCCCGGTTCACCCAACTGCGTTCCTGGCGCGCGGTTAGGCGCGAATAGGGAAAGGCGAAGACGTCGTCCCAAGCGCTGCCACCGGCGCGCAGCCGTTGGTCATTGAAGATCGCGATCTTCCACGGTTCGAAGTAGCCCTTGGCGTTGTGCTCGTCGCCGGGCATGACGTTTTCCGGCAGCTGAGCGCCGGCCAGCGCCAGGAGTTGTGTGATCGCGGAAGTGCCGGAGCGGTGCATGCCCAGGACAAGATAGGCCGTCCGGGCGCCGGCGACGTTGGGGATTATTGTCTTCGTCATCGTCCGATTCGTTCGCGCAGGCTTCCCCGCTCTATGGCCGCACGCCGCGGCCTGCAAGACCGCCGGTTGATCGATCGGGCCTTCTGTTGCACTTAACCCCGCGTTTGACAGGAATATCCCCCATGGCCGCCCCGGCCACCAACGACGACATCTACCGCGTGCTCTCCACTGCGCTCGATACAGCCTTCTACCGCGGCGCCTACGAGGACCTTCGCGGCGCCCCCATCGACCCGGTGACCCACTATGCTCAGACAGGTTGGCGTGAGGGGCGCGACCCCGCCGCCTGGTTCTCCACGTCGCACTACCTGAGCGTCCACGAGGACGTCGCACAGAGTGGGGTCAACCCCTTCTATCATTATCTCACCAGCGGACTGGGCGAAGGCCGCGACATCGTCCGTTCGGCGTCCGCGGATCGTTACCTTTTCGACGTACGAACTCGGAGCACGGCGTGGGCCTTCGAAACGGGGGCGCCGCCCGGGGCGACAGTCACGCAGGCGGCGCCTGGCGACGTCGTCGCGCCGATCACAGCATCGGAGCGCGCATTGATCGCGGCGAATTTCGATGTCGCCTTCTATCTAGGCGCCAATGCCGATGTGGCGGCAAGCGGCCAGAATCCGCTAGAACACTTCCTGGCGACCGGCTGGCGCGAGCGCCGCGACCCGACCTCGTCCTTCTCATTCAACGATTACATGGAGCTCAACCCCGACGTCGCGGGATCGCGGATGAACCCCTACGTGCACTACCTGGTGGCCGGCCGGGCTGAGGGGCGGGCGGCCAAGCACGGGCTTGGCTTTCGCTATGACGTGATCGCCAAGCTCCGGTCGATGGAAGATCGCCTCCTTGACGCCAAGCGCTTTGCAAGCGCGGTTCGGGCGGATCGCCCCGCTGCACTAGCACGAGCACTCTCGACCAGCCGCTCGGGCCTGCGTGACCTGCATCTGACCTTCAGTCACGACAACTACGCCACCAACGTCGGTGGTTTGCAATTCTGCCTCCAGCGGGAAGGCGAGCGCATCGCCGCGCTCGGACGCGATCACTTGCACGTCTTTCCCTCCGTGCCATGGCCAACGGTTCGCGAGCAATCACCGCCTACGCTGGGGGTGTTGTGGAATGGCGAACTCGTGGGACATTTCCCACCTGCTGCGGTGTCCGCCTCCTTGCGGGCGGCTTTGAGCGATGTCCTCCCCGGCGAGCGCAGTTTTGCAATCCACAACCTCTTGGGCCACGCCGCCCAGGACGTGCTGGACATCGTCGGCGCCACGGGACTAAGCCGAGGCTTCTTCTGGATTCATGACTTCGCCAGCCTGTGCGACGGCTTCCACCTCATGCGCAACGACGTCGCCGACTGCGGCGCGCCTCCGCCCGAAAGCAACGCGTGCTCGATCTGCGTGTATGGCCCTTTGCGGCGCCGACAGATCGAGGTCCACGAGCGCCTTTTCGACGCGCTGTCGCTCACGGCGGTGGCGCCTTCCCAAGCCGCGCTGGACACCTGGCGGGCGGGCTGGTCTTTTCCGACCGAGGCGCAGCTAGTGCTGCCACACGCACGTCTTGTCGAACGCGCCGCGCCCAAGGCAACAACCGGTGATGGGCCGTTGCGCGTGGCCTATTTGGGAATCCCGACCCCCTACAAAGGATGGCCGATTTTCCGCGATTTGGCGCTCCGGTTCGCGTCAGACAAGCGCTACGTCTTTGTGCACCTAGCCAAGGACACAGTTGGGGGATTGCCCATCGAACACCATCCGGTCTCGGTGACCGCCGAGCATCCCTACGCTATGCGCGATGCGATCGAGACCCTCGAGATCGATGCGGCGATGGTGTGGTCGCTCTGTCGCGAGACCTTTTCATTCACCGCCTATGAGGCGGTCGCTGCGGGTGCGGCGGTGCTGACCAATCCCGACAGCGGCAACGTCGCGCTCTTCGTTGGCGCCGGGGGCCGTGGCCTTGTGGTGCCCAATGAGACCGTGCTGACCAACATGTTCGAGACAGGCGCCATCTGCGAGCTGGCCCGCACCCAGCGTAGGCCAGCGCTCTATGATCTGGCTCTGAGCGGCCTGACGGTCGACCTGTTGACGGAGCCCTTAAGGTGAAGGTGCTGGTCTATTCGAGTTTCACCTTCTCCTACCTGAACCGCGCGCGCGTGCTCTTCCAGACACTGCGACGCTTCCACCCCGATTGGGAGTTGGTGGCGTTGATCACCGACGAGCCGCCTTTGAACTTTGCCTTTGATCCTGCGAGCGAACCCTTCGACCGGGTGGTCTTGGCGCAGGACCTTGGGATTCCAAACTTCAAGGGGTGGCTCTTCAAGCACGATGTCGTGGAGGTTTGCACGGCGGTGAAAGGGCCGTTTCTGCACCAGGCCTGCGCATCCGGCGCAGACATCGCCATCTATCTGGACCCCGACACTGCCTTGTTGAACAGCCTCGAGCCCCTTGTGGGCTGGCTGCAGGACCATGACATCCTACTGACGCCGCACCTTGTCGATCCTAATGAAGATCGCGGCGCGATCCTGGACAACGACCTCTCCGCTTCGCGCACGGGCATCTTCAATCTCGGCTTTGTCGCGATCCGGACGAGCGGGGAGGGTGAGCGCTTCGCCAAGTGGTGGAACGACCGGCTGTTGTCATTCTGCTACGATGACATTCCCAACGGCATTTTTGTCGACCAGCGCTGGTGCGACCACGTACCGGCGTTGTTTGACAAGGTGAAGGTGGTCCGCGATCCGGGATACAATGTAGCCAGTTGGAACCTGAGCCGCCGCACCATCGCGGTTGGGCGAGACGGTGGGGTTACTGTCAACGGTCAGCCATTGCGCTTCTGGCACTTCACCAAGCTTGGCCCTACAGGCGACTTGATGACCAAGAAGTATGCCGGCGACAACTACCCAGTCTACGAGATCTGGAATTGGTACAAGCGCCAAGTCGCCAACACCACGGTGACGACCATCCCTGATCGGTATTGGGCATATGACGCCTATGCCGACGGAGCCAAGATCGAGAAATCGCATAGGGTGCTCTATCGCGAACGCACCGATTTGCAGGCGGCGTTCCCCGATCCCTTTGCGACGGGCCGCGGCAGCTATCGCAGCTGGCTGCTGTCCGAGGGCCTTTGATCACCGGTCGCTTGACAGCGTCGGCGCCTAGACGGAGACACGGGCAACAGCAAACGGGAGGTCGTCTCACGATGGCCGGGGCCTTGGCGAATCACGCGAACGATAAAACCTCCGAGCTCGTGGCCAAGGCGAACGCGGTTGCTCAGCGGTTCGACGTACTGAAGGCTGCGCATGCCCGGGCCCAGGCTGACGAGGCCCTGACCCGTAGTCGGCTCAGCCTTGCGCTCTCCGAGGCGTTGGCCGAGCAGGGTGAAATCCAGCGAAGACTGCGCGCCGAAGTCGCCCGCGGCTACAGGCTGGGAAGGGCCTCGCAGGCGCGCCGCCGCCGCCGCAATCGCGCCGCGCGGCTTGTCGACCGTCTGCTGGTGAAACTGCGGTCCATCGGCCGGGCCGCCGTCATCGCCCGTTCCGGTCTTTGGCCCCCAAGCGGGGTGGGCGTAGGCGCGTCGATCGCCGATTTGAAGGCCATGGCGGCCTATGCCCGGCGCGGGCCAGTCGGCTCCATCGCCACGCCGACTCTTCTCGATCACGACTGGTACCTGGCCAGCTATCCAGATGTCGCGCAGGGCCGCCTCAGTCCGCTGGTCCACTATATCGTGGCTGGCGGGCGGGAGGGGCGTGCGCCCAGCCCCCTTTTCGACCCGGCCTTCTATATTGAACGCAATGGCGCGGAAATCGGCGCAACCGGCCTGACGCCGCTGGAGCATTTCGTTCACATGGGTGCTGCGCTCGGACGCGACCCCCACCCGCTCTTCAGCATCGCTTACTATGTTGCTCAGTGCCCCGACTTGATTGAAGCGATCGAGAATCCCCTCGCTCACTACTTGAGGACAGGTTGGAGGCAGGGCCTGAGTCCGCACCCGCTCTTTTCGGTCAGCTTCTATAGCGGCCAGGTCTCCCGTGGTGAGCGCGATACGCCGGGCCTCGTGCACTATCTCAAGGCTGGATCGCGACGTGGGCTGAAACCGCATCCTCTCTTCGATCCCAACTGGTATAGGACCAGGAATCCCGATGTCGCGGACGCCGGGCTCGAACCGCTCTCGCATTTCGTAGTCGAAGGCTGGCGTCAGGGCCGAAGCCCCAGCGCATGGTTTGATCCGTCGCACTATGCGGCGTTGCGCGGAGAGGAGCTCCTGGCGGAAACCAATCCCCTATTGGACTACCTCGAGGGGGGCGCATGGCGGGTCGGAGAGGCGCGGCCAGGCTTTCCAACCGCGGCCTACGTTGCGGCCACACCGTCGTTGATCGCCGATCGCCTGACGCCCCTCGAGCACTGGGCGACCCGCGGCTCTGCCAGCCGCTAGCGCTTCCGGGCCTAAATCCCAAGGTCTCGGAGTTGATCCCAGATCTTCCGGTAATAGCCGTCTACGTAGTGGAAGGGGCTTAGTCCCCAGCGATGTCGCTCTGAGGCGAACCGCAGTTCGTCCGGCGCGGACAGCCGGGCGAGGTCTCCCACGAGACGGGCGAAGGTCCGTTGGTACTTGCGCAGCAAGGCGTTCTGCTCGTCGAGGCGCGCGAACCTGCCCGGCAGCACCTCGATGGTGGGTTCGAACTGGCGAGTGGCGCCGGACCGGTCCAGGTAGGCTTGCGCCCATTGGGCCTCATGCAGAATCACGGTCGCCTCCCGGAGGGGAGTGGCCTGGAGGAAGGCGGCCATTTCCGCTGCGCCTTCCGCCCAGAGCCGATCGCAAGCCTGGGAAGCGCGTGGCACGGCGCGCGCCGTCCGGAACAGCGCTTGGTCGAGATAGCCGCTGACTTCCAGTTCCCAGGTGCGGGCGACAAGGCCGCCCCCCGCCGCCAGCAGATCGAAACGTTCGTCGATGAAGTCGAAGATGATGTGGGTGGGCCGGTGCGCGATGAGGGCGGCCAGGGCGGTCTTGCGGAGGTCGGCGACCAGCGCCGCGTGGGGCTGCGGCCGCAAACCGTTCGGGGGTTTATCGTCGGTCGTGACGCCCGCAGGCGCCGGTGCGAACAGGCTAGCCAGGCTGGTGCGCGACACATAAAGCAGGTTCTGCGGCGTCTCGCCCAGGATCGGCCACAAGTCTCGCGTTATGCAGCTGCCGATGATCGCGATCCTGGACAAGGCGCCTCCCTGGGCGGGCGACGCGGCCCGCATGCGGCTTCCTAGCACACGCCTCAGGAGAGTGACGTGGCTGGTTGCGCCATTGACATCAGCAAGAGCCCCAAGCATGTCTCGCGCGTTTTCGGCGCGATCCGGCTCGGACCCGGTTCGCCAGAATCGCCGATGGTCGCGGCGTCCAACGACCGCGAACATCCACGGAACAGCCCGGCGCGCATGAATATCCTGAACCCGATGGCTGACCAGCCCGACAACCCGCTGACGCGGTCGATCAAGGAGGGCTACACCCCCCTCTGGTTCGCCGCGGGATTCAGCGCGGTTTCGAACGTGCTCTACTTGGCTCTGCCGCTATACACTTTCCAAATCTACGGGCGGGTGATGACGAGCTACAGCGTGCCGACGCTGGTGGTCATCACCGTCGCAGTCCTTGGCGCCTTTATCGTCTCGGGCCTGATCGACGACTATCGCGCCAAGGTTCTGATCAACTTCGGCGTGGTCATGGACCAACGCGTTAGCGGCAAGGTGTTTTCGGCCTTGTTCGACGGCGTGTTGCGCGGCAATCCCTCCCTGCGTTCGCAGGCCCTTCGAGACCTCGACGCCTTCCGCCAGATGCTGACCGGCTCGGCCTTCGGCAGCCTGTTCGATCTGCCCTGGATGCCAGTCTTCATCGCCGTGCTGTTCGTCATAGATCCGCTGATCGGGGTGGTGACGCTCATGGGCGCCGTGATCCTGATCGGTATCACCATCGTCCAGGATCGCGCCACCCGGCCCGCTCTCAAGGAGGCCAACGACGCGGCCCTGCGCAGCTATGGTTTCACCGACGCGGCGCTGCGCAACGGCGAGGTCGTTCGGGCCATGGGGATGGTCGAGCCGCTGGGTCAGCGCTGGGCCGGATTCCGTTCGGTGACGATGGAACGCAGCGCCGTCGCCAGCGAGCGGGCCAGCGTGCTGTCCAACATCAGCAAGTTCGCGCGCCAGGCGATCCAGGTGCTGATCATCGCCATCGGCGCCTATCTGGTTGTGAAGGGCGAAATCCACTCGGGATTGCTCTTCGCCAACATGATCCTGGCCGCCCGGGCCCTGCAGCCGATCGACCGGCTGGTCGGCTCCTGGGATGGACTCAACAACGGCTACCGCGCCTATCTGCGACTGAACGCCCTATTCAAGGACTGGAAGCCCGCCGCGGCCTCAACAGCCCTGCCCACGCCGATGGGTCAATTGTCGGTGGAGGCCGTGAACTTCGCTCCCCCTGGCGCCAACCGGTTTGTGCTGCAGGGGATCAATCTCAAGGTCGAGCCCGGTGAGATGCTAGGGATCATCGGCCCTTCGGGCGCGGGCAAGTCGTCGCTCGCCCGCCTGATTGTCGGAATCTGGCAACCAAACAGCGGCGCGGTCCGCCTCGACGGGGCCGACGTCTATTCCTGGGACCGGGTCGAGTTCGGCAAGCATGTCGGCTACCTACCGCAGGACACCGAACTCTTCGCCGGCACCATTCGCGACAACATCGCCCGGTTCCGCTCGGACGTGGAGGACAGCGCCGTGGTCTGGGCCGCCCAGGTCGCCGGCGTTCACCAGCTCATCCTACGCCTGCCCAACGGCTATGACACTGAGCTCGGCGAGGCGGGCCACGTGCTCTCAGCGGGGCAGCGCCAGCGCGTGGGCCTGGCCCGCGCTGTGATGGGCAATCCGCGCCTGCTGGTGTTGGACGAGCCAAACGCCGCCCTGGACGCCGAGGGCGAGGAGGCCTTGGTCAACGCCCTCGACGGCCTGAAGGCTGGCGGTGCGACCATCGTGATCGTCTCGCACAAGCCGAGTGTGTTCCGCAGCGCCGACAAGATGCTGTTATTGCGCGACGGCCGCGTGGAGCTGTTTGGGCCGCGCGAACAGGTCATGGCCCGGGTGGTCCAGCCCGCGCCGGTCCAGAAGATCGAGGCCAGCCGGTGAAGTTCGAACTCGGTCCTGTCAAACCCTATGTGACCCCAGCCTTCAGCGGCGGCGACCTCGCGCCCCTGGACGCCGAGCTGCGGCGGCGCGTCAAGCGCCCGATGATCATGGGCTCGATCGTGGTCGGCGTGTTCGTGGTGGGCATGCTGCTCTGGGCCGCCGTCTCGCCGCTAGACAGCGCCGTGGTGGCTCCCGGCATGGTCCGTGTCGAGGACAACCGCAAGACTGTCAGGCATCTCCAGGGGGGGACCGTGCGCGCCATCCTGGCGCATGAGGGCCAGCACGTGAAACTGAACCAAGTGCTGCTGCGGTTCGACGACGTCCAGCCCCGCGCCAGTGTTGATGTCCTTCAGAACCAGTACGACACCTTGCTGGCGCAGATCGCCCGGCTGCAGGCTGAATCGACGAACCAGCGCGTCATCGCGTTTCCGCCGGAGCTGATGGCACGGGCGAACGATCCACGGGTGGCGGGCCTGATTCGTGACCAGCAGTTCCTGTTCGCCACGCGCCTGCAGTACTTCGACACCCAGGGTGACGTGTTGGGGCAGAGGCTGCAACAGGTCGAGACCCAGATCGGCGGCGTCCGCGCCCAGATCGACGCGCTCAACGAGAGTGATCGCCTGACTAGGGAAGAGCTGGCCGGGTATCAGACGCTCTACGAGAAGGGCTATGCGCCGAAGACCCTGATCCTGCGCTATCAGCGCACCCTGGCCGAGCTCTCCGGGCGGCGGGGCGCGTTGGTGGCGGACACCACGCGACTGCGCGAGCAGATGGGCGAGACCCGGCTTCAGCTCAACACCCTGCGCGAGGAACGGGTGAGCCAGGCGGCGGAAGGCCTGCGCCAAACGCAAGCCGGCCTATCGGATGTCGGGCCGAAGCTCACGGCCGCAAGCCAGATGCTTGACGCGGCCACTGTGCGCTCGCCTGCCGACGGCTATGTGCTCGATCTGACGCAATTCACGGTCGGTGGGATCGTGGCTCCCGGCGAGAGGTTGATGAGCGTGGTTCCGGCCAATGTCCCGCTGATCGTGACCACGCGAATCAAACCGCAGGACACCGACGTCGTGAAGCCCGGATTGAAGGCTCGCGTGCGGCTCAGCGCCTACAACTCCCAGCGTGTGCCACCGGTCGAGGCCGTGGTCGTCACCGTCTCCGCTGATCAGCTGGTCGACGAGCGGACCGGCGAGAGCTATTTCCGCGCCGATGTGCGAATTCCGCCACAGGAGCTGACCAAGCTGCCCAAAGGCGTGAAATTGAGCCCTGGCATGCCGGCCGAAGCGATGATCGTAACCGGAAAACGCACCGTTCTATCCTATATCGTCAGCCCGCTGACCGACATCATTCGTGACGCCCTACGCGAAGATTAACAAGGGGTGAATCCCAGGCGGTGAAAGCCCCATTACAGCGGTGGTTTCGCGCCTTTTTACCTGTTGCGCATTTTCAACGGTTCCGATACGTCTCCCTAGGGCTCGTTTAACCTTCGCCACGACCATGTTATGGCGAACGGAAAGGACCGCTGGGACCCCTCCATTTGGCAAAATGGCGGCCAGGCGTTTCAGGGTCCATGTGACACAGACTGGAGAGAAACATGGCTAACTATTTCTTCGAGACGATCACCCCTGAAGAGGCCACGGCCTACAGTGCGGCGACCGACTCTTTGACCTTCTCGACTGCGGGCGCCACCGGCGCCCAGGTCCAGGTCTCCTTCACCGGTGGGGTCTTCCCGACGCCCGCTTCGGTGACGCTGACCTTCAACGGCCGGGCCGTCACCTTCGGCAGCGGCGTCCTCGGTGAGGGCGACGCGGCGGGTGAGGTCATCTTCCCCGATGGCTCGAACCTGCTCGTGGGTTTGACGGGCAGCGACAACGTCGTCGGCACCTTCCGGAACGATGGCCTCTACGGCTTCCTGGGTGACGACAACCTGGCTGGCGGCGACGGCGACGATGTCGTTCAAGGCAACCAAGGCAATGACACGCTTGCTGGCGACGCTGGCAACGACACCGTCTATGGTGGTCAAGGCAACGACACGATCACGGTTGGCGCTGGCGCCAACTACTCCAACGGCAACATCGGCACTGACTCGGTCCTCGGCGGGACCGGCGCCGACACGCTTTTGGGCGGTCAGGACAACGACACCATCAACGGCGCCGATGGCGCCGACTATCTCGCTGGCGATCTCGGCAATGACAGTGTCACCTCCGGGATCGGCGCTGACACCGTGTCGGGCGGCGACGGCGATGACACCATCACGAACGCGGCCGGCGGCGCTGACTCGATTGACTCGGGCGCTGGCGCTGACAGCGTGACGGGTGGCGCCGACGCGGACGCCGTTGTTGGCGGTGCTGGCAACGACACGATCCTCGCGGCCGCGGGCAACAATAATGTCCAAGGCAACACCGGTGACGACAGCATTACCGCGACCACGGGCAACGACACGCTGCTCGGCGGGCAAGGCGCCGACACGATCGATACCGGCGACGGTAGCAACTACGCCCATGGCAACATTGGCGCGGACACCATTACGGGCGGTGCCGGTGCGGACACCCTGCTCGGGGGCCAAGACGGCGATAACCTGACGGGCGCCGCGGCGGCTGACTTCATCTCCGGGGATTTGGGCAATGATACGCTCGCCGGTGATGCCGGAGCCGATTCGCTCTTCGGTGGTGACGGCAACGACAACATCGCCAGCGGCGCCGACAACGATGTCGTCGACGCGGGCGTTGGCAACGACACCGTCACGAGCCTCAGCGGAAACGACCAGATCGGTGGCGGTGACGGCAACGACACCGTGACCCTTACGGCCGGCAACAACACCGTGAATGGCGATGCGGGCACCGACTCGATCACCGGCGGCACGGGCAACGACCTGTTCTCGGGTGGCGATGGCAACGACACCATCACCGGGGCTGCCAATGCGACGGTCAACGTCGCCGGCGGCGCGGGCGATGACTCCATCACCGGTAGCGCTGGTAGCGACACCGTCCTGGGCGGCGACGGAAACGACACCATCGTCCTTACGGCGGTGGCCGGCCAAGATCTCGCCGATGGCGGCGTTGGGAACGACTCGATCCTGGGTAGTTCCGAAGCGCTCGGCGACTTCCTGACGGGCAGCGCCGGCAACGACACGATCGACGGCGCCGCCGGTGCTGATACGATCCAAGGCGGCGCTGGTGTCGACTCGGTCGTTGGTGGCGCGGACGCTGACCGCTTCGTGTTCCTGGTCGGCGAAACCAGCTCCACCGCAGGCTCGATCGACGCCATTGGCACCTTCGTGGCCGCCGATGACTCGATCGCTCTGGGGGTCGTCGGTACCGCGTCCAACTATGTTGAGCTCGTCGCGGCCGACTACGCCACGGCTCTGTCGGACGCTTCGGCCCTTATCGCGGCCGGGACGCGCGACATCGTTGTGATGACCGTGGGCGCCGACTCCTTCGTGTTCGCTGATGGCAACGGCAGCAATACGGTCACGACGACCGTCCAGCTGACCGGTGTTGCCGCGGCTGGCGTGAGCGAAACCGACTTCGTCTCCTAAACGGACGACGTCTTAGACCTGGAAGGGCCGTCCCCTAGGGGGCGGCCCTTTTCATTGGCGGAAGATTTGGCCTGGCGAAGGCTGGCGTCGGAGGTCAGGCGCGAGATAGGATAATTCTCCCGTCCCCAATGCCCATGAAGCTGCAGTATCACTCCGCCCTATTCTTCGGATACAAGGACGAGCGGCGGTTCATCGATATCGTCCGGACGTTGCTACTGTCCCTGAAGACGGTGCAAGGTACGTTCACGGGTGACAACCTCATCACCCTCGACAAGAACCTGAGTTTTCTCACAGACCAGAAGTTCATGTCGGCGTTTGAGAAGCACGCCCAAACCAAGATCGAAAAAGGCATTATCTGGCGGACCGCCGTATTGGCCTGGGCCGCGCAGAGTGGACTTCGGCTCGAGGGCGATTTCGTCGAGTGCGCCTGCTACAAAGGGGTCAGCGCAAGGATCGTGTGCGACTATCTCGACTTCGGCTCAAAGCCCAAGGGCTACTACCTCTATGATCTATTCGCGCATGATCCGGCCATGCCTCATCACGCGATGACGGAACATGGTGATGGCCTCTATGATCAAGTCAGGTCGCGGTTCTCTGATCTACCCAATGTTACTGTTACACGTGGGCAGGCTCCAGAAAGCTTCGCCGTCGCCGCGCCGAACCGGATCGCCTTCATGCATATCGACATGAACAACGCCGAGGCCGAAACCGCGGTGCTCGAGGCGCTATTCGATCGCATGACTCCGGGGGCGGTCCTCATCCTCGACGACTACGGATGGCTCTACTACCGCAACCAGAAACTCGCCCACGACCGTTGGTTCGCCGAGCGCGGTTATGCCGTTCTGGAGTTGCCAACCGGCCAGGGCATGGTCATCCGATAAGGCCTTCGCCTCCGGCCTGCTTCTCGTCCATCCGCATTGTGCGGGTGCGCCATTGCCGCCTCACGGAGAGGCCGGGCGGTAAGCCGCGAGCTCACCGCCCGGCCAAAGCGACACAGCCCTGGAGAGCAAGGCTGACAAACAATTATAGCTCATTCTGCCGATCCACGGAAGAGCCTCTAGCTTTACAATGGGATCCTAACGGACTTGTGAGGTGAAGCTTGGAGGCGCTGATTTCCCTGCTGGACTCACGTGTTTTCGCCTACAACGCGAGCTCGAATGTCCGCTTCAACACTGGATTGCCCCCCCGGGTCACGACATAGGTCGCCATATATCGGCCGCTCCGCCAGCCGCCGGTCGGCGTGCGCTTACCAACGTAGAGGACGTATTGCGCCTTGCCGCGGTCCAGCGGCGCCAGCGTGTTTTGCACGAGCGCGTTTCCATCAGGCCCACGGACGCTCAGGCTCTGCACGTCGCCCGCCTGCAGGTTGATCGCGCGGACGTAGGCGACCAGCGCCGGGCCGTCGGCCGACGGTGTCGCGACGCCACCCGCCTCGACCGACTCCATGGTCACCGGCGCCCCTGCGAACCCGGTGTTCAGCACAGCGCCCGGCCGGTAGGCCACAGCCTTGGCCGCTGGGGCGTTCCATAACCCACGCCCCGAGCTGGCCACGTCGCAGGTCCCGGGGCGCGCGTCCGGACGATAGGGGTCGACTGTGACGCCGGCCTTGCGCACGCTCAGGTGCAGATGCGGGTACTCGGTGTTGCCCGACAGGCCGACGCGGGCGATCGGCTGCCCCGCCCCGACGGTGTCACCCTGCTTCACCCTGATGCTGCCCCGGGCCAGGTGGCAGTACTGGGTCTCCCAGCCACCGCCGTGGTCGACGACGACCCCATTACCGCACTCCTGGCCCGCGACGGAGGCTGCGCCAGCGACCTTCACCGAGACATCGGCGACCCCGTCGCGCAGTCGCGTGACCCGGCCCGGGGCGGCGACGAGCACATCCACGCCCCGGCGCTGCGCGGCCATGTCGAGCAGGCGGATGTCGACACCCCCGTGCTTCTCGTAGGTCTGCGTGCCACACCGATAGTCCTTCACGCCCGGCCCCGGATCGGCGTCGACGTGGTTCTGCACCTCGCAGGTCTCGCCGACGACGCAGGCCAGCGGGAAGGACAGCCGCGGCCCCTCGACCGGACGGGCCGCGACGGCGGGCGTGGCAGGCGGCTCGGCGGCCGCCTCGCCCGGAGATTCGCCGGCCGGCGAGCAGGCGGCCAGGACGCCCAGCAGCAGGGCAGGGAGGACTGATCGGGTCATGGTGCCTGATCCTCGCCGCGGGTCTCGCCGGAAATATGGCGTCACGGAAAGACGACGCCGGTCAGGGCCTCGAGCTGGGCAAGGTCGCGGGCGTAGAGGTTTCGCAGGAAGGCGGCGTCCTCGTCGGTCAGGTCGCCGCCATAGTCGATCTCGCGTCCTACATGCACGTCGCGGGGCGTCACAGGGTTGGGTGGCGGGGCGCCCAGGAAGGCGTTGACGGAGGCCAGCGTGGTGTTGGGATCGCGCCGCAGGTCGTCGGCCTTGCCGATCAGCACCTGATCGCGCGGGAAGAGCCCCAGCAACCGCTCGACCTGCTCGCCGTAGAAACCCCGCTCCACATAGGAGAATTCGCGATGCGCCCCCCAGGGTTGGGCGTCCAGCAGCCGGCGACGGCCCTGGCGTATGCACCAGGAGAAGGGCCCAGTCTCCGCGCCCCGGGCATATTCCATCTTCCAGTGCGACCAGGCCCGTTCGACCGGATCGCGCAGCATGACGATGACCTTGACCTTCGGATTGTAGGCGGCGATCCGCTCCAGGCTGCGCGGCCAATAGAGATAGATCGGCGTCGCCTCGCCGCGAATCAGCGGGCCGCCCGCGTCGAACTGCGCGTGATAGGGACCGTAGTCGGGGGCGGCCCAGTCGATCGACTCGTCGTCGAAGAAATGCACCTCCTTGACCTGGGAGAGCCCGATATTCGGATCCTCGGCTAGGTATTCGTAAAGCGCGGTGGTTCCGGCCTTCTGCGCGCCGACAACGATGAAATTGATCAGCCGATCGACCTCGTCCAAACCCGCCTCAGCCCCATTTTCGCGTCTTTGCGGCACGACGCCGCCATCCCGTCCCTCGATACGGCTTCATCGCGCGAAGGACACGCGATATTAGGGGGGCCAATTCGTCGGCGGGGGCGGGCGATCCCACCAACCTGCCGGCAGCATTCCGAAGGCGAAGAGCTTTGATCACCACCATCGACGAAGAGCGCGGCGAAGTCGTCGTCAAGGACGGCGAGGCCGAAACCCGCCACAGCCTGGCGAGCGCCGAGGGCTTCGCCGCAGCGTCCAAGGCCTGGCTGCGCGCCACCTGGGATTCCAAGTACGTCTATTCCTTCGCCTGGATGGGCCGCCCGGTGATCCAACTGCCGGAGGACATGATCCGCCTGCAGGAGGTGATCTACACCCTGAAGCCGGATGTCCTGGTCGAGACCGGCGTCGCCCACGGCGGCTCGCTGATCTTCTACGCCTCGCTGTTCGAGGCCATGGGCAAGGGCCGGGTGATCGGCATCGACATCGAGATCCGCAAGCATAATCGCGAGGCCATCGAGGCCCACGAGATGTTCAAGCGCATCGAGCTGATCGAGGGGTCCTCCACTGCGCCGGAGACGCTGGACCAGGTGAAGGCGCTCATCAAGCCCGGCGAAAAGGTGCTGGTGGTGCTCGACTCGAACCACACACGCGACCACGTGCTGGACGAACTGAAGCTCTATGGCGAGCTGATCGAGGTCGGCTCCTATGTGGTGGCCACCGACGGGATCATGGCCCAGGTGAAGGGCGGTCCGCGCACCGGCGACGACTGGGACTGGAACAACCCCCAGCGCGCGGTCCACGACTTCGTGGCCAAGGACAAGCGCTTCATCGTCGAGGAGCCGGCCTTCCCGTTCAACGAGGGCACGGTGACCGAGCGGGTGACCTACTGGCCCGACGCCTTCGTCAAGCGGATCGCCTAGATGAAGGCCGTCCTGCTCTGCGGGGGTCTCGGCACCCGGATCTCCGAGGAAAGCCACCTCAAGCCCAAGCCGATGATCGAGGTCGGCGGCCGGCCGATCCTCTGGCACATCATGAAGCTGTTCTCACACTACGGCTTCAATGAGTTCGTCGTGTGCCTCGGCTACAAGGGCTATGTGATCAAGGAGTACTTCGCCAACTACGTGCTCCATAACGCCGATCTGACCGTCGACCTGGCCAAGGGGGCGATGGAGTACCACGCCACCAATCATGAGCCCTGGAAGGTCACCCTGGTCGATACCGGGGCCGAGACCATGACCGGCGGCCGGTTGAAGCGGGTGGCCCAGTACCTCAATCCAGACGAGCCGTTCTTCATGACCTATGGCGATGGGGTGGCGGACGTGGACCTGAAGGCCCTGGCCGAGTTCCACAAGAGCCATGGCCGCGACGCCACGGTGACGGCGGTGGCGCCTCCGGGCCGCTATGGCGCGCTGGACATCGTGGACGGCGCGGTTGAGCGCTTCATCGAAAAGCCGCCCGGCGACAACGGCCTGATCAATGGCGGCTTCTTCGTGCTGAATCCGGCGGTCATCGCCCGCATCGAGGATGACACCACCACCTGGGAAGTCGAACCCTTGCAGGGCCTGGCCGCCGACGGCCAGCTCATGGCCTATCGCCACGACGGCTTCTGGGCGGCCATGGACACCCTGCGCGACAAGAACAATCTCGAGGCGCTCTGGGCCTCGGGCCAGGCGCCCTGGCAAGTCTGGAAATGAAGCCGCCCGACCCCACCTTCTGGTCGGGCAAACGCGTCCTGCTGACCGGACACACCGGGTTCAAGGGCTCGTGGGCGGCGATCTGGCTCTCGCGGATGGGGGCCAAGGTCACGGGCCTCGCCCTTGCGCCCGATCAGGAGCCCGCGCTGTTCATCCAGGCGGGCGTGGCCAGTCTCACCGACTCGCTGCTGGTCGACCTGCGCCGCCCGGCCGACGTGGAGCTGGCCCTGGTCGGACGCGAATTCGACCTGGTCCTGCACATGGCCGCCCAGCCGATCGTGCGGGTGTCCATCGAAGACCCCATCACCACCTTCGCCTCCAACATCATGGGCACGGCGCATCTGCTGCAGGCCCTGCGCGGGCAGCCGGCGCTGCAGGCGGTTCTCGCGATCACATCGGACAAGGTCTACGCCAACCACGAGACCGGCCGCGCTTTCGCCGAGGGCGACGCCCTCGGCGGCAAGGACCCCTATTCGGCCTCCAAGGCGGCGGCTGAGATCATCGTTCAAAGCTTCGCCAGGAGCTATTTCGACAAGGCCGGCGTGCCCGTGGCCACCGCGCGAGGCGGCAATGTCATCGGCGGCGGCGACTATTCCCGCGACCGGCTGGTGGCCGATATCGTCCGCGCCGGCCAAGCCCAGGGCGTCACCGTCCTGCGTCATCCCGAGGCCACGCGACCCTGGCAGCACGTGCTGGACTGCGTGGCGGGGTACCTGGTCTTCCTTGAGCGCCTGGCCACCGATCCGGCCGCGCCGCGCGCGCTGAACTTCGGGCCCCGCCCCGGCGGTCCCGAGGTGACCGTGGGCGACCTCGCCACCCGCGCCGTCCAGGCCCTCGGCGCCAAGCCCTGGCGCCATGAACCTGACCCCGACTCCCTGGAGGCTCGGTCCCTGGGCATCGACGCCAGCCTGGCGCGCCAGGTGCTCGGCTTCGAGAGCGCGCTCGACGCCCCGGCCGCGGTGGAGTGGACCATGGACTGGTATAGGGACCAGGCGAACGGCGGCGAGGCCCTGGCCCTCGTCCAGGACCAGATCACGCGTTACGAAGGCCTTTGATGACTGTTCCCGCCTGCCGCTTCTGCCGCGCGCCCCTGACCCAGACCTTCGTGGACCTGGGCCTCCAGCCCCTGGCCAATTCCTACCTCACGAAGGCCCAGCTGGATGCGGGGGGTGAGGGAACCTATCCGCTGCATACGCGGGTCTGCGGGGCCTGCTTCCTGGTCCAGGCCGACGACCCGGTCGCCGCCGACGCCATCTTCGACGACGGCTACGCCTATTTCTCCGCCTATTCGGAAAGCTGGGTGGCCCACGCCAAGCGCTACGCCCAGGCCATGGCCGCGCGGTTCGGGCTGGACGCCCACTCGCTGGTCATCGAGGTCGCCTCCAACGACGGCTATCTGCTGCAGCACTTCAAGGCCATGGGCGTGCCGGTTCTCGGGATCGAGCCCACCGCCAACACCGCCCAGGTGGCGATCGAGGAACGGGGAATTCCCACCGAGGTGACCTTCTTCAATGACGCCACCGGCCGCGCGCTGAAGGACCGGGGCGTGGCCGCCGACCTGATGGCGGGCAACAATGTCCTGGCCCACGTACCCGACATCGGCGACTTCGTGGCTGGGTTCCAGCACGTGCTGAAGCCGCAGGGCGTGCTGACCTTCGAGTTCCCCCACCTACTGAACCTGATCGAGAAGGTGCAGTTCGATACGATCTATCACGAGCACTATTCCTACCTGTCGCTGTTGGCGGTGGAACAGGTGCTGCGCGCCAACGGCCTGCGCCCGTTCGATGTCGAACTGCTGTCCACCCACGGGGGCTCCTTGAGGCTGTTCTGCGCCCATGAGGCGTCGGGCCACGTCGAGACCCAGGCGCTGAAGGACCTGCGCGCCCGCGAGCACGCGGCGAGCCTGGACCGGTTGTCGGGCTATGAGGGCTTCACCGCCCGGGTCGAGGCGGTGCGCGACGGTTTCCTGGCCTTCCTCGCCAAGGCGAAGGCCGAGGGCAAGGTCGTGGCGGCCTATGGCGCGGCGGCTAAGGGCAACACCTTTCTGAACTATGCCGGCGTCACGGCAGGCGACATCGTGGCCTGTTTCGACGCCAATCCGCACAAGCAGGATCGTTACCTGCCCGGCAGCCACATCCCGGTCCACGCCCCGGCCCGGATCGCCGACTTCAAGCCGGACTATCTGGTCATCCTGCCGTGGAACCTGAAGGATGAGATCATGGGCCAGCTGGCCTATGTGAAGGATTGGGGCGGCCAGTTCGTGACCGCCGCGCCCGACACCAAGGTCATCGGCTGATGCGGTTCTCGGCGACCGGCATCGAGGGTGTCGTGATCGTCGACCTCGACCCCGTGGCCGATGAGCGCGGCTCGTTCGCCCGGCTGCATTGCCCGGAGGAATTCGCGGCGGCCGGCCATCCCTTCACGCCGCTGCAGACCAGCCTCTCGCGCAACCTGAAGGCCGCCACCCTGCGCGGCCTGCACTATGAGGCGGCTCCGTACGAGGAGGCCAAGCTGGTCCGGGTGACCCGCGGCGCGATCTTCGACGTGGCGGTGGACCTGCGGCCAGGCAGCCCGACCTATCGCCAATGGACCGGAACTGAGCTCTCCGCCGAGAACGGCCGGGCCCTCCTGATCGGTCGGGGCCTGGCGCATGGTTTCGTCACTCTCGCCGCAGACACCGACGTCCTCTACCAGATCGACCGGATCTTCGAGCCGGGCCATGGCCAGGGTGTCCGCTGGAACGACCCGGCGTTCGGGATCAAATGGCCGATAGCGCCCCTGACGATTTCGGATCGCGACGCCGCCTACCCAGATCATCGGGAACCCTAGCCTTGGCCATCATACTGCTCACCGGAGCCAGCTCGTTCACCGGCTATTGGATTGCTGTCGCGCTCGCCCGCCAGGGCCACAAGGTCCTGGCGCCGCTTCGCCGACGGCAGCTGGCGTACGGCGGTCTGCGCCAGGAACGGGTCGAAGCCCTGCGTAAGGTGGCGGATATCATCTTCGACGCCCCCTTTGGCTCTAAGCGATTCCTGCAACTGGCCGAAACGGAGCAGGTCACTCTGCTCGCCCACCACGCGGCTGATATCCCAGACTATCGCGCGGCTGACTATGATGTGGCCGCCGGAGTGGCTCGCAACACAGACGGTGTCCGCGACGTCTTTCGTGCTTTGGCGCGGTCGGGAACCAAGGCGGTCATCGTTACGGGCACGACGTTCGAGGCAGGCGAAGGCGAATCCAACCCGTCCAGCTTGGCAGTCAGCCCCTATGGTCTCTCGAAGACCTTGACGAACCAGGCGCTTCGGCACTTCGCCCAGTGGGAGGGGATCGGCTTCGCCAAGTTCGTCATCGCCGCACCGTTTGGGGCGTTTGAGGAAGGCCGCTTTGCATGGTCGCTGTTTCAGCAATGGTTTGACGACAAGCCGGGCATAGTACGCACCCCGCGGTATGTCCGTGACAATATTCCCGTGCCCTTACTGGCCGACGCCTATGTTGCCCTGGTTGGCGAATTGCTGGCAGCGCCGAACCGCGAAGTTGTGTCAAGGCCTTCGGGCATCGTCGGTACGCAAGCCGAATTCGCCGAAACGCTAGCGCTTCGAGCCAGGTCGCTCCTTGGCCTCCGTTGCACCATACGCCTGCTCGATCAGCCCACGCTGGCCGAACCAGAGCATCGGACCAACGATCAGCCCTGGATGAAGCGATGCTGGGACGAAGCCGGCTTCTGGGACGACTACCTCGGCTATTATCGTCGCATCGCCGCCCAGGGCCTGCTCAGCGCGCCACCGTGATCTTCGATTGAGGGCGCTCACCGACCGCGCCAGCAATCATGTCGAAGAAGTCCGCCGCGAACTGTTTGGTGTCGCCAAGAGGGCTTGCCTTCAATCGCTCGCGCAGGCCGCGACGAAGCTCGCCGATCCGGTCTGGATCGCTCCCAAGTTTCACGGCGATGTCCACGTACTCGTCCGTCGTTCGCGCGCAGAACTCGCCGAGGCCGACGTTCATTAGAACCGAGTAGCTGAGGCGTTCAAACACGGCGTCGCCAACCCTGGTGATCACTGGTGTTCCCATCCAGAGCGACTCGCAGGTTGTCGTTCCACCGGTTTGAGGGAAGGTGTCGAGCGAAATGTCGATCTGATTGTAGAACGGCAGGTGACGACCGCGGACCGCCTCGAACATCACGCGATCGGGTGTGACACCCTCTGAGGCAAACACTGCGCAGATGTTCTCGCGGAAGGTGGGTGTTCCCCCTTCCGGCCGCACGAACATGAACCGTGAGCCCGGGGTGCGGGCCACCACGCGCGCCCACGCGCTGACGACCTCACGACCGTATTTGTACGGATTATTGGCCGTACCATAGGTGACAAAGTGGTTGCGCGCGACGGGGGCGACGGAATCCACTGCTGGCTCGTCGCGGAAGGCGTTTCTTCCAAGGGAATACCAGCCGTGGGGCAGCATCAGGGGCTCTTCGATCACCAAGCCAGGTTTCTCCGGTCGCATGAAGGGATCCAGCACCAGGTAATCGATGGCTTCTGGCCCCGCTGAATGGGGATAGCCCACCCAGCTTGCTTGGCGAGGGGCCGGTTTGAATCCCATCACCGGAAGCTTGTTCATGTGTGTTGAGCCGCCGAGTTCGAACAGCATGTCGAGCTGGTCGTTGGCGATCATCTGCGCAGCGTCGCGGTCGTTGAGATCCTTTTCCCAGCGAAAAACGTCCACCCAACCAGCGATCCGCTTTTGAGCGGCGTCTTCGTCGCCTTGATAATAGGAGTAGCAATAGACCTCGAACCGATCTCGGTCATAGTGCTCGAAGAGCGGCATGGCGAAATAAGCCACTGGATGGCCGCGCAGATCGGACGACATGAAGCCAACCCGGATTTTTCCGTTCGGCGTCCGAGGGCCAGGATGGCTGATGGGATGCCGCTTGACCGCGACGTCGAGCCTACGACCCCATATCCGATGCTGCTCGATCAGGTCCAGACGATCCTCTGGAGTCTTGACGCGGGCAAGGTGGGCCAGCAGCGCCGTATGGCGCCCGGACTCCGCCCAGGTTCGTCCAACCTTCGAGAAGCTTCCCAGCTTCTCCATGTCGTCGTAGGCGGCCGCCCTGACCATGAGCTCGTAGGCGACCTTCAGATTCGGAGGCGTGAGAGGCAGCTTGTCCAGGACGCCACGCAGGGCCTGGTAGGCGGTCTCCAGATTGGCCGCCTCGTCCCCCTCGCGCGTTCGCCCCATGCTCTCGGCGAAAGCGATCCGATAGTTGACGTCGTCCGGGGCCAGTTCGATCGCCCGTTTGAAGTGGATGTTGGCTCGCAGTCGGTCGTAGTCGCTGATGACCTGACCGAGTTGGTGATGGACCCAGGCCTCGTGCGGATGACGTTCGAGCAACTCCAGCAGGTGTCGCTCGACGTCTCTCTGCTTACCGGAGCGGCGCAGCGCCACAGCGCGAGCTTCCATGATGCGCATGTCGCCGGGACGGACCGCCTGCGCGCGATCGAGAACCTCGACGCTCTCCGCCGTGCCTTGGCTATCGGCGACGACTGCAGCCAGATCGAGCCATGCGTCCAGCAAGTCCGGCTTCAGCTTTGTCGCTAGGTTGAACCTCATCTCGGCCTTGTCGAGATCGCCTGCGAACCAGTAGGCGCGGCCGAGACTGCGTTGAAGCTCAGCGTCGCGGGGTGAGAGGCGCACAAGCTTGGTGAAGATGTCGATCGCACCCGGGTTGCGGGTGTCGTTGTAGACATTTCCCTTATTGCTCAATGCCGCTGTGTTCTTGGGATTAAGACTGATGGCCCTATCAAGGGCCTTGATGGCCTCCTCGTGTCGACCGAGTCGGCGGAGCGACACACCGAGGATGTTCCAAAGATCGAGATCACGTACGTGAAGCTCAGTCCCTGCCCGAGACCAGCGTTCGGCCATGTCGTATCGCTTGTGCCGCACCAACACGGCGGCGAAGTTACGGTAGACCTCGACCGGCGCAACAGCGTCGGTCTCGAGCGCCCGTTCTGTCAGGTGGATGCCGCGTTCTGCATCACCCGCCTTGAAGGCGGCCTCGGCCTCGGCGAACCTTTCCATCGACATCCGGCGTTCCTGTCACGCGCCGGGGCTCGGAGGTCCGAGGCGCCGGCGGCGGCGAGTTGGGGAGGCGCTTCGCCCGGGCGGGCGCGCGAATTCGCGCCAATCTAGTGGGCGAGGCGGCCGGCGCCAACCGGGTGCGGCGCTAGCTCGCGGGTCCCTCGCGGAACCGCCATTTCAGTCCGAGGATGACCGCGGCGAGCGTCAAGCACACCGCATTGGCGCCGGTCACCGGCCAACTGCGGGTCAGGACGCCATAGATGGTCCAAAGCACAAAGCCGGTCACCGTGACCACGTACATCCGCAGGGACACGGAACTGGCGTCGCGTTCGCGCCAGATCTTGATGATCTGGGGGACGAAGCTGGCCATCGAGCAGATGGCGGCGGCGGTTCCGATCAGGTCGGCGGTGGAGAGGCTCATGCCTGCTCAAACGGACCCGCCTGGCCCAGGTTGCGCCGCTTGGTCTGGCCGGCGTCGTCAGCGCGGCTTGTAGATCTTGTCGAACACGCCGCCGTCGGCGAAGTGGGTCGCCTGTGCCTTCTTCCAGCCGCCGAAGCTGTCGTCGATGGTGACGAGAGGAATCTTTGGGAACTTGGAGGCGTAATTCGCCGCCGCCTCGGCGCTGCGCGGCCGGTAGTGGTTCTTGCCGATCAGGTCCTGGGCGATGGGGCTGTAGAGGACGTTCAGATAGCCCTCGGCGATGGTGCGGGTCTTCTTGCGGTCGACCAGCTTGTCGACCAGGGCCACCGGCGGTTCAGCCAGGATCGACAGCGACGGGACGACGATGTCGACCTTGCCCGGCGCCAGCTCTTCGATGGCGAGATGGGCCTCGTTCTCCCAGGACAGCAGAACGTCGCCGATGCCCCGCTGGACGAAGGTGGTGGTCGCGCCGCGCGCGCCCGTGTCGAGCACCGGCACGTGCTTGAACAGTTCCTCGACGAAGGCTTGGGGATTGCGGCCGTTCTTCTGGGCCCAGGCCGCCAGGTAGTTCCACCCCGCCCCGCCCGAGGTCTTCGGATTGGGGGTGACGACGTCGATGCCGGGCTTGATCAGGTCGCCCCAGTCCTTGATTCTCCAAGGATTGCCCTTGCGGACCAGGAATACGATGGTCGAGGTGTAGGACGTGGAGTTGTTGGGCAGGCGCGACTGCCACTTGGCCGGCAGCAGCTTGGCCTTCTGGGCGATCTCGTCGATGTCGTAGGCGAGCGCCAGGGTCACCACGTCGGCCTGCAGGCCGTCGATCACCGAGCGGGCCTGCTTGCCCGACCCGCTATGGCTGGTTGATCTCCAGCTCCTGGCCGACCTTGTCCTTCCAGTACCTGGCGTAGGCGGCGTTGATGTCCTTGTAGAGCCCGCGCGTCGGGTCGTAGCTCACGTTCAGCAGGGTGATGGGCTTGGCCTTGCCCTGGGCGTTCGCGGCGCCCGCGAGGAGCGCCGGTCCCGCGGCGGCGGCGGCTGCGCCGGTGACCACGCCGCGGCGGGAGGGAAGCTTCAAGTCATGAGTCATCGAGCGAGATCCTTGTTCTGAGGCTCGGCGCAAAGGCGTTGATGTCAAAGCAATTGGGGGCGGCGCCGGGCGCCGCCCGTGGTCAGAATGCGTACTGGGTGCGCAGCGAGTAGATCGTCAGGTCCTGACCGACCTGGGCTCCGGCCGGCGGCGTGGAGCCGGCCACGAAGGCCGTGCCGCCGGGCGACAGGCGGTCGACTGAGACGTCCTGATAGGCCGCCTGGAAGCGCAGCACGTTGTTGACGTACCAGTTGAGACCCAGGGTGAAGGTCTCCTGTTCGCCGCCGCGGATCGCGCCCGCCACAGCGGCCGTGCCGGGGGCTCCCGCGAGGTAGTTCAGGTCCAGCTTCGAATAACGCAGACCAAGCTCCCAGGCTCCCCAGCCACCGGTCTTCAGGTCGAATGGTTTCGTTGGGCGAGGCGCGTCGAAGGTGGCGTTGCCGTAGCGGCGCGCCTCCCCGGTGAGGGTCCAGCCCGCCTGGGCGTACCAGCCGGAGAAGTCGGGGTCGCCGAGCGCGCCCTTCCGGTCCACGTCGATGTCGAAGTATTCCGACTGGACGTAGAAATTCTTCCACTGGGCGCCGAACTCCGCGCCGATGGCGGTCAGGCCGTCGGCGTCGATATTGCCGGTGTCGACTAGGCGCGTGCCGTCGACGCGGATTTCCGGGCGGTCGCGTAGCCGGATCGCGGTGACCGCGGTTCCGGCCACGTCAGGACCGCTGGCGGCCGGATTGATCACGATGGAGGTGTTGACCCCCAGGTGGATCAGGCTGCCGTCGCGGCGGAAGGGCACGAAGGAGAGGCGGCCCACGAAGGCGGTCTGCTCGTCGAAGGTCTGGACGCCAATGATGTTGCCGGTGATGGCCGCGGTGGCGGTCCAGTTGTCGCCATTGGCCAGGAAGGCCACCGCCGTGCGGCCGTCGCCCGCGGCGAGGCCGCGCACCAGTTCGGCGGGCGAGGCGCGCTCGGCGAACAGCGAGCCGTTGGTGGAGACCGCTTCCTCAAGGCCGCTGGGCGGCGAGAAGGCGCCGATGCGGATCTTGGCGTTGGCGAAGGGCAGGCCGCCATACTGCACCCAGGCGGCGCTGATCTTGCCGGCCTCTTCGTTTCCGGAGCCGCCGAAATCGTAGAGGAAGTTGTACTCAAAGTCCCCGAAGGCCTTGCCCTCGATGCCGATCCGCGCGCGGCGGAAGTTGGCGCCGTCGCTCAGGTCGCGGGCACGGTCGTTCTCGGCCGCGTCGCCGAACGAGCCGCGGCGGAAATCCGAACCGAGCGGGCCCGGGGCGCGCTGGTCGTAGTGCGCGGCGTCCAACTGGAACACGCCGCGGAACGAGGCGGTGAACCGGCCATCAGAGGTGGCGATGGTCGGACGGCCGTTGGCCAGCGACACCGTGGTCGCGTCGCTGCGCACAGCGGCGACATTTTTGGCCGTCGATTGTTTCAGGTCGGCGATTTGGCCCTGCAGCAAGGCCAGTTGCTCCTCCAGCGCCTTGATGCGCGCATCGGTCGCTTCGTCGGCCGCGGCCATGGCCGGCCAGGCGAGCGCGGCGACCGCGACCCCCGCGATAAGTCTGGTCTTCCACGCCATGGCTTTAGCCCCCTTGGCTTGTTGGAGTTTTCTCGAAACTCGATCGGATGCAGACCCGATAATTCCTATCGGGAAATTGGAAATTGACTTGAACCACGCCCAGATTTCCTGACAGGCCCGGCCTCGCGATCGTCACGCGCTTGGGTCGGTGTCATCGCGGTGACATAAGCTTGAGGCCAGGTCGGAGTTTATCCCACGGGAGATTCGCTTGGCGCTGTTGTCGCCGTCTTGGACGCCGGAGAAGCTGGCCAGGTACGCGCCGCTGTGGCCGGTGTTGACGGCCGGCGTGGCCGGCATCCTCGGCGTAGTCGGGCTGGCGATGGCCAGTGCGGCCGATCCGCGACTGACGGCCTGGATGGTGCTGATGGTCGCCGGCGCCACGGGCCTGGTGACCTGGCACGTTGCCGAGCAGGTCCGCGCCCGGGCCCCGGCGGTCGAGTCGGCCACGCGCCCGGCGCATGAGGACGCGCCGCCCTATGCGAGCCTCATCAACGCCTTGCCGGACCCAGTGCTGGTGATCGCCGCGCATGAACCCGATGACCTCACGGGTCGGCGTTTCATCCTGGTTAACGCCGCTGCACGGGAGACCTTCAGGATACAATATGACGCAGGCCTGCTGGTCACCGCGATCCGCGACCCGGAGGTGCTTGAGGCGGTCGACGAAGCCCTGTTCGGCGGTCTGACCGCCGAGGCCGTCTACGAGATGCGCGGCGCCCAGGAGCGGGTCCTGCGGGCCATAGCCAAGCCGTTGGGCGTGGCGCCGGACGGGGCCAGGCTCGCCCTGCTGGTGCTGCGCGACGAGACCGACATCCGCCGCTCGGAGCGGATGCGGGCCGACTTCCTGGCCAATGCCAGCCATGAACTGCGGACCCCGCTCGCCTCGCTGTCGGGCTTCATCGAGACCCTGCGCGGCCATGCACGCGCCGACGAGGGCGCGCGCGAGAAGTTCCTCGGCATCATGCAGGCCCAGGCCGAGCGCATGGCGCGGCTGATCGACGACCTACTGTCCCTCAGCCGTATCGAGCTCAACGAGCATATCGCACCCGAAGGCGAGGCCGACCTCACCGCGGCGGTGATGGACGTGGTGGATGGGGTCGGGCCACTGGCGCGCGAGCGGAACGTCAAGCTTGTCACGGACCTGCCCTGCCGGGGCGAGGCGATGGTCGCCGGCGACCGCGACCAGATCATCCAGGTGGTCCAGAACCTGATCGACAACGCGATCAAATACACACCGGGCGGCGCCACGGTGAGGATTTCCCTGCGCGCGGGCCTGTCGGCGGAGGCCGCCGCGGCGGCGCGTAACCCCTCCGCCTCCCGTATGTCGCTGCTCACCCCCGACCATGGGCCCGACATCTACGCCGCGCTGCAGGTGACCGATTCCGGAGTCGGTCTGGCGCGTGAGACCCTGCCGCGCCTCACGGAGCGCTTCTACAGGGTGGAAGGCCAGAAGAGCGGCGAGCGCCAGGGCACGGGCCTGGGCTTGGCCATCGTCAAGCACATCATGAACCGCCATCGCGGCGGACTGGTCGTGGAAAGCGTGCAGGGGGAGGGGGCGACCTTCACCGCCTATTTCCCGATGCAGCGCGGCGCGCGGGACGCTGACGCCCGCCCGGCGGTCGAGGGCGCTGTTACAAAACTGTCTTGAATCCGTCGTACAGCGACAGCAATCCCCAGGCAGTTTCCGGCCGCGTGGACGGGGGATGGCTCCCGCGCGGACTCAGTGGCTGGGACTTCCGATGCTCACCTGGCTCGCCCTGGCGGCGCTGACCCTCTTCTCGATCGCCGCCTATATGGCCGCGCGGCGTCGCGCCGTGGCCACGGCCGGCGGCAAGACGGCGGGCCTGCATTCGCTTCCCGGCTACCACGGCGCCTACGCGGCCCTGTGGGCGGGCGTTCCCGCCGCCCTGCTGGTGCTGATGATCGCCATGTTCGGCGGACGGCTGGAGGCGGGCCTGCTGCGCCTCGACGCCCCGACCGCCGTCCAGACCCTGACCGCGCCTCAACAGGACGTCTTCTATGACGACGCCCGCGCCCTGGCCCGCGGCGGCCAGCCCAGCGAGACTTCCTACGTCGGAACGCTGAGGACGGCGCTCGACGCCAAGGTCGCCCGTTCCAGCCAGCTCCAGCGGATGATCGACTACGGGGCCCTTTCCCTAGCCGTGGTTCTGGCGCTGGCTGGGTTCGCCCTGGCCTATCCGAGGATCGGCGTCCAGTTCCGCGCCCGCAACCGGGTCGAGGGCTGGATCGCGGCCCTGTTCGTTATCTGCTCGGTCACCGCCGTGCTCACCACGGTGGGAATCGTGGCCTCCCTGGTCTGGGAGAGCTGGCGCTTCTTCCAGGCCGTCCCCCCGCTCCAGTTCCTGTTCGGAACGGAATGGGATCCGCAAATCGCCATGCGGACGGACCAGTACGCCACGTCCGGCGCCTTCGGCGCGGTGCCGTTGTTCGTTGGCACCTTCCTGATCATGATCATCGCCATGGCCGTGGCGGCTCCCATCGGCCTCTTTTCGGCGATCTATCTTTCCGAATACGCCAGTCCCTGGACGCGCTCGGTGGTCAAGCCGATGCTGGAGATCCTCGCGGGCGTGCCCACCGTGGTCTACGGCTTCTTCGCCGCCCTGACGGTGGGACCGCTGTTTCGCGGCTTCTTCAATTGGATCGGCGGCATGCTGGTCGGCGGCCCGATGGACGGGTTCGGCCTCTACCTGATGCAGGTCCAGAACCAGATGGCCCTGGTCGCCGGCGCGGTGATGGGCATCATGCTGATCCCCTTCGTCTCCTCACTGTCGGACGACATCATCAACGCTGTGCCGCAGTCCCTGCGCGACGGCAGCCTGGCCATGGGCGCCACGCGCTCGGAGACGGTGAAGAAGGTGGTGCTGCCCGCCGCCCTGCCCGGGATCATGGCGGCCCTGCTGCTGGCGATCTCGCGAGCCGTGGGCGAGACCATGATCGTCACCATGGCCGCCGGCCTGCAGGCCAAGACCACGCTCAATCCGCTCGACACGGTCACCACGGTCACCGTGCAGATCGTCACCCTGCTGACCGGGGACCAGGAGTTCGACAGTCCCAAGACCCTGGCGGCCTTCGGCCTGGGCCTGACGCTGTTCGTCGTGACCCTGATGCTCAACATCGTGGCCCTGCGCATCGTGCAGAAATATCGGGAACAGTATGACTGACGCGACCCTCCCGACCGCCGCGGCGACCGACCTGCGCCGGCTCGTCGAAGCCCGCCTGAAGCGACGCCACGCCCAGGAGAGGCGGTTCCGCCTCTATGGCCGCATCGCCATCATCGTGGCCCTGTCGTTCCTGGCCGTGCTGCTGGGGCGGATCGTCCACCAGGGCTATACGACCTTCATCGACAACCAGATCGGCGTCTCGGTCTATCTGGACCCGGCCAAGATCGACCGGACCGACATCGGCGGCGCCAACTACGACCAGATGGTCGCCGAGTCCTTGCTGACCAAACTTGGCGAGACCGACGACGAGTACGGCGAGAAATCCGGCAAGATCCTCGAGATCATGTCCAACGACCTGGGCTTCCAGCTCCTGAAACAGGTCCGCGCCGACCCTTCGGTGATCGGCAAGCGGGTGACCGTCACCGGTCCGGTGAAGTCGGACGCCAGCCTCTACTACAAGGGCGAGATCAAGCGTTCGACGCCGCAGGACAGCCGCAAGCTGGACGACCAGCAGCTGGATTGGCTGGACGAGCTGAAGGCGGCCGGCGCGATCAAGTCGGGCTTCAATTTCGGCTTCCTGACCCGCTCGGACTCCACCGAACCGGAACAGGCCGGGGTCCTTGGCGCCATCGTCGGATCGCTGATGATGCTGTTCGTCACCGCCTTCCTGGCCGTGCCCATCGGGGTGCTGGCGGCGACCTACCTGGAAGAGTTCGCGCCGAAGAACCGTTGGACCGACATCATCGAGGTCAACATCAACAACCTCGCCGCGGTGCCCTCCATCGTCTATGGCCTGCTCGGCCTGGCGGTGTTCATCAACTGGCTGGCCGTGCCGCGCTCCTCGCCCCTAGTCGGCGGGCTGGTCCTGGCCCTGATGGCTCTGCCGACCGTGATCATCGCCACGCGCTCCGCGCTGAAGGCCGTGCCGCCCTCGATCCGCGAAGCGGCGCTGGGCGTCGGCGCCTCACGCACCCAGACGGTCTTCCACCACGTCCTGCCGCTGGCCATGCCGGGCGTCATGACTGGCGCCATCCTTTCGCTGGCCCATGCGCTGGGCGAAACCGCGCCCCTGCTGATGATCGGCATGGTCTCCTTCGTGCCCGGCGTACCCGAAAGTCTCACGGGCTCGGCCACCGTCCTGCCTGTCCAGGTGTTCATCTGGGAGACGGCGTCCGAGCGCGGTTTCCATGAGCGCACGGCCGCGGCCATCATTGTCCTTCTGGTGTTCATGATCGTCATGAACCTCACCGCCATTCTCGTGAGGCGCCGCTTCGAGCGGCGGTGGTAGCGCCATGAACCCATCTTCGAGGTCCCCGATGCCCAGTCAGCGCGATGACGTCGCCGCCCACGCCGAAGCGCCCGTGCATATCGCTGTGGACCGCGTCCACGCCGCGGCCCCGGTCGGCGGGATCAAGATCCGCGCCCGCGACGTCAATGTCTTCTATGGCGAGAAGCAGGCCCTGTTCGACGTCGGGCTCGACGTACCGGAACGGGCTGTCACAGCCCTGATCGGCCCATCGGGCTGCGGCAAGTCCACCTTCCTGCGTTCGATCAACCGGATGAACGACACCATCCCGGGCTGCAAGGTGAAGGGCCGGATCGAACTGGACGGCGAGGACATCAACGACAGGTCCATCGATCCGGTGGTGCTGCGCGCCCGGGTGGGCATGGTGTTCCAGAAGCCCAATCCCTTTCCCAAGACCATCTTCGAGAACGTCGCCTACGGGGCCCGCATCCACGGCCTGACCACCAGCAAGTCCGAGCTGGAGGCCCTGGTGGAAACCTCGCTGAAGAAGGCCGGCCTTTGGGGCGAGGTGGCCGACCGGCTGCACCAGCCCGGAACCGGCCTGTCCGGCGGCCAGCAGCAGCGCCTGGTGATCGCCCGCGCGGTCGCCATCCGCCCGCAGGTACTGCTGATGGACGAGCCCTGCTCGGCGCTGGACCCGATCAGCACCCTCAAGGTCGAGGAGCTGATCAACGAGCTGAAGAAGGAATTCACCATCGTCATCGTCACCCACAACATGCAGCAGGCGGCGCGTGTCAGCGACTACACCGCCTTCATGTACGTGGGCGATCTGATCGAGTTCGGCAACACCGACAAGCTGTTCACCAAGCCTTCGATGAAGCAGACGGAAGACTACATCACCGGCAAGTACGGGTGAGCCGGAGCAAGGACGGGTGCCTTGTATGGCACTCGGCCCCGGCGAACGCACGGCCAGGAATGGCCGGGCCGGGGGTCGTCAAAGAGCGCACTCTTGCGCCAGGGACGGCAGGCGAATCGTCCGAGAATTCGGGTCTTCGGCACGCAGGAAGATAGGTAGAACTCTATGAACACTCCCAACTACAAGTCCCACATCTCCAGCGTCTTCAATGCCGAACTCGAGGACGTGCGCCAGCGGGTGCTGGCCATGGGCGGGCTGGTCGAACAGCAGATCGTCGATGCCACCAAGGCGCTGACCGAGGTCGACCGCGTGCTGGCCGACCAGGTGATCCGCAACGACGAGAAGGTCAACACCATGGAGGTGATGATCGACGACGAGTGCAGCCGCATCCTGGCGCGCCGG
This sequence comes from Phenylobacterium sp., assembly GCF_030697925.1. GTDB lineage: Bacteria > Pseudomonadota > Alphaproteobacteria > Caulobacterales > Caulobacteraceae > Phenylobacterium. The sequence continues at coordinate 949 of NZ_JAUYOJ010000203.1, read as the reverse complement.
CAGCCGACCGCCTCCGACCTGCGCCTGGTCTACGCGGTCATCAAGACCATCACCGATCTCGAGCGCATGGGCGACGAGGCCGAGAAGGTCGCGCGCATGGCCTCCGACCTGAGCGATCAGGAGCGCGGCATGTCGCCGCTGGTCGAGGTGGGACATCTGTCCCGCCATGTCTCGCAGATGGTGCGCGACGCGCTGGACTCCTTCGCCCGCATGGACGCCGAGTCGGCCCTGGCCTGCGCCGCCGAGGACATCAACATCGACCGCGAGTACGAGGCGCTGATGCGCCAGTGCATCACCTTCATGATGGAAGACCCGCGCACCATCCGCCGGGTGCTGGACATCATGTGGGCGGTGCGCGCCCTGGAGCGGGTCGGCGACCACGCCCGCAACATCTGCGAATACGTCATCTACTTCGTCAAGGGCAAGGACGTCCGCCACATCTCGCTGGAGGCCATGCAGCGCGAGGTCCGCGAAGAGGGGGAATAAGTCCCGCCCGAACAGCGGGGGCGGGGGCTTTCCCGTAAAATCGACGGACTGATCTGCCCCCGTTAGCCCTCCGTGCCGTTGCCCCGTCTGGCGTTCGATTTCTCCCGTCGCAATCTGCTGCGCAGCGCGCTGATCGGCGCGGCGCTGGCCGTCAGTCTGGCGATGGCGGTGTTCGCGGTGCAGATCGCCAGCCTGGACCGCGAGATCCGCAGCCGCTTCGCCGGGGTGCGCTGGACCCTGCCGGCCCAGGTCTACGCCGCTCCGCAAGAGCTCTATCCCGGCCTCAACCTGAGCCTGACCGACCTCGGCAAGGAGCTGCGCCGGCTCGGCTACCGGCCGGTGGAGGCACTGGAAGGCCCGGGCAGCTTCGTCGCCCGCGCCGACGGGGTCGACGTCGCCACCCGGGCCTTCAACTTCTGGGATGGCGCCCAGCCGGCCAGCCGCCTGCTGGTGCGTGCCGGCG
>NZ_JAUYOJ010000154.1 GCF_030697925.1 Phenylobacterium sp. | reverse complement strand
GAGCCGCGGCCCAGCAGGGTGATGGAGCCGTCGGCCTCCACGGTCGCCCAGTCGCCGGGCACGCTCCAGCGGGTCCCCTCGAAGGTGCGGAAGGTCTTGGCCGACTTCTCCTCGTCCTTGTAGTAGCCGACCGGGGTGTGGCCGCCGACCGCCACCAGGCCGCGCACGCCCGAACCTGGCTGCACGCGAACGCCGTCCTCGGTGAACACCGCCGCATTGGGGCCGGTGGCGAACTTCGCCGTACCCGCCGCCGCCCCACCGCCCGAGGTCGAGGCCGCCAGGCCGAGCGCCTCCGAGGAGCCCAGGGTGTCCATCAGCATGATGTGCGGCAGGTGCTTCAGCAGACCCTGCTTGTTCTCCGCGCCCCACATGGCGCCCGACGAGACGATCCGGCGCAGGGAGGGCAGGGTCCAGCGGCCGGGATTGGCGTCCAGGGTCTCCAGCATCGGGGCGGCGAAGGCCGGGCCGACGATGATCAGGCCCGAGACCCCCAGGCGGTCGACCTCGTCGAACAGCTGGGCCGGATCGAACCGGCGCGGGACCAGGGTGGCCACCGCGCCGCCGGAGATCAGGGTCCCGAACGAGATGAACTGGCCGGTGGCGTGCATCAGCGGGGCCACCGGGATGGTGATGGCCAGCGGCGCGTCCGAGGCGGCGTTGGCGGCGGCGCGGGCTCCGGCCTCCTCGACGGTCTCCAGGGGCGGCAGGCCAAGCAGCAGGTTGGCCCCGCCGCCCAGCGCCTTGAACAGGTCCTCCTGGCGCCACATCACGCCCTTGGGCATGCCGGTGGTGCCGCCGGTGTACATGATCAGCAGGTCGTCGGCTGAGCGGCCCCAGGGCGCTTCGAACCGATCGGCGCCGGGCGCGACGATGGCGTCATAGTCGGCGGCCCAGGCCGGGACGGGATGGCCGGGCTCGGCCACGGCGATCCAGGTCTTCACCTTGGGCAGGCGGCCGCGCACCTTGTCGGCCATCTCGGCGAAGGAGGCATGGAAGACGACGGCCTCGGCGTCTGCGTTGTCGAAGAGGTAGGTCAGCTCCTCGCCGCCATAGCGGTAATTGGTGTTGAACGGCGCCAGGCCGGCCTTGAAGGCGGCGTAGTAGGTCTCGAGATATTCCGGGCCGTTATAGAGATAGGCCGCGACCTTCGATTGCCGGGTCAGGCCCGCGGCGACGAAATGGGCGGCGAGCGCGTTGGCGCGGCGGTCGAAGCTCGACCAGGTCAGGCTGCGGTCCCCGTGGATCAGGGCCGGACGGTCCGGGGTGGCGCTGGCCACGGACTCCCAGAGGTTGGCGTAATTCCAAACCAAGGCGTTCCTCCATTGCTTAAAATATGGAGGGCATAGGCGATAAGACCGTCGGCGCTGTCAACGCCGCGAGCCCCTTGTTTCAAAGCGGAAATCGAGTTGCCGTCAGGGGCCAAGGGGCGCCGCGAGGGTTACGCAAATCACCGATGCGCCCCATACTGTCGTTCATCCCAGAAGGAGAGCGCATGGAAGGCCACGTTTCGCCGGGCGAGTACAAGGACGTCATCCTGTTCCTGGCCACCGCCGGCGTGATCGTGCCGTTGTTCCGACGCTGGAGGATCAGTCCGATCCTGGGCTTCCTGGGGGCCGGCGTGGTGCTGGGCCCCTTCGGCCTGGGCGCCCTGTCGGCGACCTATGGGTGGCTGTCCTATGTGACCATCGACAATCCCGACGAGCTGGCCCAGCTCGCCGAGTTCGGGGTGGTCTTCCTGCTGTTCATGATCGGGCTGGAGCTCTCCTGGGAGCGCCTGCGCCTGATGCGCAATTGGGTGTTCGGCCTGGGGGCCCTGCAGGTCGCCCTCTGCCTGGGGGCTATCGCCGCCGCGGCCATGCTGCTGGGCCAGCCGCCGGCCGCGGCGGCGGCCATCGGCGCCGCCCTGGCTCTCTCCTCCACCGCGGTGGTCATGCAGATCCTCACCGAGCACAAGCGCCAGCACTCGACGGCCGGACGAGCCACCTTCTCTGTGCTGCTGTTCCAGGACCTGGCCGTGGCTCCCATCCTGGTCACCCTGGTCATCCTCGGGCGCGGCACGGACGGCGAGACCTTCTCGCCCCGGCTGCTGCTGGCCTTCGCCCCCGCGGCGCTCGGCGTCCTGCTGCTGGTGGTCTTTGGCCGCCTGCTGCTGCGTCCGATGCTGAAGTCCGTGGCCCGGGCCAAGAGCGAAGAGATGTTCATGGCCGCCTGCCTGCTGGTGGTGATTGGGGCGGGCCTGGTCAGCGCGCTGACCGGCCTCTCCATGGCCTTGGGCGCCTTCATCGCCGGGCTCCTGCTGGCCGAGACCGAGTATCGCCACGAGGTCGAGGTCACCATCGAGCCGTTCAAGGGCCTGCTGCTGGGGCTGTTCTTCCTATCGGTGGGCATCGGGCTGGATCTCTCGCTGTTGGCGGCCCAGCCCGCCCAGATCCTGGGCATGGCGATGGGCCTGATCCTGCTGAACGCCTCGGTGGTGTTCGCCTTGGGCCGCCTCTTCCGCCTACCCTGGCGGAGCGCCGCCGAGGCCGCCCTGCTGCTCGCGGGGAGCGGGGAATTCGCCTACGTCATCCTGACGTCGGCCATGGGCGAGGGGATCGTGCCGCGCGCCGTCGGCCAGACCGTTCTCGTGGCCTCCACCATCTCGATGATGAGCATACCGCTGCTGGCGGCGCTGGGCCTGAAGCTGGGCGGTCGCAAGACCGCGGGCCAGGGGATCGCGCCCGAGCCGCCGCAACTCGGGGAGGAGCCCGAGACGCCGCGGGTGCTGGTGGTGGGCTATGGCCGGGTCGGCAAGCTGGTGGGCGACATGCTGGGTCGCCACGATATCCCGTGGGTGGCCGCCGAGCGCGACCCGCGCTTGGTGGAGGCCGGCCGCCACGCGGGCGGCGCCATCTTCTTCGGCGACGCCTCGCGCGCGGAGTTCCTGAAGCGCTGCGGCCTGGAGACCGCGCCGGCGCTGGTGGTGACCATGGACGCCCCGGAGGGCGTCGAGGCCATCGTCGCCACGGCGCGGGAAGCGCGGCCCGACCTGATCATCGTCGCCCGCGCCCGCGACGCGCGCCAGGCCCAGAGGCTCTACGAGTTGGGCGCCACCGACGCGGTTCCCGAGACGGTGGAGGCCAGCCTGCAGCTCTCCGAGGCGGTGCTGGTGGAGATCGGCGTGCCCATGGGCCTGATCATCGCTTCGATCCACGAGCGGCGCGACGAGTTCCGAAAGGCGCTGAACCGGCCCGAGGCCCTAGGCGGGCGGAGCCGCCGCTATCGGCGCGCGACCGAATCCTGACCCATTTCCACCCCGCGAGGTGAGGCAAAAGCGTCACCATCCAACACCAAGTGAAAGCCCGGGTTCCGGGCGTTGGAACCAAGCGCAGGGCCTGACGTTGTCGGGGACGATGCGCATGGGCTTGCGCGCAGAGGATGGGGCTGGAATGTCGCCGAACACGGATGAACCGAGTGCGCGGGCCTATCCGACGCACTGCGACTCTGTGACAAGTTTACAAGCATTTCCAAGAACTTCGATCACCTCGGGGCGCGGTGGCGCGCACCGGATCAAGGTCAGAGCGAAGTCCAGACAACGAGATTCGCAGCGATCGGGGCGCGCCAGGCGCCTCGCTCGCGGCGCGAACGGGGGACTTGTCCCTCGCCCCGAAGTTGCTTGCTTGGGGGAATATCAGTAGCGTCCTGGCGTTAGTTCGTGGGGTTCAGGAAATTGGCGTTTGGTGTTGCCTCCGCGACACTTTCGCTAAGCTTCGGCCTTGATATAACAGTGCTGAGGCGTAAGGCCGCAGCAAGGGCAATGAGAGGGCTCTGAATATGAGATTCAAACTTCTGGCGGGAGCCGCCCTGGCAGCGGTCTTCGCCGCGTCCGGCGCGTCCGCGCAAGACGCCGGCTGGTACGGCGCTGTCGACCTCGGCTATCACTGGCCCGAAGGCATCGAAGGCACGTCTTCGAACAATTCCGCGGCTGGCACGCCCTATAGCTGGGACTTCAATCAAGAAGAGGATTGGACCGGCTTCGCGCGTCTCGGCTACCAGCTGAACGAGCATTGGCGCGTCGAACTCGAAGGCGGCTACCGCCCCGGCGACATCGAATCGATTCGCGGCGGCAGCTCCAACGCCATCCTCGGCCTCTGCACGGCCGGCGTGATCCGCACGACCGCGGCTCCCGCCTGCGGCTCGCCCTCCGGCGAGATCGAGTCTTGGACCGTCATGGGCAATGTCATCTATGACTTCGCCCCGGGCTCGATGATCAATCCCTTCATCGGCCTCGGCGTCGGTATCAACCACGTCTCGATCGACACCGTCGGCCAGTTCTCCAGCGTCACGGGCGCCTTCTCGGCGGCCAACCCGGCCCATCAGAACCTGACCATCGACGACGACGACACGGCGCTGGCCTATCAGCTGATCGCCGGTCTGGCCTGGAAGGCGACCGATCGCCTGAACGTCGACCTGACCTACCGCTATCTGGCCGGGTCGGACCTGGACTTCGCTTCGGTTGGCAGCCACGCGCTGCAGCCGGGCGTGTTCTCGGGCGAGTATAAGGACCAGTCGGTGACGGTCGGCCTGCGCTATTCCTTCGCGTCGCCGCCGCCCCCGCCGCCTCCGCCCCCGCCGCCCCCGCCGCCCCCGCCGCCTCCCCCGCCGCCTCCCCCGCCGCCTCCGCCGGCGTATGAGGCCAAGCAGTTCATCGTCTACTTCCCGTTCGATCAGTACGTCCTGACGCCGGAAGCCCAGACGGTGGTCCAGGAAGCCGCGAGCTACGCCTCGGCCGGTAACGCTACCCGCGTCATCGTGGTCGGCCACACCGACTCCTCGGGCTCGGACGCCTACAACGCCCGCTTGTCGGAACGCCGCGCCAAGGCCGTCGCCGATGCGCTGGTTGGTCTGGGCCTCGGCCAAGACAAGCTGCAAGTCGATTGGAAGGGCGAATCGCAACTCGCCGTTCCGACCGGCGACGGCGTCAAGGAACCGCTGAACCGCCGCTCGACGATCGACATCAACTTCTAAGATCTCGATCCAAGACGACGAAACGACAGGGAGCCCGGCCGCAAGGCCGGGCTCTTCTGCTTTCTGACGGCAGCCCTCCTCGTGACGCAGCCTTCCGGGCCGTCTCGCGTTTCCGAAGCTCCAAAGCTCGGGGACGTGGATGACGCTGCAGCAAGGCCTGGCCTTTGGCCTGATCGGACTGACGATCGCGGCCTTCATCTGGGGCCGGTTCCGCTACGACGTGATCGCCGTCTGCGCCCTGCTCGCTGGCGTGGTCATCGGGGTCGTGCCGTCGGAGAACGCTTTCGACGGCCTCTCCAACGACATCACCATCATCGTCGGCGCGGCCCTGGTCGTCAGCGCCGCCTTCGCCCGGTCGGGTCTGATCGAGGCCCTGCTACGGCCGCTGACTCCGCACCTGCGGACCGAGCGCAGCCAGGTCCCGGTCCTCACCGCCGCGGTCATGCTGCTCTCCACAGCCACCAAGAATGTTGGCGCCCTGGCGATCCTGATGCCGGTGGCCCTGCAGATCGCGCGGCGCACCGGCTCGTCGCCGAGCCGCCTGCTGATGCCCATGGCCTTCGGCGCCATGCTGGGCGGGGTGGTGACCCTGGTGGGCACCGCGCCCAACATCATCGTCTCCCAGCTGCGCCAGGAGCTGCTCGGCAAGCCGTTCGGCATGTACGACTACACGCCGGTGGGCGTGGGTCTGGCGCTCATCGGCCTTGTCTTCCTCAGCCTCGCCTACCGCCTGCTGCCCAAGGGTCGGGAGCCGGCGGTGAACATCGAGGCCGCCTTGGCGGCCAACGCCTATTTCACCGAGGTCCAGGTCCCCGACGACTGGAACATGGCCAAGTCTCGCGTCGCCGACCTGCGAGACCTGGCCCACAACGAGGCGCAGGTCATGGCCCTGCGCCGCGGCGGCCGGCGGATCAGCCGTCCGCACGCGAACACCAAGATCCTTCCGGGCGACACCCTGCTGCTGCAGGGCGAGCCTCAAGCTCTCGACGATCTCATCAAGCGCGCCAGGCTGCGGCTCACCCGCGCCGACCGCCCGGTTGTCATGGAGCGGCCCACCGAGGAGGTCCGCATCCTAGAGGTGGTGGTCGGCGGGGAGTCCGGCCTGATCGGCAAGTCGGCCCAGCAGCTCGACCTCTACGGCCAGCACGGGGTCAACCTGCTGGCGGTCAGCCGCGCCGGCTACAGCCTCAAGCAGCACCTCAACCAGGTGCGGTTGCGGGCCGGCGACGTGGTCGTGCTGCAGGGCGGCGAGCGCACCTTGCCCGGCGCGCTCTCGGCCCTGGGCCTGCTGCCCCTGGCCGAGCGGGAGATGCGACTGGGCGGCATCCGCCACCGCGTCGCCCCGGCCGCCATCCTGGCCGCGGCCATGATCCTGGTGGCCTTCCAGGTGGCGCCGGTGGCCATCGCCTTCTTCGCCGCCGCCGTTCTGGTGGTGGTGGTGGGCTCGCTCCGCATGCGCGAGGCCTACGCCGCCATCGACGGGCCGCTGATCGTGCTGATCGCCGCCATGATCCCGGTCTCGGCCGCCATCGAGACCACCGGTGGCGCAGACCTCATCGCCGACGGGCTCTCCGCCGTCTTCCGGGGACAGCAGCCGATGATCGCCCTGATCTCGATCATGGCCGTGGCCATGGCCGCCACGCCCTTCCTCAACAACGCCGCCACCGTGCTGATCGTGGCCCCGGTGGGGGCCAGCCTGGCGCAGAAGCTGTCGCTCAATCCCGACCCGTTCCTGATGGCCGTGGCGCTGGGAGCGGCCTGTGACTTCCTCACCCCCATCGGCCACCAGTGCAACACCCTGGTCATGGGCCCGGGCGGCTACAGGTTCAGCGACTATTCGCGCCTGGGCGCGCCGCTTACCCTGCTGATCCTGGTGCTCGGCGGGCCGCTGATCGCCTGGTTCTGGCCGCTGACGGGCGCGGCGTGAAAGAGATGGCCGGATCAAGAGGAACGGCCGATGACGCGAAGCCTACCCTGCGTGCTCTTCCTCTGCCTCATGGCGCCGCCCGCCTGGGGTCAGGCCTATGTGGCCCCGCCTTGCCCAGCCGACGCCCCGCCGGCGTTCGTGGATGATCTCCAGCCGCTCTGGTATCGCCGCTTCTGGACCGGGGAGTGCCAGCATCTCCCCCGGCGCTGCCGGCCTGGCCGGCCCTACTGGAACGACGTCGTCCGCACCCTGACGGACCGCGCTCCGGCGGCGCAGCGCTCGGCGATCGCCGCCCGCGCCTGCGCCCTGGGCCGCCGCATCGGCTTCGAATGGACGAGACCCAGCGCCAAGCGCCGCATTGACACCCGCGAGCTGCAGGCCCTCCACGCCATGCTGGAAAAGGCCCCTGACGTGACGACGGGGTTGAATGCTGTCGAGGCGCGCGTGCGGACGAAGACCGACCCCTGAGCCGGTCAGCGCGCGACCATCAGGCCGGGCGGGCGATGGTGATGATTTCAGGACTGGTGTCGGCGAGGGGGCTGCGATCCCAGTCACCGAACTGGGCCTCGACCGCTAGGCCGGCTTCGGCGAGCGCGGCTTCGAGCTCCGCCTTGCCCAGGAACCGCAAGGTGCTGTGGCTGACCCGTGGCGCCTCCCAGGCCTCGCTCCGGAAGGTATGGGTGAAGGACACCACCCGGCCGTCGAACGTCGCGGTCACCTGCCGCGACATCCTGACCTTGGCGCCGTCCGGCCCGTCGGCGGCGGGACGCTCCTCGCTGTCCCAAGTCTCCCATGCCCGGACTAGCGGATTGCGCGTTTCGAAGGCGAAGCGGCCGTGCTCGCTCAGGGCTGTGCGGATGGCGGCCAGGGCGCCCCGCAGCTCCTCGTCTTCGATGAACACCTGGAAGGCGTGGCCGGTCATGACCACCAGGTCGAACTCGGCGGTCCAGCTGGCCGATGAGAGGTCGCCGAGGACCCATTCGATGTCGGTTCGCCGGCGCGCCTGGGCCAGCATTCCAGGCGCCGGATCCAGCCCGCAAAGCCGTCCGCGGTGGCCGGCCTTCCGCGCGTCGTGCAGCATTGCGCCGGTGCCGCAGCCGACATCGAGCACCGAGCCGGCCGCCATGACCATCGGCATGTAGAAGTCGACGTCGTCCCGACCCGGGTTCATCCCGTCATAGAGGGCGGCGAGTTCAGCGTCGGCGAAGATCAGGTCGGCCATCGGCCAAGCTTGTCAGACCGCGTCTTGCCGCACAACGAACGAGCCGTGGAACCCGGCCGGCACGCGGTGATCCAGGTGGGCCCGCGCGATGGGCCCGGCCTCGATGTTCGTCGCGTCCAGCACCGCCAGGTGGCTGGCGTTGCGCCGCGCGTCGAAGACTGTGGCCAGCAGGTAGCCGACGCCTTCCTCGGACGCCCCGGGCTTGGCGGCGAAGACTGGCTCGGACACGGCGCAGTGCTCGGGCGCCCGCCACAGGGCCATCTCGCTGGTGGCGTGGTCGTAGCGGCCGATTGCTCGGTGCAGCAGGTCGCCCGTGCCAGGTCCGCCCAGGGCGGCGACGTACCCATAGCGATAGGGCAGGCCGACACGGCGCTCGTCGATGCGCGGGTACTCGCAGACCACCTCGCTCAAACGGCGCACGGAGACCGGGGCGTCAGCTCCCGGATCGACGGTCCAGCGGGTCAGGACCTGGCGGAGTGAGGCTTCGGCGGCGGGGCGTCCGTCCGGCCCCGAGAAGGCCGGGGCGTCCTGCTGGCAGAGGTCGACGTGGATGCGCCCGTCCTCACCATGCGCGTTCAGCACATGCCAGACCATACAGGGCGGTGCGGCGAACCAGCGGACATCGGCGCAGGTCCCCGACCGCGGCATGACGCCCACATGGACCCCGAGCTCGGGCTCCCAGGCGATCGGCGGCGCTCCGGCGCGCAGGCGGGCCAGGGACAGGGTGAGCGGGCAGACGACGAACACCACATGGTCGCGGGTGATCGCGAAGTCGTGGACCAGGGCTGGATAGGGTCCGGCGACCTTGATCGAGCGGGTCAGCGTTCCGGCCGCGTCGGCGACATGGAGGGCGAGCGCGCCGTCGAAATCGCGGGTCGGGAAGTTGGCGAAGAAGACCATCTCGCCGGTCACAGGGTCGACCTTCGGATGGGCGGTCATATTGGCGGGCAGGCGGCCGGCGAAGTCGTACGGTCCGAGGGTCTCCAGGGTCAGGGGGTCGATCTCGATGGGCGGATGCCCCTCCTCGAGCGCCAGCAGGCGCCCGGCGTGGCCGATGATATGGGTGTTGGCCGCGCCCTGGCTGGCCACCCCGGCGACCTGCGGATCGTGGTCGCGGGGATCGGCCGTGGCGAACAGCGCACGGCCGGCCGCGCGCTCAAGTTCCCACTGGCGGGTGCGGACCCAGCGGTTGCGATAGGCGACCCGGCCTCGGGCGATGTGGAAGGCGTGGATCATGCCGTCGCCCTGCAGCGGACTATAGGGGCCGCGCGGCGCGAACTGCGGATTGGGCCCGATGCGATAGAGGGCCCCCTCCAACTCGGCGGGCAGCGCTCCCTCGATCGGCAGGTCGGCGTAGTCGCACTCCATGCGGATCGGCTCGAAGGCGCCGGCAAGCAGCGGGTCGTGCGGATAGGGTAGGGCCATCGGCGGCGCTCCAGGGCTGGAAGGACCGCTCGAAACTAGGCGCAAGAAAATTGGCCGGTAGTCTTGTCTTTTGTCGCCGCCTCAGCCGAAGGCTGGTTAAGGTCCTGAATCCGCGAAATAAATCGCTTGCCTTGCCGGCCGCGATGGTTCGCCGGGCTCAGAATCCTTCTCCCCTTGCGGGAGAAGGTGGCCTTGCGAAGCAAGGTCGGATGAGGGGTCTCTCAGAACCCTCCAGTTGGTCTCAGCGCCAGCTTCAACGCGGCAGTCAGGCGGATAGGGCGATTGAGCCCTCATCCGTCAGGCTTCGCCTGCCACCTTCTCCCGCAAGGGGAGAAGGACGCCACGTGTGGATTTCCGCTGAAGCCCAACTGTGTCTGGACCTAGCGCAGCTCCAGCCCGGTCAGGCTCCCCGACGCGCGCCAGTCGCGGACCAGGGCGAAGAAGGCGTCCGAGCCCGGGCCGTAGAGGTTGTCGAACAGGCCCTCTCCTTTGCCGGCCTTGCCCTCGCCGTTGTAGTAGCCGGGCGTGCAGTCCTGGCGGAACTGGATGTTGTTGAGCGCCATCTTGACGATGGTCTCGCACCACTCCGCCTCGGCCTGCGCGCTCGGCTCCACGGCCTGGGCCTGGCGCAGGTTGGCCTGGCGGACCACCTCGGCCACGTGGCTGGCCTGTTCCTCCAGCATGTGCGGGAAGTTCGGCGTCAGGGTGTTCTGGGTGATCCCGAGGTGGAAGCAGTTCGGAAAACCGTGGCTGTAGAAGCCGTGCAGGGTCTTCATCCCCTGGGCCCAGTGGTCGCTCAGCTTGCGGCCGCCGGTCCCATAGACCTCGAACCCGGCGCGGCGGGTATAGGCGGTGCCCACCTCGAAGCCGGTGGCGAAGATGATGCAATCGACCGGATACTCCACCCCGTCGAACACCAGGCCGGTCTCGGTGACCCGGTCGACACCGCGGCCGAGCGTGTCCACCAGGGTGACATTGGGCCGGTTGAAGGTCGGCAGATAGTCGTCGTTGAAGGTCGGCCGCTTGCAGAACTGCCGGTACCAGGGCTTCAGCTTCTCCGCCGTGTCCGGGTCCTTGACCAGGGCGTCCACCCGAGCGCGGACCTGGTTCATCTTGCGGAAGTCGCTGAGCTCCATCATGGCGCCCAGCTCCTGCGGGTCGAGGCCGCCGGCCGCCGCGCGCGCCGCCACGCCGGCTCCCAGGTTGCGGATGATGTCGGTCCAGCCGTCGGAGACCAGATCCTCGTCCTGATGCCCGCCGGCCACCAGGGTGTTGAAGTTCTCCATCCGCCGCTTCTGCCAGCCCGGCGTCAGCGACGCGGCCCAGGCCGGGTCGGTGGGCCGGTTGCCGCGCAGGTCGACGGACGAGGGGGTGCGCTGGAAGACGTAGAGCTGCCTGGCGTGGGCGCCCAGGTGCGGCACGCACTGGATCGCCGTCGCCCCGGTGCCGATGATCGCCACCCGCTTGTCGGCCAGCTTGGTCAGCCCGCCCTCCGAGGAGCCGCCGGTATAGGCGTAGTCCCAGCGGCTGGTGTGGAACGAATGCCCCTTGAAGGTCTCGATGCCCGGGATGGCCGGGAGTTTCGGCCGGTTCAGCGGGCCTGAGGAGGTCACCACGAAGCGGGCTTTCATGGCGTCGCCGCGGTTGGTGGTCACCAGCCAGCGCGCCTCATCCTCCAGCCAGCGCAGCTCCTCGATCTCGGTCTGGAAACAGGCCAGGTCGTAGAGGCCGAAGTGCTCGCCGATCCGCCGCGCGTGGGCGCGGATCTCGCCTGCGAAGCTGTACTTCTCCTTCGGCAGGTAGCCGGTCTCCTCCAGCAGCGGCAGGTAGATATAGCTCTCGATGTCGCACTGGGCGCCGGGATAGCGATTCCAGTACCAGGTGCCGCCGAAGTCGCCGCCCTTCTCGATGATGCGGATGTCCTTCACCCCGGCCTCGCGCAGCCGCGCGGCGGCCAGCAGCCCGCCGAAGCCGCCGCCGATGATCGCCACGTCGACGTTGTCGGTCAGGGCCGCGCGGGTGAAGCCGGGCTCCACATAGGGGTCGTCCACATAGTGGCGGAAATCCTGGGCCACCTCGACATATTGCGCGTTGGCGTCGGGCCGCAGGCGCCGGTCGCGCTCCTGCCGATAGCGTTCGCGCAGGGCGTCCGGGTCGAAGTCCAGGTCACTCGCGGGGTCCAGGGTCTCGAGGCTCATCGGGGCGCTCCAGGGTGTTGCCTGTCGAGCAGACACCCCCGATTGGGCCAATTCAAGATTGACGTCGCGTCGCCCGCCTCGCGAAATCGACGAGCCTGGGCTTCGCCACAGCGGCGGCCGGCCAATCCGCCCAGGCCGCGCCGGCCAACCCACTCCAGGAGCCAAGACCATGAGCAGCAGCACGATCACCACCAAGGACGGCGCCCAGATCTTCTACAAGGACTGGGGAACGGGTCAGCCGGTCGTCTTTCACCACGGCTGGCCGTTGAGCAGCGACGACTGGGACGCCCAGATGCTGTTCTTCCTGTCGCAGGGCTATCGGGTCATCGCCCACGACCGTCGCGGCCACGGCCGGTCGAGCCAGACCGACACCGGCAACGAGATGGACACCTACGCCGCCGATGTCGCCGCGCTCGTCGCCCACCTGAACCTGAAGGACGCCATCCATGTCGGCCACTCGACCGGCGGCGGCGAGGTGGCTCGCTATGTGGCCCAGTACGGCGGCGGCGGCCGTGTCGCCAAGGCCGTGCTGATCGGCGCGGTGCCGCCGATCATGCTCAAGACCGCGGCCAATCCGGGCGGCCTGCCGATCGAGGTCTTCGACGGCTTCCGCGCCGCGCTCGCCGCCAATCGCGCCCAGTTCTTCCGCGACGTCCCGGCCGGCCCGTTCTTCGGCTTCAACCGGCCTGGCGCGCAAGTCTCCCAGGGCCTCATCGACAACTGGTGGCGCCAGGGGATGATGGGCGGCGCCAAGGCCCACTACGACTGCATCAAGGCCTTCTCGGAGACCGACTTCACCGAGGACCTGAAGAAGATCGACGTGCCGGTCCTGCTCATGCACGGCGACGACGATCAGATCGTGCCGATCGCCGACTCGGCCCTGCTGGGGATCAAGCTGCTCAAGAAGGGCGAGCTGAAGGTCTATGAAGGCCTGCCGCACGGCATGGCCACGACCCACGCCGACATCATCAACCGGGATCTGCTGGCCTTCTTCAAGGCCTAGCGGCCCGCCTCTGAGCGGGGTAGCTCAGTAGCGATGAGCTACCCATTCGCCGCCGCCTTCCGCGAGGCCCTCTCCGCCAGCTGCCGGGCCTTCCCCCGGATCGCCTATGAGGGCCCGGCGCTGAAGCACGCCGCCGTGGCCATCACCCTGGTCGAGGCCGACGACGGCTCGGGCGAGGCGGCCTTCCTGCTGACCCGGCGGGCGGCGGCGATGCGCGCCCATGCGGGCCAGTGGGCGCTGCCGGGCGGCCGTTGCGATCCCGGAGAAACCCTGGAAGAGGCCGCCCTGCGCGAACTCGAGGAGGAGCTGGGCCTGACCCTGCCGCCGGCCGACATACTGGGCGTGCTCGACGACTATCCGACCCGATCGGGCTACGCGGTCACCCCGGTCGTCGCCTGGCTGGACGCCGCCGCCGCCCTGCGTCCCAACCCGCAGGAGGTCGCCTCGGTCCATCGGTTCCGGCTCGACGAGATCCATGCCGAGGACGCCGTCACCTTCGAGACCATCCCGGAAAGCCCTCGCCCGCTGATCCGCCTGCGGGTGGGCGAACATCATATCCACGCGCCCACGGCGGCCCTGGTCTACCAGTTCCGCGAGCTGGTCGCCGGCCGCGTCACCCGCGTCGCCGACCTCGAGCAGCCGGTGTTCGCCTGGCGCTGAGCGTTGTCGGCGATCAAGGAACGGATCACCCTGGATGGGCTTATCGTCAGGGGAGCAGGAGGCCGCCATGTCCGACACCACCGCCCACGCCAGCGTCACGGACATGGTGGTGGTCGCCTGCCCGACCGATGGCTCGCTCAACCGAATCCCGCGCGGCAAGCTCGCTCAGGACCCCCGGTGTGGTCGCTGCCACGAGCCGCTTTTTCAGGGCAGGCCGGTCGTCCTGACCGCGGCGAATTTCGACCGGCACACGCTGAAGAGCGACCTGCCGGTGGTGATCGACTTCTGGGCGGCCTGGTGCGGTCCCTGCCGGATGATGGGCCCCAACTTCGAGGCCGCCGCGGCGCGGCTGGAGCCCCGTGTCCGCATGGCCAAGCTGGACACCGAAGCCGAGCCCGCCATCGCCGGCCGCTACGGCATCCGCGGCATCCCCTGCATGATCATGATCGCCAAGGGCCGCGAGATCGCGCGCCTGTCCGGCGCCATGCCGACCACCGCCATCGTCCAATGGGTCGAACAGGCGCTGGCCGGAGCGTAGGGAGCCGTTGCGGCGCCGCCCGCCCGGCCTGACCATGTCGGGCTCGCGGGGGGGGATTTGGCGCGGCCATGCAGACAGTCAGGATCGCCGCGGCCCAGACCGCCGAGCACCGCGAAGACATCGACGCGGCCCTGACCTGCCTGGCCGAGGTCGCCGCCCGCGCGGAGGCGCAGGGGGCCGCCCTGCTGTGCTTTCCTGAAGGCTTCCTGCAGGGCTACCTGACCGAGGAAGCCCCCGCGCGCCGACACGCCCTCGACATCGCCTCGCCTGCCTTCGCCGCCGTGCTGGACCGGTTCCCGAAGACCGGGCCGATGCTAGTCGTCGGGCTGATCGAGGTCGAAGGCGGTCGGCTGTTCAACACCGCGGCGGTGGTGGATCGCGGCGCCCTCGTCGGCCGCTACCGCAAGGCCCACCTGCTCGGCGGCGAGGCGATCTTCGACCCTGGAACCGAGAGCCCCGTCTTCGAGGTCGCCGGCCTGAGGTTCGGGATCAACATCTGCTACGACACCAACTTCCCCCAGGCGGGGCGTAAGGTCGCCGACGGCGGCGCCACCCTGATCGTCTGTCCCGCCAACAACATGCACCGCCGCGAGACCTCGGAAGCCTTCAAGCACGTGCACAACGCCGCCCGCGGCGACCGCTGCCGGGAGACCGGCCTCTGGCTGGTCTCGTCCGACGTCACCGGCGAGCGCGACGGGCGGATCTCCTGGGGCCCGACGGCGGTGGTCAACCCGGCGGGGGAGGTGGTGGCGCAACTGCCCTTGGAACGCCCCGGACTGCTGGTGTTCGATATTCCGTGCGCGCTGTAACGGTGAAGGTGCGGGGGCCGCGGTTTTCACGGTCTCTGAGAGCAGGCGGCGGTTGTTTGGAGTGTCGCGAATGACGTTCGCTGCGGGCTCAGTTCGGAAGGCCTCCTCTCGGAGCCTCATTCGTAATCCAGCGCGGCTGCCACAAGCTGCGGATGGGTCATGGCGAGGAAGCGTCCAGCGTCGGGGACCAGCTGGAATCGGGCGCCCGGCAGGAGCTCCCGCCAATAGGTGAGCACGACCTCGGGCTCGTAGAGGACGTCGCTGGCGCCCACCAGGATGCGCCAGCCGGCGGCGCCCGCGAACGGGCTGGGTCTGCCGCGGCGTGAGATGGCCGCCTGTTCGCACAGGAAGCCCTCGTATCGCCCCGTCGTAAACATCCGCACGGAGCGGAAGAAATCCGCGACGATCTCCGGATCCTGGACCGCCTTTTGGTCAGGCGGGCTGCCGCGTGTCCACTGGACCATCATACGCGAGAGGCGCCGGAAGGTGAGTTGGCCCGCAAGGAATGAGGCGAGGACGCGGATGGTGGCGGGGTTTCGGACGAAGGCGTCCTTGATCGCGCCGAGCGGGCCGATTGAGCGCCCGCTGTAGCGATAGGGCGGTCCCGGATTGACCAGCACCACCTGACCGATGGCGTCGGGCGCGGCCGTCACCAGGGCCACGAGGAATTGGGCGGCTCCCCGGGAGACGATATCCACGCGCCGGATCTTGAGGTGCGCTAGCACGCGCGCCACGTCGGCGGTGGCGGCCGTGAACGGGTCGGAACGCGCATCGGCCCCATTGAGGGGCTCGGTGAGGCCGAAACCCGGACGATCGACGGCGATGGGCCGATATCCGGCGCTGTGCAAAGCGCGCAGCAGCTTTCGCGAGACGATCCGCGTGGTCATGCTGGAATGAAGGATCAGCACAGGCTTGCCGGACGCAGGGCCATAGTCGCTGAACGCAATTCTCCCGCCGTCCTCCCGGAGAGCGAAGCGCAACGGCTCGGACTGGTCCTCCACGAAGCCCACGCCGCCGGCCGTGGCGGCGGTGATCCAGGAGAGCGCGCGGGCTTCGACGAGCTTTCGGGCGAGCGCTGCGCTGGAACCCACCTGTAGCAGGCAATAGGCCGCGTCGAGCTCCTTCTTCACGAGGGAGAGGCTGACGCCCAGGAGCTGGGCGACCTGGGTGCGGGAGGCCCCCTCGGCGAGCATGCCGGTGATGACGATCTGACGTTCGCTGAGGCCCCACACGTCGGCCAACACGTCGGCCGTCGAGGCGTGGCCCGGGAAGACGCCGAAGGCCAGCGTCGTGAGGCGGGTGACGAGGCCGGGCAGGCGTTGTACGCCCACACGCCTCATGGCGTCGGCGAGCGCCTCGCGCGCCGTCTGGTAGGAGAGGCCGAGACTGTCGGCCGCCGCCTTGATGCCTCCTGTGCGGATCGTCTCGAGCGCTACGCGGGTCTGCAGACCGGTGAGCCCGTAGGCTATGCAGGCGTCGCGGAGGGGCGGCGCGCGCTCGTCCAGGGCGGTGGTCAGCACGACGACCGAGCCCACTTGCTCCTGGGCCGCCCGGTGCAGCTCGGGTGTGAGCCGCCAGGTGGCGGCGCGCGCGCCAGGCGCATAGGCGACGACCGCCGTGGCGGCGGAGTCTGCGTTGGCGGCGACCGGGAGCCAGGCAGGTTCGGCGCCGGCGGCGAAGTCGGGCAGCCGGTCTCGGTCGACAAGAAGATCGCAACCCCCTTCCGTGAAGGCGCGAGTGGCGGCGATCTGGCGCCCCTTGGCGTCGTAGACGGCCGCCGCGAGGCTGCGCGCGTCGACGACCGAAAGACGCTCCAGGTCGAGCTGGCCGAACACCGGCGCCACAGCTTCGCGCGCCCACGGCTGCTGCGGGCCGTCCTCGCCCAGAGAATGCTCCAACTCCTCGAACCAGCTGCTCAGTGCGCGGCCGAGCGCCAGCGTCTCGGGCGGAAAGCTATCGACCGACACCAAATGCCTCCGGCCCGCGCTCGTTGCGCAACCCCCAGTGGGCCGGACGCGTCCTCAGGCGGGAAACTGGCCGAACATCACCCTACAATCGGATATAGTAGAGGCTTGCTCCTCCTTGCCAATCTCCTAAGGGTCGGCGGCGGAAAGCCCGGTGGCGATGCGGACGTTTGGTTCGTTGGGGGCGAGTGTGATGGTGTTCAGGAGCAGGTATTCCGGGCTGCTGGCGGGTGCGGCTCTGGGCGCGGCCGTGGCCGCGGCGGGCGCGGCGAGGGCCGACGATGATCTGACATGGAGCTACGCGTCGGCGCGGGTGTCGACCTGTGTCGTGGGCGTCACCTGTGGGCAAAGCGGCGGCCTGACGGTGCTTGGCCAGGAGACGTCTGTCGACGTCAACACCGACTCCAATGGCGCCTCCGTCCACGTGAATGACTACAGTCCTAGTCTGACGCCCAACAACTACGGCATGGCTTTTGCGTCCGCTGAGGCGGGGACCGGCCTGCTGGCCCTGCCCGTGCTCAAGGCCTATGCGTCCGGCGGCGGAAGCGGGTTTGGAACCACTCCGAACCCGACCATCGCGGTCAACATCGCCACGGTGCAGGCCATCCAAGGCTATACCAACACCAGCGCCAACGCCCTGCTCATCCCGCTGAGCGCCTTCACCGGGCTCGTCGACTACGAGATGCTGGGCTCCCCGAGCAACCCGGGCACGGTCTATGCGGGCCTGGCGATCACCACGAGCGCGATCCTGGACTCCACGATCGCCGCCCAATGGTTCGGGACGAGCACCGTGAGCGGCTTCGGCCAGTTCACCGGCAGTTGCGGGACCCCCGGCGCCTTGGCGCTGAGCAGCGCCGCGCCAGCCGTGAGCGGAGCCAGCGGCACGCAGTATCTGCCGGTCACGACCAGCTCCTGCACCGGGTCGGACGCCTATACCCTCAACCCCGGCGACAGCTTCTATGTCTGGTCGCGACTGTCGGTTGTCCGGGCCTCCTTCGGGGTGACGGACGCCAGCCATACCTTCAACGTCACCATCACGCCCGAGGCGCAGCCCTTCGTGCAAGCCAACCTAGTCCCGAGTCTCATGCGGACGGACGGCGCCAGCCTCAACATCCCGACCAGCGCGGTCCCGGAGCCCTCCACCTGGGCGATGATGATCCTGGGCTTCGGCGGCGCCGGCGCCATGCTTCGGCGACGGCGCTTCGCGACCATCTAGATGGGGTAACGGGCCGGCCCCTCGCGGGGTGGGTGGTCGTCCCTCAGGCTGATGGTGTTTGCGGAGTCAGGGATTGGCCTGCTCCAAGCATCACTGGGGACGACCATGGAGCACTATGCCGGGATCGACGTATCGCT
>NZ_JAUYOJ010000190.1 GCF_030697925.1 Phenylobacterium sp. | reverse complement strand
GTTGAGGGCGGCGGAGATGGAGAGGCCGAGCACGTCGCGGGTCTGGGCGGGATCGATGATCCCGTCGTCCCACAGGCGGCCGGTGGCGAAGTAGGGGTCGCCTTCGGTCTCGTACTTGTCGCGGACCGGGGCCTTGAACGCTTCCTCCTCGGCGGGCGTCCACTTGCCGGCGTCGCGGTGGACGGTGGCCAGCACGCTGGCGGCCTGCTCGCCGCCCATGACCGAGATGCGGCTGTTGGGCCAGGTCCACAGGAAGCGGGGGGAATAGGCGCGGCCGCACATGCCGTAGTTGCCGGCCCCGAAGGAGCCGCCGATCAGGACGGTGAACTTGGGCACCTCGGCGGAGGCGACGGCGGTGACCAGCTTGGCGCCGTCCTTGGCGATGCCGCCGGCCTCGTACTTGCCGCCGACCATGAAGCCCGAGATGTTCTGCAGGAACACCAGCGGGATCTTCCGTTTGCAGGCCAGTTCGATGAAGTGAGCGCCCTTGAGCGCGCTTTCCGAGAACAGCACGCCGTTGTTGGCCAGGATCGCCACGGGCTGGCCCCAGATGCGGGCGAAACCGGTCACCAGGGTCGTGCCGTAGAGCGCCTTGAACTCGTCGAAGTCGGAGCCGTCGACGATGCGGGCGATCACCTCGCGCACGTCGTAGGGCGCGCGTACGTCGGTGGGGACGATGCCGTAGAGCTCCTCGGGGTCGTAGGCCGGCTCGCGCGGTTCGGCGAGGTCGAGGTCCACGACCTTCTTCGAGTTCAGGTTGGCGACAATGGAGCGGACGATGGTGAGCGCGTGCTCGTCGTCCTCGGCCACATGGTCGACCACGCCGGAGCGGCGGCCATGGGTGTCGGCGCCGCCCAGCTCCTCGGCGGTGATCACCTCGCCGGTGGCGGCCTTCACCAGCGGCGGGCCGCCCAGGAAGATGGTGCCCTGGCCGCGCACGATCACGGTCTCGTCCGACATGGCCGGGACATAGGCGCCGCCGGCGGTGCACGAGCCCATGACGCAGGCGATCTGGGCGATGCCCGCCGCGCTCATCCGCGCCTGGTTGTAGAAGATGCGGCCGAAGTGGTCGCGGTCCGGGAAGACTTCGGCCTGATGCGGCAGGTTCGCCCCGCCGCTGTCGACCAGATAGACGCAGGGCAGGTGGTTCTGCATGGCCACTTCCTGGGCCCGCAGGTGCTTCTTCACGGTGATGGGGAAGTAGGCGCCGCCCTTCACCGTGGCGTCGTTGGCGACGATCATCACCTCCCGGCCGGAGACACGTCCGATGCCCGTGATGACGCCCGCGCCGGGCGCCTCGTTGTGATAGAGGCCGTGCGCCGCCAAGGGCGCGACCTCCAGGAACGGCGAGCCGGGGTCCAGCAGGCGCTCGACCCGTTCGCGGGGCAGCAGCTTGCCGCGCGAGGCGTGACGGTGGCGCGAGGCTTCCGGCCCGCCCAGGGCGGCATGGGCCGCCCGCTCGCGGAGTTGGTCGACCAGGGCCCGGTTGTGGGCCTCGTTGGCCTGGAACGCCGCTCCGGCGCTGTCGATGGCGGTGGCGAGTTTGGTCATGCGCCCAAGAGTTCCCGGCCGATGAGGAAGCGGCGGATCTCATTGGTCCCCGCGCCGATGTCGTAGAGCTTGGCGTCGCGGACCAGGCGTTCGACGGGGAACTCCTTGGTGTAGCCCGCGCCGCCCAGGGCCTGGACGGCCTCGAGGCTGACCTTCACCGCGTTCTCTGAGGCCAGCAGGATGGCGCCGGCCGCGTCGAACCGCGTGGTGAGCCCCGCGTCGCAGGCCTTGGCCACGGCGTAGACATAGGTCCGGGCGGAGTTCAGCGCGACGTACATGTCGGCGATCTTGCCCTGCATGAGCTGGAACGAGCCGATCGGCTTGCCGAACTGCCTGCGCTCGCGGACATAGGGCAGGACCACGTCGAGGCAGGCCTGCATGATGCCCAGCGGCCCAGCCGCCAACACGGCCCGCTCATAGTCGAGGCCGCTCATCAGCACGCCGGCGCCGCCGTTCAGCGGGCCCATGACGGCCTCCTCGGGAACCTCGCAGTCCTCGAACACCAGCTCGGCGGTGTCCGACCCGCGCATGCCCATCTTGTCCAGCTTGGGCGAGACGCTGAAGCCCTTCGTGCCCTTCTCGATCAGGAAGGCGGTGACGCCGCGGCTGCCCTCTTCTGGAGAGGTCTTGGCGTAGACCACCAGGGTGTCGGCGTGCGGGGCGTTGGTGATCCAGAACTTGGTCCCGTTGAGCACGTAGCGGTCGCCGCGATGCTCGGCGCGCAGCTTCATGGAGATCACGTCGGAGCCGGAGCCGACCTCGCTCATGGCCAGCGCGCCCACATGCTCGCCGCTGATCAGCTTGGGCAGGTAGCGGCGCTTCTGTTCGGGGGTCGCCCAGCGGCGGATCTGGTTCACGCAGAGATTGGAGTGGGCGCCGTAGGAGAGGCCCACCGAGGCCGAGGCGCGCGACACCTCCTCCATGGCCACGACATGCTCGAGATAGCCCAGGCCCAGGCCGCCGAACTCTTCCTCGACGGTGATGCCGTGCAGGCCGAGTTCGCCCATCTGCGGCCACAACTCCCGGGGGAAGGTGTTGGTCGCGTCGATCTGCGCGGCCATGGGGGCGATGCGGTCGGCGGCGAAGCGGGCGGTGGTCTCGCGGATCGCCTCGGTGGTCTCGCCGAGGCCGAACTGGAAGCTGGGGCCGGACATGTTCGATCTGCCTTCTGGAGGGCGGTGCGGCCATTTCCCGCCGAAGTGGAGGCCGGTTCGGCGAAGGAAATGGCCCAACTCTGTAAACTTGAGCGAAATCCAGGGATTTCGCTCGGGCGCAACCTCGCAAAACTAGCGGCTCGTGAACAATCCACAAAATTGAACGTACATGATCAATATGATAGGTTTCACCTATCATGGACCGCTACCTGCTCCGCTACTTCCTGGCCATTGTCGAGACCGGGAATTTCAGCCGGGCGGCGGCGCGGGAGAACGTGGCGCAGCCGACCCTTTCGGCAGGGATCGCCAAGCTGGAGGCCCAGCTGCAGGCGCGGCTGTTCGATCGCACCAACCGCCGGGTCCACCTGACCGAGGCCGGCAGCCGCTTCCTCGTCCACGCGCGGCGCATCGAGCATGAGTTCAACCTGGCCCAGGCCGCAGTCTCCGGCGCGGCGCGGCCGGAACAATTACGGGTCGCCGTGCTGTCGACCATCCCGACGGCGCTTCTGGAACAGACCCTGGCCCGGCGCGCCGGCGACGAGCAGATCGAATTGCTGGAGGGCTCGGAACGCGAGGTGCTGAGCCTGCTGGACCGCGGCCGGGTGGACGTGGCCTTGACCATCCTGCGGCCGGCCTCCGACCGGTTCGGCGCCGAACGGCTATGCGAGGAGGGCTACAGCCTGGCCTTGCCGGCCGGCCATCGCCTGGCCCAGGCCGGCAGCTTGCGCGGCGAGGAACTGGCCGACGAGGTGATGATGGTCCGTCGCCACTGCGAGGTCCTGGCCGAGACCAGCCGCTATTTCATCGAGCGCAATGTGCGCCCCTTCTTCAGCTATCGGGGTGTCAGCGATGATCGGGTGCTGGGCCTGGTGCGGGCCGGGCTGGGGATCACCGTCATGCCCGACGGCCACCGCGATCCCGGCGTCGCCCGCGTGCGCCTGGAGGGTTTCACGCCGCGCCGCGTCCTGGGCCTGGCCTATGCCGACCCGACCGCGCGCTATCGCACCAGCGGCTTCGTCCAGGCCGCCCGGGAGGTGTTCGCCGACTAGGCGGTCAGGTCGGCGAGCCGCGCGGTCATGTAACGGGCGTCGGGACCGTAGCCGGCGACCTTGGCGGCCAGGGCCGCCGGCAGATCGGGCGGGTCGGCATAGCCCATCCTGGCCCAGAAGCCGCCGGCGCCCTGCACGGCGATCAGGTCGCCGCGGACGAGGCCCAGCGCCAGCGCGGCGTCGGCGGCCTTTCGCACCAGCGCGCGGCCGAGGCCCAGGCCGCGGGCGGCCTCGCCGATGGCCAGGTCGTGGATGAACCAGTTGTCGCCGGGCGGCGGCGCGCCCAAGGCCGTGCCTATGGCGGGCGGGGCCGCGGCCGGCCAAGGGTGGCTAAGGATGTAGGCCGTCAGCCCGTCGTCTTCGTCGAACGCCCCCCAGCAGCAGGTGGGCGCGACCGCTAGCCGGCTGCCCAGGATCTCCGCGGGCTCGCGGTAGAGCGGCAGATAGGCGGCCTCCTGGATCGCCTCGGCGGCGAGCAGGTCGGCCGCCGTCAGCGGTCGAAGGCTGGGGCTCACCCCGTCCGCTCCAGGCGCATGAGCCCGATGTCGATGTCCATTTGAATCTTGCGGGTATAGACCATCGCCCCGCTGTTTGGATCGATCGCAAGTCCGGAATAGGTGGCGGCCGCCGGCGCTTCGGCGACGAGGCTGACTGTCCCTCCCTCGACCCCGGCGCCCATGATCTCGGGTTGGCGCCCGGACCAATCGATCCAGAACTGCCGCTCGCCTTGGACGATCCAGGCGTTGGTGGGCGTGTCCGGGCCCCCCGTCAGGCGTCGGGCGCGGGACCCGTCGGCGCTCAGGCTCCAGATCCCGGAGGTGTTCGCCTTCATGCCGAGCAGGCCTGCCGACGACACCCGCACGGCGGCCCAGCCAGGCCCGGTGATGGGCGTGATCTGGCCCGGCTTCCGGATATCGAGGCGCCATAGGCGACGGGCGCCGCCGCGGTTGGCGGCCAGCACCAAGGTCTGGCTGTTCGCCTCCCAGCTCAGTGAGGTCATCTCGTAGTCGCCGCTCAGCAGGATGCGCGGTGGGCCGCCGGCGGCGGCGATCTCATAGACACCGTAGCGGCCGTGACTCGCGGCGACGAAGGCCAGGCGCTGGCCGTCGGGCGACCAGCGCAGGTCGTCCATGTGGGTGGCCTGGAAGAAGGTCTGTTTCTGGGCCGGCTGGCCCGGCGCGCGGGTCCAGACCGAACGTCCCGCACGGGTGTCGGCGATGTAGGCCAGCACGCCGGTCGGGGAAATGTCGCCGGCCCACTGCACGCCCGCCTCGTTGGTGATCACCGTGCCGCCGAGCCGGCCTGCTTGGATTTCCACCAGATTGGCGCGGACATCCGCCAGCTCCATCGCCAAGGCGCCATCGGCGCCGGAAGAAAGGCGGCGAACTTCGCGTAGGCCCGGGCCCAGCCTGACCGGTTGGTCGCGGCCGGAAGCCGGCACGCTCCAGATGCCGAAATCGCCGCTGCGGTTGGAGGAGAAGAACAAGGACTTGCCGGTGGTCGACCAGGCCAGGCCCGCCACCTCCGTCCCGTCGTTGGTGATCCGCCTCGGTTCGCCGCCCGAGAGGTCCTGGACGTAGATGTCCGACACCCCGATCGCCGCCCAGCGCACGAAGGCCAGGCTGCGGCCATCGGGCGAGATCATCGGCTCCAGGTCGCCGCGCATCCAGGCCGGCGGCGCAGTGACGATGGTTGTCGCTCCGCCCTCGGCGGCGACCGAACGGATCTGACGCGCCGCGCCAAGCTCTGGACGGTCGGCGAAATAGAGCCGCGCCCCGTCGGGCGACCAGGCGATCCGCGTCGTCTCCGAACTGCGGCAGGTCGCCAGCCGCCGCTCGGGACCGGCGGGGAGCGTCTTGATCATGATCTGGCAGGGCCTGTCGGGCGCGACGCGCGCGAAGGCCACCCGGTCCCCCGTCGGCGACCAGGCCGGCGAGGCGTCATCGGACGGGCCGCCGACCAGCAGGGCCGTTGAGCCGTCGCGGATGTTGCGCACGAAGATATCCTGGTCTTTCCCATCAGGCCCCGCGGCGTAGGCGAGTTGGCCGCCCGAGGCGGAGAGGGCGGGCTGGGCCTCGTAAAGCAGGGTGTCGGCGGCGCTTTCGAAGCCCTTGACCGTCCAGGTCTCGCCACGGTTCACCAGCCACCAGCCACCGGCCGCGACGAGGGCCAGGACCAGGCCGCCGAGCGCCAGCGCGGGCAGGTGGCCCAGGCGCCGGGCCTGGACCTCGGGCGTCGGCTCGGGCGACTGAGGCGTCTCCGCCTCACGGCGGTCGACCAGGTCGGCGGCGACCAGGCGGTAGCCGACGCGGGGCACCGTCTCGATGACGAACGAGCGGCGGTCGTCGCTCTCGGATAGCTTGCGCAGGCGTCCGATGCAGCGGTGCAGGGAGTCGTCGGTGACCGACACGTCGCCCCAGCAATCACGCAGCAATTCGTCGCGGGACACCACAGCGCCCATGCGGCGGGCGAGCGCCGCCAGCACCTGCATCACGCGCGGTTCCAGGATGTCGATCACGTCGCCCCGGCGCACTTCGCGATAGGCCGGGCGCACCCGGAAGGCCCCGAGTTGGAAGTCGTGCTCGTTGGCCAGGTCCAGGCGGCGATGCGGCGCGAAGCTCTTGGCTTCGCCTGTCAGTTGGCTGCCGTCGTCGGCCATCATCGGGCTCCCATCGGGTAAAAATCCGAACTGCGCCCAAGTCTTCCGGGCCCATGACGCAGAGCCTCGATCTGCGCGGCGCATGGTCCGCGGCTTGGCTTCGAGGCGTTGATGTCACTCATCGATCGCGCTCCGCAATTCGCGGTTCCGAGGTGGTTCCAGTGAACCGCCGCATTCCCCGTTCCCCGGACGATATCGAACAGTCGCTGCTCACCGCGATCTCCGATCCTATCCGGCATAAGATCATCGTGCACCTCAGCGCCCGGCCGCTCTGCGTCGGCAAGCTGGCCAGCCGGTTCCCCGTCGTTCGCGCTGCGATCTCGCGCCATCTGAGAGTCCTTCTCGATGCGGGCCTGGTCACCTGCCGGCGCACGGGCTCGCTCAACATCTACTCGGTGCGTCCCGAGCCGCTGGAGCGGCTGCGGACCTATTTCGGCCAGATCTCCTGCGAGGCGGCCCGTGCGGTCGAAGGCGTCGACGGGGACCGGTGGCTTGACGCCGCCTAGATCCCAAAGCCCGCACCCAAGGTCGCGTTGGTTACATAGGAAACAATACACAATGTAGGAAGCGTAACAACTGAGGCAATTTCGCGACAAGTCGAGTTGAAATCACTTCTCCGGTCGGAGGAGCGCTTGGGAATTTGCATCTAAATCGGAACCTATACAGTAACTCGTAAAAACAAAGTCCAAAACCGACAGGTTGGAGAGACCGCCACAACGGCGATCAACACTGTCATGTCCTGGGGGATATCCATGAACAATCGCAACAACCGCGGGCGTCTGCTCGCGTCGACGATCCTGACCGGCGCCATCGGCCTGTTCGGGGCCGGAGCCGCCTTCGCTCAAGATGCCGGAGAGGTTCAGGAAGTCGTGGTCACCGGCTCGCGCATCGTCCGCCAGGACTTCGTGGCGGCCAGTCCGATCACGACGGTGACCGGCGACGCCGCCGTCGCCAACGCCGACATCACCCTCGACACCTATCTGAACACCCTGCCGCAGGTGAGCCCGGCGGGCACGATGACCTCGAACAACCCCGGCAACGCCGGCCAGGCGAACATCGACCTTCGCGGCCTGGGATCCATCCGCAACCTGGTCCTGGTGGACGGCCGCCGTCCGATGTTCTCGGCCAACACCCTGACGGTGGATGTGAACACCATCCCGCAGGCGATGATCGGCAGCATCGAGGTGATCTCCGGCGGCGCGGGCGCGACCTATGGCGCCGACGCCGTGTCGGGCGTGGTCAACTTGAAGCTCAAGGACAACTTCGAAGGCCTGGACGTGCGCGCCAGCTACTCGGATTCCACCGAGTACCACGACGCCAAGGAGTACCAGTTCTCGGCCGTGCTCGGCGGCAACTTCTCCGACGGCAAGGGCAATGCGATCTTCGGCTTCGACCGCTCGGTCCGCGAAGGCGTGACCAAGGGCCAGCGTCCGTTCGCCGCTCTCGCGACGTCGACGACGGGCACGCCGCCGGCCGGCGCTATCCGCTTCAATTCCGGCAACCCCATTCCGCTCTCGGCGGTCCAGACCCTGTTCCAGAGCTACGGCGTGACGGGCGCGGTGGGCAACGCTTCGGGCTCGCTGGGCTTCAACCTTGACGGCAGCCTGTACTACGCCGGGGTGGCCAACAATCCGACCCTGCAGGTCCAGAACTTCAAGTATCCGATCGACGTCAACGTCAACACCCGGTTCTACCCCGACTTCTACAGCTACAACTTCGACGCCCCGAACCTGCTGACGCTTCCCATGGATCGTTACTCGTTCATGACGAAGATCAATTACGAGTTCGACAGCGGCGTGGAGGTCTTCGCCCAGGCCGGCTGGACCGAGTACACCGCCAACACAGCCCTGGCGCCCACGCCGATTCCCACAGTCAACACCGCGGCGATCGGCACGGCCACCAACCAGCAGGTCGCCTCGGCCCTGGTTATGCCCGGTCAGAACGTCGGCAACAGCCTAGTCGTGCCGGTCACCAACCCGTTCATCCCGAACGATCTGAAGGTCTTGCTGGCCGCCCGGACCGGCGACGACCCGAAGCTCGTCGGCTCGGGCGCCAACGAGCCCTTCCTGTTCGGCTTCCGGCCGCTCGGCTTCGGCGCGCGGACCTCGCAGTTCCAGAACACCGTCGTCCAGTACATGGGCGGCGTGAAGTTCCCGATCGGCGAAAACTGGAGGGGCGAGGGCTATGTCAGCCAGGGCCGGACGGAGATTGTCCGGACCCAGTTCGGCAACATCGACACCCAACGGCTGACCGACATCCTGGCTCATCCTGGCCAGAACCCGGCCGGCTCTGACGGCGCCTGCGCCACGCAGAACTTCTTCGGCGACCGGGGGCTGCAAGGCTCCTGCCGCACCTATCTGGAATCGCCGGTCACCCGTAGCGAGCTCTATGAGCAAACCATCGGCCAGTTCTTCATCAGTGGCGATCTGTTCGAGGCGCCGGCCGGCGCCGTTCCCATCGTCCTGGGCGTCGAGCACCGGGAGCTGGAGTACAGCCTGCGGTTCCTGTCGAACCCGGGTCCGTTCTCGGGCTTCAACGTCGGCGATCCGGAAGCCGGCGCCACGACGTTCAACGACATCTTCGCCGAGGCGCTGGTCCCGCTCGTCAAGGACCTGCCCTATATGGAAAGCCTCGAACTCGGCCTGGGCGTCCGCTACTCGAAGGCGCAGTTCGAGAACCTGCTCACCGGCGACAAGACCGACACGCGCGGCTCGTGGACCTACAAGGCCGAACTGAACTGGAAGGCCAACGACTGGGCCCGCATCCGCGCTTCGTATCAGCGCGCGGTTCGGGAGCCGAGCTTCGCCGAACTGTTCGTCGGCACCAACGCCGCGCCGCAGATCATCGACCCCTGCTCGCCGTTCACCAACGCCTGGAAGAATTCGGGAACGGGTCCCGGCACCCTGCGCGCGCTCTGCGCGGCCCAGGGTGTTGGCGCCGCCGGCGCTCCCACCGCGCCAGGCTCGCAGGCCAACATCAACGTGTCGGGCAGTATGGACCTCAAGCCTGAAAGCGCCGACACCCTCACGGTCGGTATCGCGCTTTCGTCCCCCTGGGAAAACCAGTGGGCAAGCCGCCTGCGGGGCTCCATCGACTACTACAACATCAAGATCGCCGACCCGATTATCCTGTTCGACACCAACACGGCGCTCGCGGCCTGCTTCAACTATTTCGGCACCAACCCGGGCTATTCCAACAGCTATCTCTACTGCGCCGGCATCGCGCGGACCGGCGGCAACCTGACCGGCGCCAACGTCAACAACCCGCTCTCAGCGGACGGGTCCTGGCCGTTCGAGAACGGTGGGATCATCAAGACCTCCGGCCTCGACTTCCAGATCGACTACGGCTTCGACTGGGAATGGTTCGGCGCCCCCGACTGGATGGGGTCGTTCCAGGCCAACCTGCTGCTGACCCATGTGCTGGAATACAAGCAGTCCGATCGGTCCGACCTGCCCGCCGTGGACTTCACCGGCACCATCTCCTACTTCGGCGCCGGCCTCGGCACGAGCTTCCCCGACTGGAAGGGGATGCTCAACGTCCGCTGGAAGCTCGGCGAGATCGGCGTGTCAGGCTACACGACCGACGCCTTCAGCCTCGGCGCCCGGGTCCGCTACATCGACGCCATGGAGAACCGCCAGTTCCGGCAGTACGAGGGCGAGACCTTCCTCGGCACGGCCGGCGTGCCTTCCAACGTCCCGGCGACCTACTACATCGACCTGGACGCCACCTGGGGCGTCACGGACAATGTCGAGATCAAGCTTGGCGTGAACAACGTGGCCGACCAGCAGCCGCG
>NZ_JAUYOJ010000186.1 GCF_030697925.1 Phenylobacterium sp. | reverse complement strand
CTGTTCGACGGCATGACCATCATGGCCGGCGGCTTCGGCCTCTGCGGCATCCCGGAAAACCTGATCGCGGCGATCCGCGAGACGGGGACCAAGGACCTGACCGTGGTCTCCAACAATTGCGGGATCGACGGCTTTGGCCTGGGCCTCCTGCTGGAGAGCGGCCAGATCCGAAAGATGATCTCGTCCTATGTGGGCGAGAACAAACTGTTCGAGCAGCTCTACCTCTCGGGCGACCTGGAACTGGAGTTCAACCCGCAGGGCACGCTGGCCGAGCGTATCCGCGCCGGCGGGGCGGGCATCCCGGCCTTCTTCACCAAGACCGGCGTCGGCACGCTGGTGGCGGAGGGCAAGGAGGTCCGGGAGTTCGACGGCGAGCTCTATGTCATGGAGCGCGGCCTGGTGGCCGACCTCGCCATCGTCAAGGCCTATGCCGGCGACGCGGAGGGCAACCTCGTCTACCGAAAGACCGCGCGGAACTTCAATCCGATGATGGCCACGGCGGGCAGGGCCTGCGTCGCCGAGGTCGAGAAGCTGGTGGAGATCGGGGCGCTCGACAAGGACAACATCCACACCCCGGGCATCTATGTGGACCGCATCGTGGCCGGCGCGAAATACGAGAAGCGCATCGAGCGCGTCACCACGCGACCGCGCGAAGAAAAGGTGAGCGCCTAAGATGGCCTGGACCCGCGAACAGATGGCGGCCCGCGCCGCCATGGAGCTGCGCGACGGCTTCTATGTGAACCTCGGCATCGGCATCCCGACCCTGGTGGCCAACTACATCCCGGCCGGCATGCACGTGACCCTGCAGAGCGAGAACGGCATGCTGGGCATGGGCCCCTTCCCGTATGAGGGGGAGGAGGACGCCGACCTGATCAACGCCGGCAAGCAGACCATCACCGAACTGGACTCGTCGTCCTATTTCTCCAGCGCCGACAGCTTCGCCATGATCCGCGGCGGCCATATCGCGCTCTCGATCCTGGGCGGTATGCAGGTCTCCGAAAAGGGCGACCTGGCCAACTGGATGGTGCCCGGCAAGGTGGTCAAGGGCATGGGCGGGGCCATGGACCTGGTGGCCGGCGTCAAGCGCGTGGTCGTGGTCATGGACCATGTGGAGAAGTCCGGCGCGCCCAAGCTGCTCAAGGCCTGCACCCTGCCGCTGACCGGGGCTGGCGTGGTCGATCTGCTGATCACCGATCTGGGCGTGTTCGACATCAGCCGCGGCAAGTCGCCCCTGAC
>NZ_JAUYOJ010000170.1 GCF_030697925.1 Phenylobacterium sp. | reverse complement strand
CGCCAACGCCGAGACCTTCGTGGACGGCTGGATGCGGACCGGGGACGTGGCCTATGTGGACGCCGAGGGGTTCGTCTACATCGTCGACCGCATCAAGGACCTGGTGATCCGGGGCGGGGAAAACATCGGCTGCGGCGCGGTCGAGGCGGCGCTCCTGGAGCACCCCGACATCCTGGAAGCCAGTGTCTATGGCGTGCCGGATGAACGCCTGGGAGAAGAGGTCGGGGCGACGCTCTACACGCGCGCCGACCTGGAGGAGTCAGTCTTGAGGTCATTTCTCGAGCCCCGCCTCGCGCGGTTCGAGATTCCTCGGTACTTCCACTTCACCGACGCTCCGCTGCCGCGCATCGCGTCGGGAAAAATCCTCAAGCGTCAGCTTCGAGACGAAGCCGCGCAACGCCAGGCGGCCGCCGCGGCGACCACCCAATCCGTCCTCACCGACATCCTCGCAGGTTCATAATGCTGACAGTCCATCATCTCGGCGTTTCCCAGTCGGAACGCATCGTCTGGCTCTGCGAGGAACTGGGGATCGACTACGTGCTTAAGCGCTACGATCGGGTCCCACCGGGCCGGGGCCCGGCGCCGCCTGAGTACAAGGCTCTGCATCCGCTCGGCACCGCGCCGATCATCACGGACGGCGATGTAGTCCTGCCCGAGTCCGGGGCGATCATGGAGTACATCATCGGCAAATACGGCGACGGCCGGCTGGCGGTGGCCGCCGACGCCTCGAACTTCGCCGACTATCTGTTCTGGTTCCACTTCGCCAACGCCTCGATGCTGCCCAGCCAGATCGGGGCGCCGCGGGAAGGCGCCGAGGAAAGCCCGCGCGCCCAATTCATGCGGGCGCGTTCCGATCGTGCCTGGGCGCTGGTGGAGGCGCGGCTCGGCGCCTCGGCCTATTTCGCCGGGGACGAGTTCACGGCGGCCGACATCATCATGGGCTTCGCTCTGACCACCATGCGGGTCTTCGCGCCGCGCGATCTGTCGCACTATTCGAACATCCTAGCCTATCTGAAGGTCATCGCGGCGCGGCCGGCCTACCAGCGCGCGATGGAGAAGGGGGACCCACAGATGCAGCCTCTCCTTAGCTAGGCCAGTCGATCCCGCCCGGGCGTCAGTGACCAGGTTGCGTATGCACAACCTTCTTGGAAACGGCGCCTGTCATTTCCAGAAGGTTGTTCACCCTGGCCCAGGGTGTGAGGGCGTTGGGGTCGACTGCGGTTGTAGGTGTCGGTCCAGAGGCCGATGGCGTGGCTTCGTTCGCTGGATGACGGGTTCGTAGGCACTACCCCGCAAAGCACATGGAGCGCGTTTCGATGCTCAAGAACAAACATGCGATGGGACACGGGCACGCAAACGCAATCGTCGCCCAGACGCTCGCGGAAGATGAGCCATAGATCTCGTCTCTAGTCGCTAGGTGGTATCCAAGGAGCGGACCTTTTCAGCTCGGCTGCGACGTCCGCATTTCGGCGTGGTGCCAACTTCTGCAATTGTTCAGGTTTCTTGGACGCCCGCCAGGCGCGGCGGCGGGTGTGGCCCCGTAGGCGGGTGTCTGAGAAAGCTCAAAGTCTGACCCGCGGGATGGGGTCGGAGCGCTATGGGGATTTGAGCTGGGCGCTGATCCCGGCTGGGGCTCGGCGGCGAGCTCCGAGGCGATGAGCGCGGCGCGCACGGACAGATTGATCCGGTGCGCGGCGGGTGATGAGGCGTTGGAGGTCGGGTTTTCGGCTTCGCGCGCAAGGACCCGGCCGTCGGCGCGAGAGCCGGCGCACGCGGCGAGCGGGCGCCGCCGCGGGGCTGTGGTTCGCGGCGAGGTGGTCCTTCAGCCTCATGAGGAGTCGATCCTGAAGACGGACCTCTGCGGCGCCTCGTGCGGCGAGCCTGCGCGCTCGAAGACCTCGACGCGGATCATGCGTCCGCCGCAGCAGGGGCAGGCGAGCGGCGGTTTTGCGTCGGCGTCGGGCTCGGCCCTGGCTTCGGCTGGGGGTGGTGGCGGCGCGAGTAGGGCGCGGGCCTTGGCCAGGTTGGCGGCGCGGCCGGTGTTGGCGAACAGGCCGTAGTGGCGAATGCGGTGGAAGCCTGAGGGCAGGACGTGGATGAGGAAGCGGCGGAGGAACTCGCCGGGCGCCAGCGTCATCAGCTTGCGCCGGGCCTGTCCGTCCTGGCGGTAGTCCTTCCAGCGGAAGGTGACGCCGCGGTCGTCGAGGCTGACCAGGCGGCTCGAGGAGATGGCGACGCGGTGGGCGTAGCGGGCGAGATAGGCCAGGACCGCTTCGGGCCCGGCGAACGGGCGCTTGGCGTAGACCACCCACTCGGCGCGGCGCAGCGGGGCCAGGCGGGCGGCGAAGGCGGCGCGGTCGGCGAGGCCTTCGAGCGCGCCGAAGAAGGCCAGGCGGCCCTCGGCGTGGGCGGCGGCGAGCCGGTCCAGGAAGAGGCGCCGGAACAGGCGAGACAGCACCCGCACCGGCAGGAAGAACCTCGGGCGGCAGGAGACCCAGGTCTGGCCGTCCAGGGCGAGACCGCCGCCGGGGACGATGCAGTGGACGTGCGGATGGTGGGTGGGCGCCGAGCCCCACGTATGCAGCACCGCGGTCAGGCCGATCCGCGCGCCCAGATGTTTGGGATCGGCGGCGATGGTCAGCAGGGTCTGCGAGGCGGCCTTGAACAGGGCGTCATAGACCACGGCCTTGTTCTGGAAGGCGATGTCGCCGATCTGCGCCGGCAGGGTGAAGACCACATGGTAATAGGCCAGCGGCAACAGCTCGGCCTGGCGCGCTTCCAGCCAGCGCTGCGCCGCCGCCCCCTGGCGCTTCGGGCAATGGCGGTTGCGGCAGGAATTGTAGGCGACCTGCAGGTGGTCGCAGTCCTCGCAGCGATCGACATGGCCGCCGAGCTCCGCGGTCCGGCAGGCCTCGATCGCCGACATCACCTTCAGCTGGCCCAGGCTGAGGCGCCCGGCCTGGGCCAGCCGCCACGCGGGCCCATGGGCGCGGAAGATGTCGGCGACCTCCAGGACCGGGCGCACCGACCCGGTCTCCTGCAGCTCAGGCCGGCGGAGGTCTGAGCTGCAGGAGGTCCAGCGGGCTGTCGATCCCGTCCAGGGTCTTGGCCGCCACGTGGGTGTAGATCGCCGTGGTCTCCAGCTTCCTGTGGCCGAGCAGGACCTGGATCACGCGGACGTCGACGTCCTGCTCCAGCAGGTGGGTGGCGAAGCAGTGCCGCAGCGTGTGCAGTGAGACCGGCTTCTTGATCCCGGCCTTCCTGAGCGCGTCGTGAAAGGCCCGGTTTAACGAGCGCGGGGTGACTGGGTCGAAGGGCGTCAGGCGATTGGGAAACAGCCACACCGGCGGACGGGCGACCTTCCACCAGTTGCGCAGGACCGCCAGCAAGTGGGGCGAGAGCAGCGCGTCGCGGTCGCGCCGCCCCTTGCCCTGCTCGACCCGGATCCGCATGCGCTGGCTATCGATGTCACCGATCTTCAAGCCCACGACCTCCGAGGCCCGCAGGCCAGCGCCGTAGGCGACGCTCAGCGCCGTACGCCACTTGAGCCCCGGCGCCGCCTGCAGGACGCTGGCGACCTCGGCGGGCGTGAGCACCACGGGCAGCCGCTGCGGCTCGCGAACGATCGGGATGTAGTCGACCGCCTCCGGCCGCTTCAGCGTCACCCGGAAGAAGAACCGCAGCGCCACCATGGCGCCGTTGACGCTGGCCGGCGCCAGCCCGCTCTGCGTCAGGTGCAACTGATAGCGTCGGACATCCTCAAACGTCAGCTCCACCGGCCGCCTGTCGCAGCACCGGCAGCACGCCCGCACCGATCGCATGTAACTCTGCTGGGTCCGCGGATCGAAGTTGCGGATCATCATGTCTTCGATCATCCTGCGGCGCAGCGGGTTGATGACCTCTGCTGTCATCACGCATCTCCTGTCTTGAGGAG
>NZ_JAUYOJ010000151.1 GCF_030697925.1 Phenylobacterium sp. | reverse complement strand
GGTGCGCGACGAGATCGTCGGCAACAATGTCCGCGTCAAGGTGGTGAAGAACAAGGTGGCCCCGCCGTTCCGCGAGGTCGAGTTCGACATCATGTACGGCGAGGGCATCTCCAAGCTGGGCGAGATCATCGACCTTGGGGTCAAGGCCAACGTCATCGAGAAGTCCGGCTCCTGGTTCTCCTGGAACAGCCAGCGCATCGGCCAGGGTCGCGATAACGCGCGCGAGTTCCTCAAGAACAATCCCGACATCGCCGCCCAGATCGAGAAGCAGGTCCGCGGCGCCAAGGAAGTCATCGAGGAAGAGCTGCTGGTCGGCCCGACCGTCGACGAGGACGGCGCCGACGACGAATAGGGATCGGACGGCCGCCTGGGCTCCGTGAGCCCGGGTCCGCCAACCCGACGCCCGAGCTCATCGAGAGCCCGGCCCCGCGCGGCCGTTCATGGAAGGACGTTCAGGCGAGTCTC
This sequence comes from Phenylobacterium sp., assembly GCF_030697925.1. GTDB lineage: Bacteria > Pseudomonadota > Alphaproteobacteria > Caulobacterales > Caulobacteraceae > Phenylobacterium. The sequence goes on along the minus strand of NZ_JAUYOJ010000151.1, from coordinate 872 downwards.
GCCTGGGCGTCCTTTTCCTTTGCGGCGCAGCCAAGTTTGCGTAAACGGTCGCCGGTTCCATCTAGGGGCGGGGAACGACCCCCGTCCCCCTACGACTTGATCAAGTGTCTAAAGCCATGCCGAGCCTCAACGAAATCCGTAGCCAGTTCCTGGGCTATTTCGAGAAGAATGATCACCTGATCATTCCGTCGGCTCCGCTCGTGCCGCAGAACGACCCGACCCTGCTGTTCGTCAACGCCGGCATGGTGCCGTTCAAGAACTACTTCACGGGCGCGGAGACCCCGCCGGCCCCGCGCGCGGCCTCGTCGCAGAAGTCGGTGCGCGCCGGGGGCAAGCACAACGACCTGGACAATGTCGGCTACACCGCCCGCCACCACACCTTCTTCGAGATGCTGGGCAACTTCTCGTTCGGTGACTACTTCAAGGCCGGCGCCATCGAGCACGCCTGGACCCTGCTGACCAAGGAGATGGGCATCCCGGCGGAGAAACTCTGCGTCACCGTCTACCATACGGACGATGAGGCGGCCGAACTCTGGAAGAAGATCGCGGGCCTGTCCGACGAGAAGATCATCCGCATCGCCACCAACGACAATTTCTGGTCGATGGGCGACACCGGGCCCTGCGGCCCGTGCTCGGAGATCTTCTACGACCACGGCGCCCACATCCCCGGCGGCCCTCCGGGCAGCCCGGACGAGGACGGCGACCGGTTCGTGGAGATCTGGAACCTGGTGTTCATGCAGTTCGAGCAGTTCGCCGACGGGACCCGCCGCGACCTGCCCAAGCCGCAGATCGACACCGGCATGGGCCTGGAGCGCATCGCCGCGGTGATGCAGGGCGTGCACGACAACTACGACATCGACCTGTTCCGCACC
>NZ_JAUYOJ010000167.1 GCF_030697925.1 Phenylobacterium sp. | reverse complement strand
TCCAGGAGCTTTTGATCTTCTGCGGTCTTGCCACGCATAAGCTTGGCCGCTCTCCGGCAACAAAAAAGCGGCCGGGCCGAAGCCTGCCGCTCGTAGGCGCTATCCAGCGCTAACGGACGATGTGGAGGCCTATATAGCGCGCGGCGGGGGGCTTGTCACGGGGTCTCGCCGATCGTCAGGACCAGGCGCTCGCCGAACGGCCCATACATCGGTGGACCCGGTCCGGTGAGGTCGAAGCGGATCACCGCCTCGGTTTCGCCCGGCGCGAGCACCAGGTCCCCGGCCGCGCCGCGATAGAGCTTGCCGGCGAAAGGCTCGAACGCCGTCTCCACCTCTCCGGACGGCGCGAACCCAAGGGCCTCCAGCGCCTGACCCGACGCCTTGGGGTCGGGGGTGGAGAGCCAGACGCGGCGCAGGGTCGCGCCCGCGGCCGGAGCGTTTCCCGCGTCGTACAGCGGCTGGTCGAAGACCGGTGAACCCCAGGCCTGCGGCCGCGGGCCGTACTCGATCACGAAGACCCGGTTGAGCACGCCGTGATCCCGGCGGAAGGTCAGCATCGACCAGGGTGAGCCGTCGTTCGCCTCGCGCCAGCGACCCGAGCGCACCCGCCAGCCTTCGCGCACCGCCAACCGCTCGACCGCCTCGACGTCACCCCGCAGACCCAGGAAGACCTGGCCGCCCGACTGATCGACCTGGTGGAGATCGACAAAGGCGCCGCCGGCGAAGCGCACCCCACGCGCCACTCGACGACCCTCGGGGAAGAAACCGTCCAGCACCGGAAGCCCGGTCAGGTCGGACAGGCGCGCGGCCAGACCGTCCCGCTCCTCGGTCCAGATCGCCAGGTGGTCGAGGGCCAGCATCCGCACTCTCCGTCCACCCTATGGTTTACGTCTGTAGTTTTCGTGTCAAGCGCGAGAGCGGCGGGGCGACGAGGGATTTTGCGTCAAACGGAGCCAAATCGACATGCTGAAGTCGCCGCGCCCTTTTCCGAAGGCCGCGAATAGTCCACACACCGCCCGCTTCCTTTTTTGTGTTCGGACAAGGTCCTCCTCCCCATGGACATCACCAAGATCCCCGTCGGCGTGAACCCGCCCTACGACGTCAACGCCATCATCGAGATCCCGCAGGGCGGCGAGCCGGTGAAGTACGAGCTGGACAAGGAATCCGGGGCGATCTTCGTCGACCGCTTCTTGCACACGGCCATGTACTATCCCGGCAATTACGGCTTCATCCCCCACACCCTGTCCGACGACGGCGACCCGATGGACGTGCTGGTGGTGGGCCCGACCCCGGTGGTGCCCGGCGCGGTGATCCGCGTGCGGCCGATCGGCACCCTGATGATGGTCGACGAGGCCGGCGGCGACGAAAAGGTCCTGGCCGTGCCGGTGGACAAGCTGCACCCGTTCTATGCGGGCGTGGACTCGTGGCGCAGCCTGCCGGCCATCCTCACCGAGCAGATCGCCCATTTCTTCCAGCACTATAAGGACCTGGAAAAGGGCAAGTCGGTGGAGATCGTCCGCTGGGCCGATCCCGAAGAGACCGGCGAGCTGATCCGCCAGGGCATCGAGCGGGCCAACGCCGCCGGCAAGGGCTGGAAGAACTAGAGCCCACAACAGTGTCATCCCGGAAAGCGCGAAGCGCTTGTCTGGGACCCATGAACACCTGATGGCCCAGGCAGCGACGCGGCCTCGCCACGTCCTGCCATCCCAGTGCGTATGGGTCCCGGTGTTGCTTCGCAAACCGGGATGACGGCTGTTGGTGGCGCTTACTTCCGCACGAAGTCGAAGAACACCGGGGCGCAGTCGCCCAGGCGCTTTTCCTCATAGCGGGTGGTGATGTGGTCGGCGGGGGGCGTGCGCCAATCGTCGGCCCGCTCCGCCGTCCAGTCGAAGTGCGGCGAGGCCAGCACCCGCTCCAGCGCCCAGTCGGCATAGCCCGCCACGTCGGTGGCGAAGCGCAGGCGCCCGCCCGGCTTCAGCACCCGGGCCAAGTCTTCCAGCACCTCGGGCTGCAGGATGCGCCGCTTGTGGTGGCGCGCCTTCGGCCAGGGATCGGGGAAGAGGACAAAGACCCGCTCCAGGCAGGCGTCCGGCAGGTGGCCGATCAGTTCGCGGGCGTCGCCGTCCTTGATGCGGACATTCTTCAGTTCCTGTTCGGAGACGTGGCGCACGGCGCTGGCCACGCCGTTGAGGAAAGGCTCGCAGCCGATGATCAGCACCTCGGGCGCGCGTCCGGCCTGGGCGGCCATGTGCTCGCCTCCGCCGAAGCCGATCTCAAGCCAGACCTCGCGCGCCTCCGGCATCAGCTCGCGCGGATCGAAGGGCGCCTGGGGCGCGCGGATCTGCGGCAGCAGGGTCTCCACCAGGGCGGCCTGGCGCGGCTTGATCGGGCGCGACTTGATGCGCCCGTAGGAGCGCATCAGCGGGTGGGCGGTCTCTTCCATGGGCGCCCTCTAGCTGAAGGCGCCCGCCGTGGGAACTAGGCCAGACCCTTCAGCTGGTCGGCCAGGTCGGTCTTTTCCCAGGAGAAGCCGCCCTCGTTGTCCGGCTGGCGGCCGAAGTGGCCATAGGCCGCGGTGCGGGCGTAGATCGGGCGGTTGAGGCCCAGGTGTTCGCGGATGGCGCGCGGCGTGGCGCCGCCGATCATCTGCGGCAGGGCGAGCTCCAGCTTTGCCGGATCCACCTCGCCGGTGCCGTGCAGGTCCACATAGAAGCTGAGCGGGTTGGCCACGCCGATGGCGTAGCTGATCTGGATGGTGCACTTGCGCGCCAGGCCCGAGGCCACGACGTTCTTGGCCAGGTAGCGGCAGGCATAGGCTGCCGAGCGGTCGACCTTGGTCGGGTCCTTGCCGGAAAAGGCGCCGCCGCCGTGCGGCGAGGCGCCGCCATAGGTGTCGACGATGATCTTGCGGCCGGTGATGCCGGCGTCGCCGTCCGGGCCGCCGATCAGGAAGCGGCCGGTCGGGTTGACGTGCCACTTGGTCTTCTTGGTCAGCAGGCCCGCGGGCAGGACGCTTTCGACATAGGGCTTGATCAGCGCCTGGATGCGCTTCGAATTGGCGCCGAGGTCGCCGATCTTCTTCTTGTGCTGGGTGGAGACCACGATCTGCAGGATCTCGACCGGGCGGCCGTTCTCATAGAGCACGGTCACCTGGCTCTTGGCGTCGGGCTCCAGGGCCTCGCACTCGCCCGAGTGACGGACCTCGGCCAGCCGGCGCAGGATGTCGTGGGAGAACTGCAGCGTGGCCGGCATCAGGGCCGGGGTCTCGTCGCAGGCGTAGCCGAACATGATGCCCTGGTCGCCGGCGCCCTCTTCCTTCTTCGCGGTCGAGTCGACGCCCACGGCGATGTCGGCCGACTGGGCGTGCAGGTAGTTCTGGAACCTGGCCTTTTCCCAGTGGAAGCCCTTCTGGGCGTAGCCGATGTCCTTCACCGCCGCGCGGACCTTGGGCTCCAGGCTGGCCAGGATGTCCTTGGTGAGCTGCTTGCTCTCGGCCTTGGAGCTGCCCGGCTTGCCGGCGCGGACTTCCCCCGCCAGCACGATGCGGTTGGTGGTCACCAGGGTCTCGCAGGCCACCCGAGCCTCGGGCTCCGCGGCCAGGAAGGCGTCGACGACCGTATCGGAGATGCGGTCGGCCACCTTGTCCGGATGGCCTTCGGACACGCTTTCGCTGGTGAAGATGTAGGAGGAACGGCTCAAGACGATAGCTCCGGAAAATGGGCGCGGACCACCGCTTCCGGGCGATCCGACTGAACGTCGGCGCGAACCTATAAAGAAATCCTTATATCCCGCAAGCGCGAGCTGGTCGCACTTGGTTAAGGCGCCCTGGAGCGTGACAGCCTGAAGTGGATACCGGTTCAGGCGGCCGTCACGCTCCAGACTTTGGAAGATAGACCCTTTTCATCCGGTCAGATGGAGTCATCTGACCCGGAAAGGACCTAGACCTCGTCCTCTTCCTCGACCATGGCCCGCACCAGGTCGAGGATGCGCCGGCGCACGCGGGCGCGGCGAATCTTGGGGAAGGTGTCGGCCAGCTCCAGGCCCTCGGCGGTGAGCAGGAAGGCCTGGGCCCCGGGCCGGGCCTCCACGGCCTCCAGCCCCACGGCGTCGCCCTCGGGCAGGCCTTCGTAGAAATAGGCGATGGAGGTCTTCAGCGCCCGAGCCATCTCATAGAGCTTGGAGGCCGAGACCCGGTTGGCGGCGCGCTCGTATTTCTGCACCTGCTGGAAGGTGAGCCCGATGGCCTCGGCCAGCTTCTCCTGGCTCACCCCCAGTTCCTTGCGGCGCAGGCGGATGCGCAGACCCACATGCAGGTCGACCGGGTTGGGGGCAGGATTGGTTTCCTTGGCCATGCTTAACCCTAGACGAAGGGGAGCCTGGCCGTCAAAAAATTGACGCCCCCGTCAGTTCAAGGCCGCCGCCTGACGCCCCCCAGCGCAAGAATCGCCCCGGAAATGAGCAACATCGCCGCGAACGCCGCGTCCCCGACGCGGGAATAGGGGGTCGGCGGCAGGGCGGCGGGCAGGACCGCGTCGATCACCCCCTCCGTACCGAGCCCGAGCCTGGCCTGGGTGCGGCCATGGGCGTCGATCATGGCCGAGACCCCGGTGGGGGTGGCCCGCACGATGGGAAGACCCTCCTCGATGGCGCGGTAGCTGGCGATGTTCAGGTGCTGCAGCGGCCCGCTGGCCCCGCCGAACCAGGCGTCGTTGGAGACATTGAGCAGCCAGGCCGGGCGCAACCCCGCCCTTTGCGCCGCCGCCCCGGAAAAGTGCGGGAAGAGGGCCTCGTAGCAGATCAGCGGCTGGAAGGCGGGCAGGCCGCGGGGCGTCAGCGGCCGGGGTTCGGGGCCGGCTGTGAAGTCCTCGGGCATGTGGACCAGGCTGCGGATCCCCAGCCGGGTGGCCAGGTCGCCGAAGGGCAGGAACTCGCCGAACGGCACCAGCCGGTGCTTGTCATAGACCCCCGTGACGGCGAACCCGCCGCCCTCGCGGCGCAGGGCGACCAGGCTGTTGAAATAGTCCACCTCGCCCGTCGGCGAGAGCCCGGCGCGGTTGGCGCCCATCAGCAGGGTCTGGCCCGGCGCCAGCGCCTCGGCCAGGCGGTCCACATAGGGGCTGCCCGGCGCCAGCAGGTCGTCGATCACCGCCGGCAAGGCCCCCTCGGGCCAGACCACGATCTGCGGCGTCGCCCCGCCCTGGCGGGTGAGCCGCCCATAGGTGGCGACGATGGTGTCGAGGTTCTCGGGCCTCCACTTGTCCTTCTGGTCGATATTGGCCTGGACGATGCGCACGCTCGGCGCATCGGCGGCCGGGGCGGGCGCGCCGGCCAGGCGCGCGGCGCCGGCGGCATGGAGACCGGCCAGGGCCAGGGCCGCGAGCCCCACCGCCACGGCCCGCGTCCGGCGGGGGGCAGCGTCCAGGATCAGGATCGGGACCGCGGCGATCGCCAGGGTGATCCAGGTCAGGCCATAGGCGCCGACCACGGCGGCGGCCTGCGACACCATCCCGCCGGCCGGCCAGGTCTCGCCCGGCAGGTTCCAGGGAAAGCCCGTGAAGATGTGCCCGCGCGTCCACTCCAACCCCGCCAGGACGCCGGCGAACACCAGAACCCGCCAGGGTCCGCTGGGCGCGGCCCAGCGATAGGCCAGGGCCGCCAGACCCCAGAACAGGGCGAGGCCACCGGCCATGAACAGCAGGGCGAAGGGCGCCATCCAGCCCTGGTTGGCGGCGTCCACCTGGAAGGGCTCGGTGATCCACCAGACGCCGACGGCGAAATAACCGACCCCGGCCAGCCAGCCCCGGAAGAAGGCCGAGCGCTTGGGTCGCGCGCCCTCGGTCTCGATCAGGCCCAGCAGCAGGGCGTAACCCAGCAGGCCCGGCAGCAGGCCGAAGGGCGGATGGGCGAAGCCCGCCGCCAGGCCGGCGGCGAGCGCCAGCAGGCGCGCCGTCCAGGCGGACAGACGAGTCAGGGCCCTAGGCCTCGACCATGGGTTCGGGCTTGGCGGCGGGCTTGAACCGCACGCGCTTCACCCGCCGGGGATCGGCGTCCAGCACCTGGATCTCGAAGCCGCCGGGATGGGCGATGACCTCGCCCCGCTGCGGCACGCGTCCGGCCAGGGCCGAGACCAGGCCGCCCACGGTGTCGATCTCCTCGTCCAGGTCGGGCGGAGCCAGGTCGGTGTCCAGCGCCGCCTCCAGCTTCTCCAGCGGCGCGCGGCCGTCCACCTCGAACACCCCGCCGGGGCGTGGCGTGACGCTGGCGACGGCGGCCTCGTCGTGCTCGTCGTCGATGTCGCCCACCACCGCCTCGACCAGGTCCTCCATGGTCACCAGCCCATCGGTGCCGCCGAACTCGTCGATGACCAGGGCCATGTGGGTGCGCTCGGCCTGCATGCGCAGCAGCAGGTCGGCGCAGCGCATGGAGCCCGGCACATAGAGCACCTCGCGGCGCAGCTTCTGCAGGATCAGGTCGCTGGGGCCCGGCCGCTTCCCGCGTCCGGCCAGCAGCTTGAAGATGTCCTTGACGTGGATCACGCCGACAGGGTCGTCGAGGGTGTCGCGGAAGATCGGCATGCGGCTGTGCTCAGCCTCGGCGAACCGCTCCACCACCTCGGCGAAGGGAGCCGACAGCTCCACGGCCACGATGTCCACCCTGGGTGTCATCACGTCGTCCACCCGCATGGTCTGGAAGGCGGCGGCCTGCTCCACCAGGGCCCCGCCGGCGCCGTTGGCGATCGGAACGGCCAGGACCTCGCCGGCCTTGCCGCGCAGTCGGCGGAGGAAGGCCCGAACGCCCCGGCTTTGCCGGGCGGGTTCGGGCGGTCTGGAACCGTCGGAGGAGTTAGCCATGGTCTCCCTGTTCGGCGGCATAGGGATCAGGGACCCCCAGTCCCGCCAGGATGACGCGCTCAAGGCCTTCCATCTGTTCGGCCTCGGCGTCGGTTTCGTGGTCATATCCTACTAGATGCAGCACCCCGTGCGCCACCAGGTGCTGAAGGTGGTGGGCGAGCGGCTTGCCCTGTTCGGCGGCCTCGCGGGCGCAGACGCCATAGGCCAGGGCCACGTCGCCCAGGTGTCGCTCCGGGTTCTGCGGCGCCGGGAAGGACAACACGTTGGTGGCGCTGTCCTTCTGCCGAAAGCGGAGGTTGAGCTCGCGCACCGACTGGTCGTCGGTCAGCAGCAGGGTGACCGAGCCCTCGGTGAAGTCGATATAGGCGAGCGTCGCCTGGGTCACGGCCAGGGCCAGGGCCTCGGCGTCGGGTTCGGCGGCGAGCCAGGCCTGGTCTTCGATCTCGAGGTCGATCACATCGTGCGCCCCCGCTTGGCGGCGTCGGCGTCATAGGCGCGAACGATCCGCTCGACCATCGGGTGGCGGACAACGTCCTCCACCGTGAACCGGTTGACCCCCACCCCCTGGACGCCCTCCAGCAGGCTCACCGCGTGGGCCAGGCCTGAGTCCGTGGGGTTGACCAGGTCGATCTGGGTGGGGTCGCCGGTCACCGCCATGCGCGCGCCCTCCCCCAGTCGGGTCAGCACCATCTTCATCTGCAGGCGCGAGGTGTTCTGCGCCTCGTCGACGATGACGAAGGCGTGGCTGAGGGTGCGACCGCGCATGAAGGCGATGGGCACCACCTCGATCTCGCCCTTCTCGCGGCGACGGCGGAACTGTTCGGCGCCCAGGATGTCGGTGAGCGCCTCCCAAACCGGGGCCATGTAGGGATCGACCTTCTCCGACAGGTCACCGGGCAGGAAGCCGAGCCGCTCGCCGGCCTCCACGGCCGGGCGCGAGACGATCAGCCGGTCGACCTCGCCGCGCAGCAGCAGGCCGGCCCCGTGAGCGACGGCCAGGAAGGTCTTGCCGGTGCCGGCCGGGCCCAGGCCGAAGACCAGCTCGCAATTGGCCAGGGCCTGGAGATAGCGCGCCTGTCCCGGGGTCTTGGGGACCACCTGGCCGCGCTTGCCGGTGGGCAGGCCGCCGGGCGCCTTGCCGCTGCCGGTGCGGGCCTGGCCGATGGCCACGCGCACATCGGCCTCGGCCACCTCGTGGCCGGCGTCGGCGCGCTCGGCCAGGGCGTTGATCACCTGCTTGGCGCTGGCCCGGGCCTTGGAGTCGCCGCTGAGCGCCACCCCGCCGCCCGGGGTCTCCACCAGCACGTCCAGGGCGTCCTCGATCAGGGCGGCGTGGCGGCTGGAGGTTCCGGCCACGGCGCGAACCGCGGCGTCGGACAGGGGGATGAACTCGGGGGGCTTGCTCACGCGGGGACCTGTTCCAGGACGCCGGCCAGGCTCATCTTGGCGGCGGCTTCGATACGCACCGGAACGATCTTTCCGATCAGACGATCCGGACCGTCGCAGTGGACGGCCTGAAGATAGGGGCTGCGGCCCGAAAGCTGGCCCGGATGGCGGCCGCTTTTCTCGAACAGAACCGGCAGGACCTGGCCCACCTGGCTCAGGTTGAAGGCCTTCTGCTGTTCGTCCAGCAGGGCGTTGAGCCGGGCCAGGCGCTCGTCCTTGACCTCTTCGGCCACCTGGCCGGGCATAGCCGCGGCCGGGGTGCCCGGGCGGCGGGAGTATTTGAAGCTGAAGGCCGTGGCGTAGCCGACCTCGCGGACCAGGCTGAGCGTCGCCTCGAAGTCGGAATCCCGCTCGCCGGGGAAGCCGACGATGAAGTCGCCGGACATGGCGATGTCGGGCCGCGCGGCGCGGGTCTTCTCCACCAGCCGCAGGTAGCTGTCGGCGGTGTGGGCGCGGTTCATGGCCTTGAGGATCTTGTCCGAGCCCGACTGCACCGGCAGGTGAAGATAGGGCATCAGCTGCGGCAGCTCGGCATGGGCGTCGATCAGCGCCTGGTCCATGTCGGCCGGGTGGCTGGTGGTGTAGCGGATGCGGTCCAGGCCCTCGATCTTCGCCAGCTTCCGCGCCAGGCCGGCCAGGCCGCCCTCGCCCGCATAGGCGTTGACGTTCTGGCCCAGCAGGGTGACCTCGCGCACCCCCTGCTGCGCCAAGCTGCGGGCCTCGGCCAGGATGGTGTCGACCGGCCGCGACCACTCGCCGCCGCGGGTATAGGGCACCACGCAGAAGGTGCAGAACTTGTCGCAGCCCTCCTGCACGGTCAGGAAGGCGGTCACCCCCGTCGGATGGCGCTCCACCGGCAGGGCGTCGAACTTCTCGTCGGCGGCGAAGTCGGCGGCCAGCCGCTCGCCGCGCGCCCGGTGGGTGCGGGCGATCAGCTCGGGAAGCTGGTGATAGGCCTGCGGTCCGACCACCAGGTCCACCGCCGGCTGGCGCAGCATGATCTGCTCGCCCTCGGCCTGGGCCACGCAGCCGGCCACCGCGATCACCATGTCGGACCCCGCCGCGCGGCGCGCCAACTTCATGGCCTTGATGTAGCCGAGCTCGGAATAGACCTTCTCGGTGGCCTTCTCGCGGATATGGCAGGTGTTGAGCACGACCAGGTCGGCCTCTTCGGGCCGCTGCGTCATCGCGTAGCCCAGCGGGCCAAGCACATCGGCCATGCGCTCGCTGTCATAGACGTTCATCTGACAGCCGTAGGTCTTGATGAAGAGGCGCTTGGTGGGCAAGGACATGGCCGGTTTATGGGGCTGTGGATAGTTGGGCGCAAGGTTGAGACCCGCGGAGCGGTGGACCGATCCTACGCTCGGTCCTAGGATTTCGGACGGTGTGTCCATTGGCTGTCGTCGTAAGCGAACATGGCGATATCGAATTCAAGCTCGAGGTCAGCAAGTAGCTGGATCGACTCCCGGCCCAGCCCAGCCGATTCCTGCCAGGGAGACCCGATAGAGGGCAGGTTGATGCGTATCCATGCGGCCTTCGGGCGAACGTTCGAGAGAAGCTTCGCCACCCGTTCACGGCCGCCAAGATTTCGCACGAGGTCCGCGAGCCCATCGTCCCAGGGAACATCCGCGTTGATGGGCTGGCGCCAAGTTATGCGGTTCTTGGTGACGGCGCGGTGACCGGCCTTGTCGCCGATCATCACGACCGCCACGTCGCCGTAATCGGCCCAGTCGGCGATTTCGTCGGGCCGCTGCGGAAAGTCATGCAGAATTAGGGAAACGCACCGGTCGTGGTGCTCGGTCAGTCCGCGCCCCTTCGACCCCGATGTCATTCTTCGATCGGCACGCCGTAGAGCTCCAGGCGGTGGTCCACCAGCTTGTAGCCGAGCTTGTGGGCGATCGCCTCCTGCAGGGCCTCGATCTCCTCGTCGACGAACTCCACCACCTTGCCGGACTTCATGTCGATCAAGTGGTCGTGGTGGATCTCGGTGGCTTCCTCGTAGCGCGAGCGGCCGTCGCGGAAGTCGTGGCGGGCGATGATCCCCGCCTCCTCGAACAGCCGCACGGTGCGATAGACCGTGGCGATGGAGATGTGCGGGTCCACGTCGTGGGAGCGCCGATAGAGCTCTTCCACGTCCGGGTGGTCATGGGCTTGCGACAGCACGCGCGCGATCACGCGGCGCTGCTCGGTCATCCGCATGCCCTTTTCGACGCAGAGATTCTCGATCCGGTCCACGAACGGCTCCTGGCGACTTGGTGGGCGCACGATAGAGCGCCTAGGCCGATGGGCCAAGGTCGAGACGCATCACCACCGCGTCGGCTGGTGGTTTTGCACCTCTGTCGTAGTATCCGCGCCGCAGGCCCACCTCGCCGAAACCGGCCTTGGCGTAAAGCCCCCGGGCCGCGGGGTTGTCGTCGGCGACCTCCAGGAACAGCGATTCGGCCCCGGCCATCCGCGCCGCGCCGGTGGCGGCCTCGACCAGGGCCAGCGCCAAGCCTTGGCGGCGCGCGGCGGGATCGACGGCCAGGGTGAGGATCTCGGCCTCCCCGGCCACGGCGCGGCACAGGATGAAGGCGAGTGGCCGATCCTCGCCCTCGACCAGCAGGGCGAAGCCGCCCGGCCCGTCCAGCAGGCCGGCGATCTCCTGGGGCGGCCAGCCGCTTGCGAAGGCCGCGGCGTGGACCCTGGCCAGCGCGTCGGCCTCATGACTCCAGGCGCCGCGCAGCCTCACGGCGGCGGCAGCTTTCCGCCCGGCAACCGGGCGTCGGGCGCGCGCAGATAAAGCGGTCGCGGCGGGACGGGCGCGCGGGCGGCGGCCAGCCGCGCCACGGCGGCCGGATCGGCCTGCTCGGCGGCGATCACGCGAGCCGAGGGCGTCATGTCGGAAAAGAGACCCGCGCCGGAGCCGATCAGCACCTCGGGGGCGAACTCCGCCACCCGCGCCGCCGCGGTCTCGACGGGCAGGACATCGGGGGCGCTGACGGCGGCGCCGTCGGCGAAGGCCTGGAGGTAGACCTGGCCGCGCTTGGCGTCGAGCACCGCCAGGACGCGGTCTGGTATCCCCGCCGCCAGGGCTTCCAGGGTCCCCACCGCCACCACCGGGATGGCCAGGGCCTGGCCGATCCCCTTGGCGAAGGCCAGCCCCACCCGCAGTCCGGTGAACGAGCCCGGGCCCACGGTGACGCCCACCCGGTCGAGGCGATCGAAGGCCATCCCCGCCTCGGCCATCAGCTCGGCGACCAGGGGGGCGAGGCGCTCCTGGTGCCCGCGCGCCATGGGTTCGACCTTGGCGGCCAGCACCCGGTCGCCGTCCAGCACGGCCGCCGAACAGGCGCCGAGGCAGGTGTCGAGGGCCAGCACGATCACGGCCGGGTCGGGCCCCAGCAGGGCTCCAGGCTCTTCAGGGTCTTCTCGGCCCAGGCGGCTACGGGGGAGCCGTCGATGGCGCGCAGCTCCATCCCGGCGGCGCTGTCGGCGGCCGACCAGCGCGCGTCGGTGGCCCAGAGGAAATAGCTGCTGCCGTCCGCGGCGGGCTTGAGGTCGCCGGCCGGGCCGGTCCGGGGCGGCGCGATCACCGGCGCGGGCAGGCGCGCCAGTTCGGCCAGGGCCGGCTCAAGCTGCGGACAGGCTTCCGAACTCGCCCAGGAAATCTCGGCCTTGCCCGACTGGGCCTCGACCCGCCGCGCCAGCAGATAGGGCTTCAGGGCGTCGGGCCTCTGCATCCGATAGACGCCGAAACCGGTCGAGCGATGGCTGCGATAGACGGCGAAGGCCACGGCCGGCGGCCGGTTCTCCACCCGCGCGCCCTTCAGCACCGGCCAGTCGTCCTCATCGGCCAGGCACGGCGCGGCCACCGCCGCGACCGCCAGCGATAGGAAAAGAATCCACCCCCGGCTCACAAGTCTAGAGCGTCTGCTCGACCCGGGTCACTTCGGGCACATAGTGCTTGAGCATGTTCTCCACCCCGGCCTTGAGGGTCGCCGAGGAGGACGGGCAGCCCGAGCAGGCGCCGCGCATGTGCAGCCAGACCACGCCGGTCTCCGGCTCGAAGCGGTTGAACAGGATGTCGCCGCCGTCCTGGGCCACGGCCGGGCGGATGCGGGTGTCCAGCAGGTCCTTGATCTCGGCCACCACCTGGGCGGTCTCGCCCTCATAGACCTGGTCGTCGTGGCCGCCGGCCTCGTCGCCCTGGCTGTCGGAGAACAGCGGCCGGCCCGAGGTGAAGTGGTCCATGATCGCCGCCAGGATCGGGGCCTTCAGATGGGCCCAGTCCAGGTCCCCGCCCTTGCCGACGGTGACGAAGTCGGTCCCGAAGAACACCCGGGTCACGCCCTCGACACCGAACAGGTCGGTGGCCAGCGGCGAGGCCTCGGCCTCTTGCGCGCTGCGGAAGTCGCGCGATCCCTCGGCCATGATCTCACGGCCGGGCAGGAACTTCAGGACCTCGGGGTTCGGAGTGGCTTCGGTTTGGATGAACATGCAGGAGATGTGGCGCTTTGGAGCCGGAATCGCAAGCTTGGCGGCGTTCTAGGCCAGGGCGGGTACTTTTGGGCTTGGCCATCTTTAGCGCTTGGACGCACCGGCGACGGGCGAAAGTTGGCGGAAAACCTATGGCGACTTCCGACCCGAGTCGGCCGTCCGATAAACGTTAGGGAATTCTGCTGAACCGAACGATTTTCACTAGTTTGATCACGCTTCGATAGGGGCGCCCCGCACCAGCCGCGCCAGGCGACTCGACCACACCATGCAATTCAATCTCCTGACGCGCACGGCCCCGCGTGAACAGGTCCCGATCAAATGAATTGCTGAAACTCGAATAGAGATCGGTTCTTTCGGCATTTCCATCGTCGGCGAAGCCCAACGTCACACTCGGACACCTCTTGTCGCGGAGTTCACCTCCCAAGCTATCAACGACCAAGATTGCCTGAAGGTGGACCGCCATTCCATTCAGGCGCGGCCCAGCCTTGTTGATTTCGCAAATGGAAGACTTGGGCGCCTGCCTCACTTCTGAGCTGACTGGCGCACCAATGGCGGCGGCCAACAGGCCGATGAGAAGGAGGGCCACGGCGTACGTCCTCACTATTCTTCGGCGGCACCTGCACCCGACCTTGTCACATTGCGCGACCGGTCCTCGAGGGCAACCATCATGCTGCAAGGTCCGCAATCCACCACCCTTCTCAGACATTCAGAGTGTCGGCTTGTCGGCAGGTTGGCGCGCAAGGTCCCGCGTTTGACTTCTTGCCGGCGGCCTGAGCGTCAGGCCGACCCAGCCTAGGCCAGGTCGGCGATCTCGTCGTCAGTGAGGTCGCCCGGCACCACGGTGACCGGCACCTTGCGGGTTCCCCACTTGACGCCTTCCTTGGCGATGGAGGCGACCAGGGGGCCCGGGCCGCGCCCGCCCACGGCGGCGGCCAGGACCAGGATCTTGATGGCCGGGTCCTCGGAGATCACCTTGCGCAGGGCCGCGCGGGTGTTGTCGGCGTCCAGGATGATGAATTCCGGCGCCATGCCGGACTGCTCCACCACATATTCGGCCATCTTCTGCAGGACCTGCTCGGCCTCCTCGCGGGCCTGGCGCTCGATCTCCTCACGCACCCCGCTCCAGTGCTCGAACACCGCCGGCTCGATGACCCGCAGCATCGCCACGTGACCGCCCGTGGAGCGGGCGCGGCGGCAGGCGAAGCGCAGGGCCGCCTGGAATTCCGGGCTGTCGTCGGCGATGACGAGGAACTTGCGCTGGCTCATGGGGCGACGGTGGCGCGCGACGCCGCCCCGCGCAAGTCCCGGCTCAGCTTCCCCAGTAGCCGACGATCTTCTTCACCTGCGCCAGGTTCGGGGCCGCGGCGGCCCGGGCGCGCTGGGCGCCGTCGGCCAGGACGCGGTCGATCTCGGCCGGATCGGCCATCAGCCGGCGCATCTCGGCCCCAACGGGACCGAGCCTGGCCACCGCCAGGTCGGCGAGCTTCGGCTTGAAGGCGCCGAAGCCCTGTCCGGTGAACTCGGCGAGCACCTGGGCCGCGCTGCGCCCATCGAGCGCGGCATAGATGCCGATCAGGTTCAGCGCCTCGGGCCGGTCCTTCAGCTCATCCAAGGTGGCGGGCAAGGGATCGGGATCGGTCCGCGCCTTGCGCACCTTCTGGGCGATGGTGTCGGCGTCATCCAGCAGGTTGAGCCGCGAATTGTCCGAGGGATCGGACTTGCTCATCTTCGCCGAACCGTCGCGCAGGGACATGATCCTAGCGCCCGGCCCCTCGGTCAGGGCCTCGGGCAGGGGGAAGAAGGCCGGCGCCTCGAAGTCATGGTTGAACTTGGCGGCGATGTCGCGGGTCAGTTCCAGGTGCTGGCGCTGGTCCTCGCCCACCGGCACATGGGTGGCCTTGTAGACCAGGATGTCGGCGGCCTGGAGCACCGGATAGGTGTAGAGCCCGACGCTCTCGCGTTCCTTGTGCTTGCCGGCCTTGTCCTTGAACTGGGTCATCCGGTCCAGCCAGCCCAGCCGGGCCACGCAGTTGAACACCCAGGCGAGTTCCGCGTGCTCGGGCACCGCCGACTGCGGGAAGATGGTGGCCTTCTTGGGGTCCACGCCCGCCGCCAGATAGGCCGCGGCGATCTCGCGGACCTGGGAGGCCAGCAGCTTGGGGTCCTGCCACACGGTGATGGCGTGCATGTCGGCCACGAAGATGAAGGTGTCCATCTCGTGCTGCAGGCGGGTGAACTTCACCAGGGCGCCGAGATAGTTGCCGAGATGCAGGGCGCCGGACGGTTGGACGCCGGAGAGCACGCGCGAGGGGCCCGAATAGACGGGAGGAGCTTGGTCGGTCATGGGGTCAGGCTTCGAATGAGGGGACAGACGGGCGCGGCGGCGCGCCCCGGGAAGGCGGGGTCAGGCGCGGCGCCATCGCCAAGTGTGTCGTCCGTGAGCCATGGCGCCAGCGAATAAGGCTTCGCGAGGCGGCCCGCAAGTCGCTCAGAGGTCGGTGGGGATCGGCGTGTCGCCGGCCCGGCGG
The DNA here is from genome assembly GCF_030697925.1 of Phenylobacterium sp. GTDB lineage: Bacteria > Pseudomonadota > Alphaproteobacteria > Caulobacterales > Caulobacteraceae > Phenylobacterium. The sequence goes on along the minus strand of NZ_JAUYOJ010000167.1, from coordinate 3,008 downwards.
CGCAGGGCGGCGCGGATCTCGCTGGGCGTGATGCCCCGGAAGGCGAGCAACAGCAGGCCATAGACCCCGACGCCCACGGCGCTGACGCACAGCACGGCGATCTCCTTGGGCCCCAGGCCGAGGCCCCGGACGCCCTCCAGCGGCGCCTCCAGCCAGGCCCGCTCGTGCGAGGCGAAGGCCAGCAGGCCGCCGAAGACGGCGCTGGCGGCGAGGATCCGGGCGATCCGGTTCCAGGCCTTCAGGGTCGGGGAATAGTCGCCGCGCCGGACCAGAAGCACCGCCATCTGCAGCACGTTGAGCCAGGCCGCCGCGCTGGTCGCCGCGGCGATGCCCTGCACCCCCACCAGCGGGAAAAGGGAGAGGCCCAGCACGATGTTCACCGCCACCGAGATCAGGCCGAAGCGCATGGGCGCCTTGGTGTCGGCGCGGGCGAAGAAGGCCGGCTGCAGCACCCGAGCCAGGACGAAGGCCGGGACGCCCCAACCGTACTGGAGGAGGACCTGGCCGGTCTGGCGGGCGTCCTCCACCGTGAATGCGCCCCGGGTGAACATGCCGTCGATCAGGAAGAAGGGCATGGCCACCAGGGCCGCGGCGGCCGGAGCCGTGAGCGCGAGCGCGAAGATCACCGCCTGGTCGGTGGCGCCCTGGGCGTCATCGTGGTCCCCGGCCTGGATGGCGCTGGAGAGCCGGGGCAGCAGGGCCACGCCCACCGCCACCCCGATCAGGCCCAGGGGGAGCTGGTAGAGCCGGGCGGCGACCTCCATCCAGGCCCGGCCGCCGGCCGCCTGGGAGGCCAGGATGCCGGAGATGAAGATGTTGATCTGCACGGCGCTGGCGGCGATGGCGCCGGGGATGGCCAGGCTGATCAGCGACTTGATCTCCGGCGTCAGCTTGGGCCGGCGCAGCCTGATCTGGGCGCCGGTCTTCTTGGCGCCCCACCACAGCAGGCCCGCCTGCAGGACGCCGGCGATGGGGATGCCGATGGAGGCGGCGTAGGCGGCGCGGATCGGGTCGCTCTGCGGCCAGACGGCGATCAGCATCACCACGTTGAGGATGGTCGGAAAGATGCCGGTGACGATGAACCGCCGGTGCGCGTTCAGCACCCCCGACAGCAGGGCCCCGATGGCCATGCAGGGCAGGTAGGGCATGCTGATCTGGGTCAGCACGATGGCCAGCTTGAACTTTTCGGGGTCCGAGGCGTAGCCGGGATTGATGGCGTACATCAGCCAGGGCATGGCCAGCTGCGCCACGAGCGTCAGCAGCAGGGTCGCCGCCGCCAGGGTGGCCATGGCGTCCGAGGCGATGCGGTCGGCCTCCGCCTGGCCGTCCCCGCCCAGGGTCTTGGTGTAGGACGGCACGAAGGCCGAGGTGAAGGCGCCCTCCGCGAAGATCCGCCGGAACAGGTTGGGGAACGAGAGCGCGGTATAGTAGGCGTCGGCGGCGATGGTGGCGCTGGCCCCCAGCCGCGCGGTAAGCACCAGGTCCCGCGCCAGCCCCATGAACCGGCTGACCAGGGTCAGGCCCGACAGCACCAGCGAGGAGCGGATCAGGCCGCTCTTGGGCGGAGGGGATGGCGGGGCGGTCACGAGCGTTTGTGTGCGCTGACGCGCCTGCAAGGGTCAAGGGAGGACCGGAGGCCTCGAGCTGTGACATCCGGATCGCCTCCTCTCCCCGCTCGAGGGGAGAGGGTGAGCTGTTCGACTGCGCCGCCTCAACGCCCGACGCTGGCGCGGGCCTTCTGGATGTTGGCGCGGGACTTGGGCGTGGCGGCGGCCTCGACCTCTTCCAGCGAGGCCATGAGCCGGGCCTTGAGCGCGGTCATCTTCTTGGTGTCGGCCAGTTTCCGGCCGTCGGCCTCGACCACGTAGAAGGCGTCCACGGCGCGCTCGCCATAGCCGTCGATATGGGCCGAGAGGATCGACAAGCCGGCCTCGGAGATGTTGCGCGCCAGCGCCACCAGCAGGCCCGGCCGGTCGCGGCCCGAGGCCTCCACCACGGTCGAGGCCTCCGAGGCCTCGTTGTCCAGCATCACCGTGGGCGTGATGGTGAAGGCCGCGGCCCGGCCGAAATCGGCCACCCGGCGCGGCTCGGCCTTGCTGACCTCGCCCCGGCCGGCGGCCTCCAGCGATTGGGCGAGCTTGGTCAGCACCCGGGGGTTGTCGTCCCCATAGGGCTTGCCGGTGACGTCCTGCACGAAGAAGACGTCCAGCGCCTGGCCCTGGCGGGAGGTGAACACCCGCGCGCCCACCACGTTGGCGCCCGCCCCGGTGATGGCCGCGGCCAGGTCGACGAACAGCCGCTGGCGGTCGGTGGCGGCGACCACCACCTCCGAGGCGTTGAGGCCCGAGCGGATATGGCCCTCGGCGGCGGCCCCCCCGGCCTGCTCAGCGCGGCGGCCGAGCTCGGCATGCGACAGAATCTCGGTGTCGGTGAAGGAGGTGAAGTAGGCGTCCTCCATGGCCGTGGCCCAGGCTTCCGACGAGGGATCGGCGGCGATCAGCCGGACGCGGGCGTCATAGGCGGCGTTCTCGTGATAGCGGCGGATGGCGGCGGCGGCGTCCGAGCCGCGCCCGCCGCGGAACACCGCCTCGGTGGCGCCGTAGAGTTCGCGCATCAGCTGGCCCTTCCAGCCGTTCCAGACGCCCGGCCCCACGGCGCGGATGTCGGCCACGGTCAGGACCAGCAGCAGGCGCAGGCGCTCAGGAGTCTCCACGATGCGGGCGAAGTCGGCCACGGTGCGCGGGTCGGAGACGTCGCGCTTCTGGGCGTAGTCGCTCATCACCAGGTGATGCTCCACCAGCCAGGCCACCATCTCGATACGCTTGCGGTCCAGGCCCAGGCGCTCGCAGGCCTGGCGCGCGGCGCGAGCCCCGGCCTTCTCCTGGCCGCCCGCCCCGCCCTTGCCGGTGTCGTGCAGCAGCATGGCCAGGAACAGGGCCTCGCGGTCGTCGATCAGCGGCATGATCGCCGTCGACAGCGGATGGTCCTCGGCGAACTGGCCGTTGGCG
>NZ_JAUYOJ010000153.1 GCF_030697925.1 Phenylobacterium sp. | reverse complement strand
GCCGAGGCGTGCTCCAGCACCTTGCTGACGACGATCGAGCCTTCCACGCCAGCGTTCTCGGAGATTTGGCGGATCGGAGCTTGAAGCGCGCGCCGCACGATGGCGATGCCCGCGTCCTGATCGGGGTTGAGGCCCTTGAGGTCGTCCAGGGCCATGGAGGCCTTGAGCAGGGCGACGCCGCCGCCGGGTACGATGCCTTCCTCGACCGCCGCCCGGGTGGCGTTGAGGGCGTCGTCGACGCGGTCCTTGCGTTCCCTCACCTCGACCTCGGTTGAGCCGCCGACCTTGATGACCGCAACGCCGCCGGCCAGCTTGGCCAGGCGTTCCAGCAGCTTTTCCTTGTCGTAGTCGGAGGTGGTGTCCTCGATCTGCGCCTTGAGCTGAACGATGCGGCCCTCGATCGCCGTCTTGTCGCCCGCACCGTCGACCACGGTGGTGTCGTCCTTGCTGACGGTGACCTTCTTGGCCTTGCCGAGCATGTCGAGGGTGACATTCTCCAACTTGATGCCGAGTTCCGTGGAGATGACCTGGCCGCCCGTGACGATGGCGAGGTCTTCCAGCATGGCCTTGCGACGATCGCCGAAGCCCGGAGCCTTGACGGCCGCGACCTTGAGACCGCCGCGCAGCTTGTTGACCACCAGAGTGGCCAGGGCTTCACCGTCGATGTCCTCGGCGATGACCAGCAGCGGGCGGGCGCTCTGGACCACGGCTTCGAGCAGAGGCAGCAGCGGTTGAAGCGATGATAGGCGCTTTTCGAACAGCAGAATCAGGGGCTCTTCGAGCTCAACCTCCATCTTGTCGGCGTTGGTGATGAAGTACGGCGAAAGATAACCGCGGTCGAACTGCATGCCGTCGACCACCTCAAGCTCGGTGTCGAGGGTCTTGGCCTCCTCGACGGTGATCACGCCTTCATTGCCGACCCGCTCCATAGCCTTGGCGATCATCTCACCGACTTCGGTGTCGCCGTTGGCGGAGATGGTGCCGACCTGGGCGATCTCGGCATTGGTGGTGACCTCGCGGGAGGACGCCTTGATGCTCTCGACCACCGCGACCACGGCCTTTTCAACGCCGCGTTTGAGGTCCATCGGGTTCATGCCGGCGGCCACCGACTTCAAGCCCTCGACCACGATGGCCTGGGCCAACACGGTCGCGGTGGTGGTGCCATCGCCGGCCTTGTCGCTGGTCTTGGAGGCGACCTCGCGGATCATCTGGGCGCCGAGGTTTTCGAACTTGTCTTCGAGTTCGATCTCCTTGGCGACGGTGACGCCGTCCTTGGTGGAGCGGGGCGCGCCGTAGGATTTCTCGATCACCACGTTTCGGCCCTTGGGCCCCAGGGTGACCTTCACCGCATTGGCGAGGATGTTGACGCCGCGCAGCATGCGGTCGCGTGCGTCGGCGGAGAAGTGAACGTGTTTGGCGGCCATCTGCCTGCTCTTTCGAAGAAGCTAGGGACTGAAAGGGGCCTGGCGAACCGCCTAAGCGGCCTTGGCCTGGGCGGGGAGAGACTCGACGACGCCGAGGATGTCAGACTCCTTCATGATCAGGAGGTCCTCACCGTCGATCTTCACTTCGCTGCCGGACCACTTGCCGAAAAGAATGCGGTCGCCGGCCTTCACATCCATGGGGATGCGCTTGCCATCCTCGTCGCGAGCGCCCGGGCCGACGGCGACGACCTCGCCTTCCTGCGGCTTCTCCTTGGCGGTGTCAGGAATGATGATCCCGCCCTTGGTCCTTGCTTCTTCTTCTACGCGTTTGATGACAACGCGGTCGCCAAGAGGACGAAACGCCATGCTCAGGTCTCCTAAATCAGGCGGGGGCTGGCGCGTTCGCAGCCAGTTTGGCACTCGAACACAGGGAGTGCCAACCGCGCGCTAGAGATGACATGGTGGCCGCAGAATGCAAGATATTCAGCGCTAGAATGAAGAAAAATAACCTCTCGATTCAGATTTCATCGATCCTGCCAAGCTTTCGGGTGC
>NZ_JAUYOJ010000145.1 GCF_030697925.1 Phenylobacterium sp. | reverse complement strand
CCTCAGAAAGGCCGCCGAACGATCCGTCGACGCCCTCTGGAACCGCATCGGCCAGATCCTCGACCAGTTCACACCAGAGATCTGCGCCAACTACTTCAAGGCCGCAGGATATGCGTCAACATGATCGGGAAACGCTCTAGGGCGCCACCCAGAGTTTGCCGCCCGCCACGGCTCCGCCTAGCATCCCGGCCGATGTCGGGAGAATTCTCATGCGCAAGCTTCTGGTCGCCGCCGCGGCCCTCACCCTGGGAATGGTTGCGATGACCGCCCAGGCCGCCCCCGGCGTCTCCGCCCCGCTGATCGAGCGGACCAAGTTCTTCGGAAATCCCAGCCGCAGCCAGGGCCGCATCAGCCCGGACGGCAAGTGGCTGGCCTGGATCGCGCCGCGCGACGGGGTGCAGAACATCTGGGTCGCGCCGATCGCCGAGCCGGCCAAGGCCAAGCCGCTCACCGACGAGAAGACCCGGCCCATCCGCAGCTACTTCTGGGCGCCGAACTCCGCCCAGATCCTGTTCGTCAACGACAAGGGCGGCGACGAGAACTTCCTGCTGTACGGGGTCGAGGTGGCCAGCGGCGTCCAAACGACGCTCACCCCCTTCGAGAAGACCCGCGTCCAGGTGCTGAACATCAGCCGCGAGGTCCAGGACCGCATCGTCATCGGCCTGAACAACCGCGATGCGCGCTGGCACGACGTCCACAGCCTGGACCTTGCGACCGGCAAGCTGACCCTGGTGTTCCAGAACGACGGCTTCGGCAGGTTTATGATCGACGAGCAGCTCAAGGTGCGCGGCGGCGCCAAGTCGCGCTCCGATGGCGGCACCGACTTCTATGCCATCGAGGACGGCAAGGTTTCCGACAAGCCGATGGACAGCATCGACTTCGAAGACGACGGCGCCACCGGTCCCATGGGCTACACCGCAGACGGATCGATCCTCTACTGGGGTGAAAGCCGCGGCCGCAACACCTCGGCCCTGGTGGCCCAGGACGTGAAAACCGGCGCCCGAACGGTCGTGGGCGAGAGCCCCAAGGTCGACGTGCTCCGCGCCATGTTCAATCCGAAGACCGGCAAGGCCGAGGCCTATTCGGTCAACTACCTGACCACCGAATGGAAGGTGATCGACCCCGCGGTCAAGGGCGACCTGGAGTTCCTGAACGCCAATCTGGAGGGCGAGATTCAGGTCACCTCGCGCGCCGACGCCGACGACCTCTGGACCGTCGTCGTGGACCCGGTCACCGCTTCGCCGGCGCTTTATCTCTATGACCGCAAGGCCAGGAATATCTCCAAGCTCTACACCGTGCAGCCGGAACTGGAAGGAGCGACCCTAGCGGCCATGCACCCGGTGGAGATCAGGTCGCGCGACGGCCTGATCCAGCCATCCTACCTCACCCTGCCGCCAGGCTCCGATAGCAACGGTGACGGCAAGCCGGACAAGCCGCTGCCCATGGTGTTGCTGGTCCACGGCGGACCCTGGGGCCGCGACGTCCATGGCTACAACGGCCGGCATCAGTGGCTGGCCAACCGCGGTTACGCGGTGCTGTCGCCGAACTTCCGAGCCTCCACCGGCTTCGGGAAGAGCTACGTCAACGCCGGCAACCTGGAATGGGGCGCCAAGATGCATGACGACCTGCTGGACGCCGTCGACTGGGCGGTGAAGAGCGGCGTCACCACCAAGGACCAGGTGGCGATCATGGGCGGCTCCTATGGCGGCTACGCCACCCTGGCGGGCCTGGCCTTCACCCCCGACGTCTTCGCCTGCGGAGTGGATATCGTCGGACCCTCGAACCTCAACACCTTGCTCGCCTCGGTGCCCGCCTACTGGGAGGCCGGCCGCAAGCAGATGTATCGCCGGATGGGCGACCCCGGCACGCCGGAGGGCGCGGCCCTGCTGAAGGAACGCTCGCCGCTCACCAAGGCCGACCAGATCAGGAAGCCCCTGCTGATCGGCCAGGGCGCCAACGATCCCCGCGTGAACCAGGCCGAGAGCGATCAGATCGTCAAAGCCCTGCAGGCCAAGAACATCCCGGTGACCTACGCCCTGTTCCCCGACGAGGGCCACGGCTTCGCCCGGCCGGAGAACAACATCGCCTTCTATGCGGTCGCAGAGCACTTCCTGGAGCGCTGCCTCGGCGGCCGGGCCGAACCCTTCGGCGCGGCGCTCGCCAAGACCTCGATGACCGTGCCCCACGGCGCGGCGTTCGCGCCGGGCCTGGAAGCGGCGCTGAAGTCGAAGGTTCAGTAATCCCCGTGTGTCATCCCGGAAAGCGCGGAGCGCTTATCCGGGACCCATGAACACCTGATGGCGCAAGGTTGAGCTACTACGTCTACGTCCTCGCCAGCCGACGGCACGGCACGCTCTATGTCGGCGTGACCAACAGCCTCGAACGGCGGATCGCCGAACACAGGGTCAAGGAGGTGGCCGGCTTCACCAAGCGATATGGCGTCACCCGCCTGGTCTGGTGGCGCGCCTACGGCGAGGTGACTGAGGCCATCCACTTCGAGAAGCAGCTCAAGCGCTGGCGGCGCGACTGGAAGATCGAGCTGATCGAAAATGAGAACCCCGACTGGGGTGACCTCTACCCTTCGATGATGGCGCCATAGCCGGGACCATCCGGTGTTCATGGGTCCCGGCTCTTCGCTTCGCTGCGGCCGGATGACAGTTGTGGGGTTGGGTTCACCACAAAGTGGAGCCCGTCCCGTCACAAAACGCAGCCAGAGTTGACCCCGCCAGGGGTTGACTAAACGCGCCCGCGCCTCAAGAAACCGCCGCAATCACTTGGCTCAGGAGTTCTCTCGATGACCGTACGCGTCGCCATCAATGGTTTCGGCCGCATCGGCAGGCTGGTCCTGCGCTCGATCGTCGAACATGCGCGCCGCGATATCGAGGTCGTCGCCATCAATGACCTGGGCCCCGTCGAGACCAACGCCCACCTGCTACGCTACGACAGCGTGCACGGCCGGTTCCCGGGCATGGTCACCGTCGACGGCGACTCGATCGATGTGGGCCTGGGCAAAATCAAGGTCACCGCGATCCGCAATCCGGCCGAGCTGCCGCACAAGGAACTCGGCGTCGACATCGCCTTCGAGTGCACCGGCCTGTTCACCTCCAGGGACAAGGCCAAGGCCCACCTCGACGCCGGCGCCAAGCGGGTGCTCATCTCGGCGCCGGGAGCCGACGCCGACAAGACTATCGTCTACGGTGTGAACCACGAGACCCTGACCGCCGCCGACCTGGTGGTCTCCAACGCCTCGTGCACCACCAACTGCCTGGCCCCGATCGCCAAGGTCCTGCACGACCTGGCCGGCATCGAGCGCGGCTATATGACCACCATCCACTCCTATACCGGCGACCAGCCGACCCTCGACACCATGCACTCGGACCTCTACCGGGCGCGGGCCGCGGCCATGTCGATGATCCCGACCTCCACCGGCGCGGCCAAGGCGCTGGGCCTGGTGATCCCGGAACTGCAGGGCAAGCTGGACGGCTCCTCGATCCGCGTGCCGACCCCCAATGTCTCGGTGGTGGACCTGACCTGGGTCCCCGGACGCACGCTGACCAAGGAAGAGATCAACGAGGCCCTGACCGCCGCGGCGACCAGCGGCCCGCTGAAGGGCGTCCTGGCGGTGACCAACGATCCGCTGGTCTCCATCGACTTCAACCACATCGCCGCCTCCTCGACGGCGGCGCTGGCCCAGACCCAGGTCATCGACGGCGGCCTCGGCCGGGTGCTCTCCTGGTACGACAACGAGTGGGGCTTCTCCACCCGGATGGCCGATACCGCGCTGGCCATGGCCAAGCTGATCTAGATCAGATCCATGACTTTCCGCACCCTCGACGACGCCGAACTCCAGGGCCGGCGCGCCCTGGTGCGCGTTGACCTTAATGTCCCCATGGCCGATGGACAGGTGTCGGACGACACCCGCCTGCGCGCCGTGGTCCCGACCATCGCCAAGCTGGCCAAGGGCGGGGCCAAGGTGGTCCTGCTGGCCCACTTCGATCGGCCAAAGGGCAAGGTCGTACCGGCGATGAGCCTCAAGCCCATCGCCCCGGCCCTGGCCGACGTGCTGGGCGCCCCGGTGGCCTTTGCCCCCGACTGCGTGGGCGAGGTCGCGACTTCCGCTATCGCGGCGATGAAGCCGGGCGACGTGCTGCTGCTCGAGAACGTCCGCTTCCACCCGGGCGAGGAGAAGAACGACCCCGACTTCGCCAAGGCGCTCGCCGCCAACGGCGATCTCTATGTGAACGACGCCTTCTCCGCCGCCCACCGGGCGCACGCCTCCACCGAGGGGATCGCCCGGCTGCTGCCGGCCTATGCGGGCGAGCAGATGCGCCGCGAGCTGGAGATGCTGGAAGCCGCGCTGGGCAAGCCTAAGCGCCCGGTCCTGGGCATCGTCGGCGGCTCCAAGGTCTCCACCAAGCTCGACCTGCTGAACAACCTCGTGAAGAAGCTGGACCGGCTGTCCATCGGCGGCGGCATGGCCAACACCTTCCTGGCGGCCCAGGGCGTCGATGTTGGCGCCTCGCTCTGCGAGCACGACCTGGCCGACACGGCCCGGGAGATCATGAAGAGCGCCAAGGCCGCCGGCTGCGAGCTGCTGCTGCCCATCGACGTGGTGGTCGCCCAGGAGGTGAAGCCCGGCGTGGAGGCCCACGTCCGCGACCTGGCCGACATCCAGGCCGCCGACCGCATCCTCGACGCCGGCCCCAAGACCCTGGCCAAGCTGATCTCGGCGATCGACGGCTCGGCGACCCTGATCTGGAACGGCCCGCTGGGGGTTTTCGAGGTTCCGCCCTTCGACAAGGCGACCGTCGAGGCCGCCGTCCACGCGGCCGAACGGGCCAAGGCCGGCAAGCTGGTGGCCGTGGCCGGCGGGGGTGATACAGTCGCTGCCCTGAACGTTGCCGACTGCGCGGACGATTTTACGTTCGTCTCGACGGCGGGCGGCGCGTTTCTTGAATGGATGGAAGGCAAGGAGCTGCCCGGAGTGGCAGCGCTGGCCATTTAGATACGACTTTTGGAGGGCAGGGCATGGCCCGGGTTACTTTGAGACAGCTTCTGGATCACGCGGCCGAGCAGGGCTACGGGGTTCCGGCGTTCAACATCAACAATATGGAGCAGGGCCTGGCGATCATGGAGGCCGCCGACGCGGTCGACGCGCCGGTCATCATCCAGGCCAGCCGAGGCGCGCGTTCCTACGCCAACGACATCGTGCTGAAGCACCTGATCGACGCCCTGGCCGAGATGTATCCGCACATCCCGATCTGCATGCACCAGGACCACGGCAACAACGAAGCCACCTGTGCGACCGCGATCCAGTACGGCTTCACCTCGGTGATGATGGACGGTTCGCTGAAGGCCGACGGCAAGACGCCGGCCGACTACGACTACAACGTCAAGGTCACCCGCAATGTGGTCGACATGGCCCACTGGGTGGGCGCCTCGGTCGAGGGCGAACTCGGCGTGCTGGGGTCTCTCGAGACCGGCATGGGCGAGAAGGAAGACGGCCACGGCTTCGAGGGCAAGCTCGGCCATGACCAGCTGCTGACCGATCCCGACCAGGCCGTCGAGTTCGTGAAGGCCACCGAGGTCGACGCCCTGGCCATCGCCATGGGCACCAGCCACGGGGCCTACAAGTTCACCCGCAAGCCCGACGGCGACGTCCTGGCCATGGGGGTGATCGAGGAGATCCACCGCCGCCTGCCCAACACCCACCTGGTGATGCACGGTTCCTCCTCGGTGCCGCAGGACCTGCAGGACATCATCAACCAATATGGCGGCGAGATGCCCCAGACCTGGGGCGTGCCGGTGGAAGAGATCCAGCGCGGCATCAAGCACGGCGTGCGCAAGATCAATATCGACACCGACAACCGGATGGCCATGACCGGCGCCATCCGCAAGATCTTCGCCGAGCAT
>NZ_JAUYOJ010000144.1 GCF_030697925.1 Phenylobacterium sp. | reverse complement strand
CCTCAGAAAGGCCGCCGAACGATCCGTCGACGCCCTCTGGAACCGCATCGGCCAGATCCTCGACCAGTTCACACCAGAGATCTGCGCCAACTACTTCAAGGCCGCAGGATATGCGTCAACATGATCGGGAAACGCTCTAGGTGAGGGGTCGCGGCGCGAAGCGGCGCATTCCGGTCTCCGTGCGGGATCAGTGACCCGCGTGCTTGGCCTTCTGCGCGGTGTCCCAGGCCACGAACTCGGGCCCGTCGATCTTGCCGTCGGCGTTCTTGTCGGCCTTGGCGAACTCCGCGGCGGGCAGCTTGTAGGCGACCCACTCGGCCTTATCGATCCGGTCGTCCTTACTGGTGTCGGCCGGGTGGATGAACCGGCCGGGGGCGGCGAGCGCGCTGGAGGCGCAGACGGCGAGGGCAAGGGCGATGAGGGCTGTGACGCGCATGGGAGAACTCCTTCGTGCGGCGGGAAACTGCCCTTGGCCCATGGCGAAAATTGGCCCTACCGGAGCGGTAGGGCCGTGCGTCGGACCACCGTGCGCAGGGCGATGGACGAGTTGATCCGCGCCACCCCGGGCAGGCGGGTCAGGCGCGTGGCGTGCACCCGCTCCAGGTCGTCCATGTCGGCGGCGACCACCCGCAGGACATAGTCGGCCTGGCCGGTCATCAGGTGGCATTCCATGATCTCGGGCGCCTCGACCACCGCGGCTTCGAAGGCGGCCAGCACGTCCTGGGCCTGGCTGGCCAGGGTGATGGACACGAAGACGGAGAGACCAAGGCCCACGGCGCGCGGATCGACCGCCGCCGCATAGCCGGTGATCACCCCCTCGGCCTCCAGGGCGCGCACCCGGCGGAAACAGGCGGACTCAGACAGATGCGCCGCCTCGGCGAGTTCCACATTCGTCGCTCGGCCGTGCGCCTGCAAATGGGTCAGAAGGCGCTTATCTGCGATATCGAGATCGTGAGCTGAAGATTTCACCGGAAAATCCGACTTTCAAACATGAAACTTGCACGACACTGATCTCCGAAGCGCTGTTTTTCAAGGTTTCATCCGCAACCATCGACTAGCCTTCGCGCTATATGGCGGAGGAAAAACGCATGCGCATCGGCACTGTCACCGAGATCAAGCCTCTCGAGCGCCGCGTGGGCCTTGTCCCCGCCGTCGTCGCCACCCTGACAGCCCACGGCCATGAGGTCTTCGTCCAGTCGGGCGCGGGCGGCGGGGTCGGCCTCAGCGACGCCGACTACGCCGCCGCGGGCGGCAAGATCGTTCCCGACGCCGCCGCCGTCTTCGCCCAGGCCGACACCATCGTGAAGGTCAAGGAGCCGCAGGCCCAGGAGATCGCGCACCTCACTCCGCGACACACCCTCTTCACCTATCTGCACCTGGCCCCGGACCCGGAGCAGACCAGGGGCCTGATGGCCTCGGGCTGCACGGCCATCGCCTATGAGACCATCCTGGGCCGCAAGGGCGACCTGCCGCTGCTCACCCCCATGAGCCAGGTGGCCGGCCGCATGGCCGCCCAGGTGGGCGCGGCCTATCTGCTGGCCCCGGCCGGCGGACGCGGACTGCTGATGGGCGGCGTGCCCGGCGTGCCCCCGGCCAAGGTGATCATCCTGGGCGCCGGGGTCTCCGGCTTCAACGCCGCGGAGATCGCGGTCGGCATGCGCGCCGACGTGACCATCATGGACATCCTGCCCGAGCGCCTGGCGGCGATGGACGCCCATTTCGAAGGCCGCGCCCGCACGGTGTTGTCCTCGCGCGGCGCCCTGCTGGAGCTGCTGCCCACGGCCGACCTGATCATCGGATGCGTGCTGATCACCGGCGCGGCCGCCCCCAAGCTGATCCGGCGCGAGGACCTGAAGCTCATGCGCAAGGGTTCGGTGCTGGTGGACGTCGCCATCGACCAGGGCGGCTGCTTCGAGACCTCGCACCCGACCACCCATGATGAGCCGACCTATGTGGTCGACGGGGTGGTCCACTACTGCGTGGCCAACATGCCGGGAGCCGCCCCGCTCACCTCGACCTATGCGCTCGGCGCGGCGACCACCCCCTATGTCATGGCGCTCGCCGACAAGGGGATGGAGCGCGCCTTCGCCGAGGATCCCGGTTTCGCCGCCGGACTGAATGTCGCCGGTGGACGGGTCGTCCACCCGGCGGTGGCCGCTTCGCAGGACCTTCCCCCGGTCGCGGCCTGACTCGGCCAGGGGGCGGCGGAGGTTTCCCCGCCCCCGGCCTTTTTCTCGAAACCTATTTCCCCTTCGGCGGCGAAAGCCCCGAAGCTCGATTTGCCGACAGGAGGCGGTCGTCCAGCTCGGAATCCGGGTTAGAAGACCCCATGAGCCTGGAAATCCTGCAACAACACCGCGTCCATGGCGGGACGCTCAGCTATCGCCGTCACGCCAGCGCCGCCACCGGCACGCCCATGCGGTTCAGCGTCTTCCTGCCCCCCGCGGAGGGGCCGGTCCCGTGGGTTGTCTGGCTGTCGGGCCTGACCTGCACCGAGGACAACTTCACCACCAAGGCCGGGGCCTACGCCGCCGCCGCGCGGCTGGGGCTCGCCGTGGTGGCTCCTGACACCAGTCCGCGCGGCGAGGGCGTGGCCGACGATCCCGCCTACGACCTGGGCCAGGGCGCGGGCTTCTATGTGGACGCCACCGAGGCGCCCTGGGCGCCGCGTTTCCGCATGGAGACCTATGTCACCCGCGACCTGATCGAGGTGGTGAGGCAGAGCTGCCCGGTCGATCCGGCGCGGCTTGGCGTCTTCGGCCATTCCATGGGCGGGCATGGGGCGCTCACCCTGGCCCTGCGCCATCCGGAGCTGTTCAAGTCCGTCTCGGCCTTCGCCCCGATCTGCTCGCCGACCCGCTGCGACTGGGGCCGCCAGGCCTTCAACGCCTATCTGGGCGAGGACCAGGCCGCCTGGCGCGAGCACGACGCCGCCCTGCTGCTGGAGACCGGCGCGGCGCGCGGCCGGTTCGACGACATCCTGGTCGACCAGGGCCTGGCCGACAGCTTCCTCACGGCCCAACTCAAGCCCGAACTGCTGGAGGCCGCGGCGGAAAAGGTGGGCCAGAAGCTGACCCTGCGGCGGCAGGAGGGCTACGACCACTCCTACTTCTTCATGACCAGCTTCATCGAAGACCACCTGGCGTGGCACGCCGCGCGGCTCTAGCAGGCGTTTGTTAGGATTGCCCTGTCAGGATTCCGGCTGCGCCGCCGCAGCTTGGATTTCGGATCGATGGGCATCTATCGCAAGGTCAATAACGTCCTGACCCGCCGCCTGCCGGTCAACACCGTGCGCTCGCGCGCGCCGCAGGCGATCGCCAGCATCACCTTTGACGACTTCCCCAAGAGCGCCTGGACCGTGGCCGGCCCGATCATGGCGAGGTTCGGGGTGCGCGGGACCTACTATGTGGCTGGTCGCTTCTGCGGGATCACTGAGGACGGCATCGAGTATTTCAACGTGGCCGACCTCAAGGCCGTGGCCGCGGCCGGCCATGAGATCGGCTGCCACAGCTATTCCCACGGCTTCGCCTCGAAGACCGACAGCGGGACGCTGCTTCACGAGATCGAGCGCAACGCCGCCTTCCTGCGCAAGCACCTCGGCGACATCGCCATCGACAGCTACGCCTATCCCTATGGCGACGTCTCGCCACGCACAAAGACCCTGCTGGGCGGGGCCTTCAAGAGCGCCCGGGGCATCTCGCGACGGGTCAATGAGGGCATGGTCGACCTGGCGATGGTCCATTCCATCGTCCTGGAGCATCGCCGCTGGCGGCCCGACGAGATCGAGGCCTCCATCGCCCGCGCCAAGGCCACCGGCGGTTGGATCACTTTCTTCACCCATGACGTCGGCCCGGCGCCGCTCGATTTCGGCGTCCTGCCCGAGCGCCTGGAATGGGTGCTCCAGCGCATCGCCGACCATGGCGTCGAGGTCCTGCCGGTCAATGAGGCCGTCGACCTGATCGTCAACGGCGAGCCACAAGCAGCGGCGGCGTGATCAGCCCTGACCAGCTCGCCGAACCCTATGAGCGGCTGACGGTCGTACGCCTGATCGAGGCGAGCCTGACCGTCCTGGTGGTGGCGCTGATGTCCAGCGCCCTGGTCGGCCCCGTGTTTGACCCGTTGCAGACCGGCGGCGACGAGGTCCCGGTCCTGCGGCTGATGTGGCTGCCGGTCTACGGCCTGATCGCGGCCCTCACAGCCTTCCGCCTGCCGCAGCTGTTCCGGTTCTGGTGGCCGGCCCTGGCCTTCGCCGTCCTGGTGGGTTGGGCCTCGGCCTCGGTTCTGTGGTCCATCGATCCGGACGTCACCCTGCGCCGAGCCATCGCGCTGGCCGCCACAACCCTGATGGGGCTCTATCTCGCCTCGAGCCTGGGTGGGCGACGCTTCGCCGAACTGGTGGCGCTGACCATGCTGCTGCTGGCCCTGGGCAGCTATTTCGTCTGCCTGGCCGTGCCCAAGATGGGGGTCAGCCAGGACATCAACGCCGGGACCTGGCGCGGGCTCTGGTACGAGAAGAACGAGATGGGGGCGATGATGGTCTACGCCTCGCTCGCGGCCGTGGCGGCCTTCCTGACCAATCCGCGCCGGCGACTGCTGTGGGGCGGCGCCCTGGTGCTGTTCATCGGCCTGATCATCATGACCCGGTCGGCGACCTCGTTCCTCAGCCTGCTGATCGTGCTGGGCGGCGCCACGGTCTTCGCCTTCATGCGCCTGGGGCGAGCAGCTTCAGTGGCGGCGGTCTGGCTGGGCGTGACCGGCATGTCGGCCCTGGCTGGCCTCTACATGTTCGCCCCAACCCTCTTCTATGCAGCGCTTGGCAAGGACGCGACCTTCACTGGCCGCACCGAGATCTGGAACGCGGTGCTGCGCGCCCATGAGGCCGAGCCCGTGCTGGGCTACGGCTATGCGGCCTTCTGGGGCCGGCAGTCCGACATCGCCAACTGGATCCGCGACGCCCTGCAATGGCGGGTGCCCAGCGCCCACAATGGCTGGCTGGACCTGCTGATCCAGCTCGGCCTGGTGGGGGTCGGCATCTACGCGGCGATCTTCGCGATCAGCCTGCTCGTCGCCGTGGTGCGCCACCAGAGGCTCGGCGACGGCTACTGGGCGACCCTGTTCCTGGCGGTCTATGCCCTGCAGACCATGTCGGAGAGCATCATCCTGGTGCACAATAACCTCTCCTGGGTGTTCGCCGTCGCCGCCATGGCCCGGATTCTGGGGCCCGCTCCGGCCCAGGCCACGGCGCCGGCGCCGCATCGGGCCGGCCAACCGCGCGCCATGACCTGGACTCCCGCCCACGCCTGAAACTGTCCCGTTTTGGGATGGCTTGGCCCTTGCAATCCCGCCTCCCGATGGACTGGAGGAGGTCGGCGATGTCGTGGTTTGGGATTGGGACGCGGACGAGCGTCCCGCCGATCGAGCGGGGCGGCTGGCTCGACGCCATGCGCATCGTCGTGGCGATCCTGATGATCCTGCACCATTACGAGCTCGCCGGTCCCACCCCGACGTCCGATTTCATCCCGTTCTTCGAGCGGGGTTATCTGCTCACCGACTTCTTCCTGATCGACTCCGGCTACGTCCTGGCGCGCGTCTATGGCGAGCGGATGCTGGCCGGCGGCATGTCGCTCGCCGATTTCTTCAAGAAGCGCTTCCTGCGGGTCGTGCCGGCCCACCTGATCATGCAGGTGACCCTGATCTCCCTGGTCGTGCTGAGCGGCCTGCTCGGCGTCATGCCGCGCAACCCGGAATGGTTCGACTGGAAGGAGCTTCCGGCCCAGTTCTTCCTCGTGCAGTCCTACGGCGTCCCCGGCGGGCGCGGCTGGAACGCGCCCAGCTGGTCGCTCTCGGCCCTGCTCGGCTGCTACCTGATGTTCCCGCTGCTGCTGCGCGCCATGTCCCGGTTCAACCCGTTCGTCATGCTGGGCCTTGGGATCACGGCCTTCACGGCCTGCAACCTGGCGACCTGGGCGATCCTCGACTACCCGGTCTACCAGATGCCCCTGAAGTTCGGCATCTTCCGGGCCCTGCCCCTGTTCATGCTGGGCATGGCGCTCGCCCGCTTCGCCCAGAAGGTCT
>NZ_JAUYOJ010000143.1 GCF_030697925.1 Phenylobacterium sp. | reverse complement strand
CGAGATGCTGGGCGCCGCGGTCCAGGCCTTCGAGGTCACCCTCGACTACCTCAAGGTCCGCGTGCAGTTCGGCCAGGTGATCGGCTCCTTCCAGGCCCTGCAGCACCGCGCGGCCAAGATGTTCACCGACCTGGAACTGGCCCGCTCGGCCGTCGAAGCCGCCCTCCAGGCGATCGACGCCGGCAGCCCCGACGTGCCGGAGCTCGTCTCGCTCGCCAAGGCCAAGATGGGCGACACCTTCCACCTGGTGAGCAACGAAATGGTCCAGATGCACGGCGGCATCGGCATGACCGACGCCCACGACGCGGGCTTCTACCTCAAGCGCGCCCGGGCCTGCGAAGCCGCCTTCGGCAGCCAGAGCTACCACCGGGATCGCTACGCGAAGATCCAGGGATACTAGGCGCTACGCTTCGACCCCCGGCTTGCCGGGGGTCGGGGTTCTAGCTGTGAGATTGGGGAGCCCCGTCGGCGCGAGCCGGCGGGGTTTCTTAATTGGCGGCGGCCGGAAGTTGTGCGGAAGTGGGGCGAAAGCTCTGCCGTGCAGGACGGAGGTCCGACATCCGCGCCAGCCTGCCCAATCCACGCGACACCAAGCCGTTCGCTCGGCGAGGACGCCCGGCCCGGGCCCAGACGCGCGCGCAGCGCCGGGTCCAGGCCTGGCTGACCGGCTTCTGCATCGTCTGCGCCGGGGTGATCCTGGTGCTGCTGGACCAGCTCAATCCCCAGGTCCGGCCGGCGATGATCGCCGCCCTGCGCGACCCGGCGATGGACTTGGCGGGGCCTTACCGGAATTGCAGCGCCGCCAACGCCGCGGGGTTCTATTCCATCCCGGTGTCGTCGCCGGCCTACTCGCCGCATCAGGACCGGGATGGGGATGGGTTCGCGTGCGAGCCGATCAACGGCGGTGGGCCGGAGGCGGGCGTTGGGCGGATTGCTCGGCGGGTGGTGGAGCGGGCTCGGGCGTTCTAGGGCGCTGCGCAACCGACGCCCACGACGCGGGCCTCTATCTCAAGCGCGCGCGGACCACCGCCTCGCCGTCCCTGAGGGTGCGGTGAGCTATCCCCTGCTCCGTCATCCAGGCCGCGGCGCGGGCGGCGGCTTCGGACTCAGCGTGGTCCGAGGCGAAGTGGGGGACGATGGCGAAGTCGACGAGGCCCAGGCCCTCCCAGATCGGCGCGGGGTCGTAGCCGGGGGCGACGGTGTCGGGCTCGTCCATGAGGTGGAGGCCGCGCAGGGTCGCGCCGGCCACGCAGGCGCCGGCGCTCCAGCCGCCATAGACGAGGCTGTCGTCCGCCAGGCGCCGGATGAGGATCTCGTCGAGGCCGCTCTGGGCCATGGCGCGGCGGAGCAGGAAGGCGTTGCCGCCGACGCTCCAGACCAGGTCCACGCCGGCCAGGGCGCGGTCGAGCTCGGCGGGCTTTCCGAAATAGTCGCGCAGGTCGAGGGGCTCGGCCGCCAGGCCCGCGTCGCGGAGGTCGGCGACCGGGTCGTGGACTTGCGCCGCGTAGGCGCGGCGGTCGGCGTCGGGGATCAGGTCCAGGGCGTTGGAGACCACCGCCGCCCGCGCGCCAGGGCCCGCGAGGTCGAGCAGGGGCTGGACCGTGTCCGTGCGGTAGGAGGCTAGATAGAGGCGCATGGGCGGGTCGCTCCATCCGGTGTTTCGAAATACTGGATCGGCGACCGGACCCTTCGACGCCGGCGGCCATTCCTCTCCTATCCTGGCCGCCCCCGCATCGCTGGGGGAGCTTTTCCTTGAGCGAGGGCTGTCGCCTCGCCTCTCATATGAAGGTCTACGCCAAGCGGCCTGGCGCACCCATCATCAAGGATGATGACCATGGCGCATGATTTTTCGACGTCCATCCCAAGACGAAGCGTGGTCGCGCTGACCCTGACCGCCGCCTCGGCGGCCGTGCTGGCGGCGACGGACAGGGCGTACGCGCAGCCCAAGCCCGCCGCGCCCGAGAAGAGCCTGTACGACCGGCTGGGCGGCGTCTTCGCCATCGCCGCGGTGGTGGATCACTTCAGCGACGCGGTGGTGAAGAACCCTGTCGTCGGTAAGGGGTCCAAGAACCCGCAACTGGCGGAATGGCACACCAAGACCCTGGACCGGCTGCCCGGCCTGAAGTTCATGCGGACGCTGTGGGTCTGCAAGGTGTCGGGCGGACCCTTCGAGTACACGGCCACCAAGCCCGGGGCGACGCCGCTCGGTCTCGAGGCGGCCCACCGCGACCTGCGGATCTCGCCCGCCGAATTCGACGAGGTCGCCGCGGAACTCGGACGGAGCCTGGACTTCGCCAAGGTCCCGAAGCCCGAGAAGGCCGAGGTCCTGGCCGCCTTCGCCGCGCACAAGGGCGAGGTGACGGCCGGCTACACCGCGCGGGGCTGAGGGGCTCGACGTCCGCGTCCGGTGAGGGTCGTGGTGGAGAAATGTTCTGTGTTTGTTCTTGTCCGGTCCGTCGTTTGCGGCTAAGCTTCAGGACGTGAGCTACAACTTCGCCGACCGCTGGAGGCCGCCGCGCGAACGGCCCGTGCCGGAGATGGACCATGTCGGCGGGCCGCCGGTCTCGCAGTACCAGCGGAAGTTCGCCGAGGTGATCTGTGCGCGGCTGGAGGTCGGCGAGACGCTGAACTCCATCGCCGCCGATCCCTACATGCCCTGCCGGAAGACCATCCGGCGCTGGCTTCAAGTGCGTCCCGAGTTCGCGCGGATGTACGCCGCCGTGCGCGCCCACCTGTCCGAGGGCAAGGTGCAGAACCGGCGGCTGAAGCATGTGAGCGACGCCTGGCGCATTCCGCACGAGGTGCGGCTGGGCCTGCGGCGCAAGCCCGGCGGCGGGCGGCGCAGCACCTATGACCGGGCGTGGGCGCGGCGGTTCTGCAAGCGGGTGGCCCTGGGCGAGCCGGTGAGCGCCATCGTCAAGGACCCGAAGATGCCGTCCTCCAAGCAGGTCTATTCCTGGCTGAAGCGGCAGGAGGAGTTCCTCGACATGTACATCGCCGCCAAGGCCGAGCATCGGAACTGGACGGAGTTCGAGATCGAGAATCTGGTGATGAGCGTGGAGCCGCACACCCTGAAGGAGACCAAGGAAGAGGTGGCGCGGCTGGAGGCCTGGATCGGGCGGCTGACGCCGAAGGTCTATCGGGCGCGCTGAGGGGCAGCCGGGCGGCGCGGTCGTCAGATGCTCCCCCTCTGGGGGAGCTCCAGGCCGAATGGCCGGGTGAGGGGGACTGACATGTCCTTCGTCAGTAGACCGTCGGCTCTCCGTAAGAGGCAAAGTCCCCCTCAGGCCCTCCGGGCCAGCTCCCCCAGAGGGGGCGCATCTTTGGACCCCTCAGCGGATCGCAGAGTTCATGGCCAAAGCTTTAGCTGACGGAGCGGCGTCGATCCCCTAGGCCTCGTCCATGACCTCCAGACGCACCCTGCTTGCGGGCCTCGCCGCCCTCACCGTCCCGCTTCCCGCCCGCGCGGCCGAGCCCTCGGTCCTGGCCACGGCCCTGGCGGGGACGGCGACGCCGGGCATGGCGGCCATGGTGATCCGCGACTTCCGGGCCGAGCCGGAACAGGTGGCCGGCGTCCGGCGGCTGGGCGACGCCAAGGCCGCGGCGCGCGGCGCGCGCTGGCACCTGGGCTCCAACGGCAAGGCGATGACCGCGACCCTGGTGGCGCGGCTGGTGGAGCGTGAGGCGCTGGCCTGGGACCGGCCGCTGGAGAAGATGCTTCCCGCCCTGGCGGCGGGGATGCGGCCGGAATACCGGGCCGTGACCCTGCCCGACCTGCTGTCGCACCATGCCAGCCTGCCGGAGAACCATGACGACACGGCCTATTTCAACACGTTCTTCACCGACAGGGCGTCGATGACGGCGCAGCGGCTGCGCTATATCGGAACCGCGCTGGGCGATGCGCCGATCGGGCCGGTGCGGGGCGAGCCGTCCTATTCCAACACCGGCCTGCTGATCGCCGCGGCCTGCGCCGAACAGGCCACGGGCCAGGCCTTCGAGAGCCTGATCGCCAAGGAGGTGTTCCGGCCGCTGGGGATCAAGTCGTTCAGCTTCGACCAGCACGGCGGGCGCGCCGAGCCCTGCGGCCATGTGGAGGGCCGCGCGGCCGACCGGCCGTTCGACGCCAATCCGAAGATGTTCGCCCCTGCCGGGGCCATGCGCATGAGCCTTGGTGACTGGTCCCGGTTCTGCATCGACCAGATGCAGGGCGAGCATGGGCGAGGCCGGCTGCTGAAGGCCGAGGGCTACCGGTTCCTGCACGCGCCGCAAGGAAGCGGCGGTGCGCGAGGCTGGGCGCTGGGCTGGGGCGCGGCCGACCGCGCGGCCGGGCGCAAGGGGCCGGCGCTGACCCACTCGGGCTCGGACGGCAACTGGTACGCCCTGGTGATCCTGTTCCCGCAGACCGGGAACGGGGTGCTGGTCGCCGCCAACGCCGCCGACAGCATGGGCGGCGACAAGGCGAGCCTGGCGGCGCTGCGGGCGCTGGCGGCCACGGTGGCGGAACCGGCGCCGCCGGCGGCCTGAACGGCTGACGGGCGCGCGGGGGACGGCTAGGGTCGGGGCATTGGGGCCCCTGGCCCGCCGATTCATTTTTCCCGAGAGCGCCTCATGCAGATCATCGATTTCGAATGCGACACCCCCACCAAGGAGGCGGTCGAGGACACCGTGCGGCTGATCCAGTCGGGGCGGGGCTTCGACAAGGAGGGCTACGCCCAGCAGATGGCGCCCGGCTGGGCCGCCCAGATCGGCATGAGCCTGGACGAGTTCAACGAGGCCAAGGCGACGCAGGGGCTGACGGCCCTGGCGCTGAAGCTGTGCGAGGTCGACATGGGCCGGGCCATGAGCCACGCCCAGGTGATCGCCATGCTGGACGAGGCCGGCGTGGCGCGGGCCTGCATCGGAAACGCCGGGCGCCGCGCCAGCAATGAGGACGTGGCCAAGTTCGCCGCGGAATATCCCGACCGGCTGATCCCCTGGTTCCGCATCTGGGGCGAGGAGGGCGAGGCCGGGGTGGCGGCCCTGGAGCACGGGGTGCGCGAGCTGGGGGTCAAGGGCTTCGAGGTCTCGTCCTATCGCGAGGGGCGCTACATCAACGATCCGGCCTATTGGCCCTTCCTGGCCAAGTGCGTGGAGCTGGGGATCCCGGCGCGGATCACCGCGGGGCTGCACCTGCTGTCGGACCGGCCCTACGACTATGCGCACCCGAAATACCTCGACGAGGTGGCGGTGCGGTTCCCGGAGCTGAAGATCGTGGCGGGGCTGTCGGGCTGGCCCTGGGCGGCGGAGACCTGCGCCATCGCCTCGCGCCACCGCCACCTCTACATCGACTTCGCCTGCCGGCGGGTGAAGCACATGCTGGCGCCGGGGGCGGGCTACGAGGCCCTAGTCTATTACGGAGCCCGCAATCTGCAGGACAAGGTGATCTTCGGCTCCGGCTGGGGGACGCACATGATCCCGCTCGCCCAGCTGGTGGCCGAGACCGACGAGCTGCCGCTGAAGGACAGCGTCCGCGCCAAGTGGATGGGCGGCAATGCGGCCCGGGTGCTGGGGCTCGACTAACCCCCCATCGCGCCATAGGGGCAGAGCCGCCGGGCCAGCAGGCGTTCGCCATAGGCGCTGAGGTGGGGCAGGTCGGCGGTGATGCCTTGCATATGACCCCAGGCGACGGCGTAGCCGACGAAGATGTCGGTGACCGAGAAGCGGTCCTCCACCAGCCAGGTCTTGCCGGCCAAGGCGCCGTCGAGGACGGCCAGGCCGCGCTTGGCCTCCTTGGCGTTCTGCTCATAGACGGCGGGGACGCGCTCCTCCTCCGAATAGATGAACAGGTTGCGCGCGGTGTGCCAGAGATTGGCCTCCACCTCGGCCAGGGTGAAGGCGGTCCACTGGTCGTGCAGGGCGCGCGCCCAGGTCCCGGAGGGGGCGATCAGTCCGGCGTCCGGATGGCTGTCGGCCAGCCAGTTGCAGATGGCGGCGGACTCGAACAGCGGCCGGCCGTCGTCGCGCAGGGCCGGCAGCTTGGACATGGGGTGGATCTCGGCGAGCGCCGGGAGGGCGAACACCTCCTGCCCCGCGATGCTCTCGAAGGGGACGCCGAGCTCCAGCAGGGTCCAGCGGACGCGGGCCGAGCGGGTGGGGGCGAATTCATAGAGGGTGATGGTCATAGGCGGGCTCCTTGGCGGGCGGCCTGGACGGGCCGCTGTCGTGCCAAGGACGAATAGCGGGGTGGGGAGCCGACACCTTCATGCGCTTGACACTTGAATTTACGCACGTAGTCTAATTTGACTACAGACGTAATCCTTGGAGGTCCCGATGGCTCGACGCCTTGTCACCCTATCCCTGGCGCTCGCCGCCGCGCCGGCCGCGGCCCAGGCCGCGCCGCTCACCGTGGGGGCGGTGTTTGCGAACGCCCACCCGATCGTCCAGGGGGTGATGGCGGTGCTGATCGCCTGCAGCGTCGCTGCGGTGATCGTCGGCGCGCGCAAGGTGGCCTCGGGGCCGCACCTGGCCGGCGGCTCGGCCTTCCTGTCGGGGCTGCGGCTGGGCGGGCCGCTGATCGGCTGCCTGGGCGCGGCCTATACGGCGCTGATGATCTTCCTCGGCATCTCCAACGTGCCATCGCCGGCGCCGATGAAGGTGATCGCGCCCGGCCTGGCGGAGGTGACCCTGATGCTGGGCCTGGGCCTGCTCTGCGGGGTGGTGGCGGTGATCGCCAACTGGGCGGTGGAGGCGCGCATCGACCGCGCGGTGCTGCGATCCTGACCAAGCCCCCTGGCCGGCTGCATGTCACCGAGGCCGAGAGCGAGGTGCTGGGCGCCCTCTGGCGGCGGGGGCCGATGTCCTTCGCCAGCCTGATCGAAGAGGTGACCTCGGTGCAGAGCTGGGGCGGGGCGACGGTGAAGACCCTGCTCGGCCGGCTGATGCGCAAGGGGCTGATCGCCTCGGAGCGCGCGGACGGCCGGCAGTTCTACCGGCCGACCATCACCCGCGACGACTATGTGGCCTCGGAGATCCAGGCCCTGGCCGACCGGCTGTTCGACGGCGATGTCGAGGCGCTGGCGCGAAAGCTGACGGCGCGGGACTAGCAGGGCGGCCCCGGCGCTCATCAACAACGGTCCGGAAACCCTATTGCCGAATACTGTCCGCCGACGGAGCGGAGAGACGGACGTGGGCTATTACCATTTCTGGCTGCTGAACGAGGCCGACGAGCGCACCGAGGGGCTGGACCTGCCCTGTGAGGCCGACCGGGAGGCGTGGCTGGTGGCCGATCGCCTGCTGGCCGAGTGCCGGTCCGTGGAGATCTGGAACGAGCACGAACTGATCGGCCGGATCGGCGCCGCGCCGGCGGCCGTGGTGGACGGCCTGGACTTCGTCTGGCCGGCCAAGCCGGTCAAGCGCCGGACCCGCGCCCAGGCGCCCGCCAAGCCCCAGCGCCGGCCCGCCCCCGACCGCCGGAGGCGGATTTCCGCGACTGTTGAATTCGCCTCGCCTCCCAACCGCGAATAGTGCTCGATCGGCGGCGAAACACCACCTGTTGACACGTGACCACCGTATCCGAGCCGCCGACAACTCGGCGTCTCGGGCCGTCGGCCCGCCCCATCGAGACGGACATTTCTAGCATCGGGCGAATCTCGGACGACGACTCACGAAAATGTTCCACCAACTGAGGCTCTACACGGCGAAAACATGGTTGTGAGCCACCCTTAACAGTTTACTAACCATTGCCGTGGGGCTAACGATGTTATCTGAAGACACTTGAGCTTCGGGTGTCTACGGCTGATAGGGGCTTTGAAATGAGTAGCAAATTCAAACTAGCGGCCGTCGCCGCTACAGCGTTTGTCGCCTTCGGCGCCTCGGCGCAGGCCGCCGTGACGATCCACTCGTATGTGAGCTACCAGGCGGCGGTGAACGGCGACGAATACCTGGTCACCGACTTCGGCCTGCCGTTCACCCTGGCTTCTGGCTGGGCGCTGGGCGGTACGGCGACGTTGCTGACCGGCACGTCCGGCCTCGGCGCGGCTCCGGCCTTCGGTCCGACCGATCCGGGCGACGACGACCCGACGCAATATCTCAGCGTGCAGGGCAGTCAGGTGGCGACCTTCACGGCGCCGAACGTCTCCCGGGTGAGCATGTATATCGGCTCGCTCGACGACTATAACTCGATCACCTTCTATCTGAAGGGCGGCGGCAGCCAGGTCATTACCGGCTTCCAGCTGGGCGCGGTCTCCGGCGCCAATGACGGGGATCGTCAGCAGGCCGACACCAACGGCCGGTTCACCTTCTACTCGACGGACAACATCATCGGCTTCGACCTGAACTCGACGACCAACTCGTTCGAGCTCAGCAATATCGGCGCGGCGGTTCCGGAACCGGCCACCTGGGCGATGATGATCATCGGCTTCGGCGCGGTGGGCTCCATGGTCCGCAGCCAGCGCCGCAAGCAAGCGCTCGCCTAGCACCGCCTCGCGGCCGGGTGTTCGCGCCCGGCCGTTCCTCCACCACATGTCCGCCGCGGCCTCTCCTCCGAGGCCGCGGCGTTTTTATTCGGGATAGGCCGTCCGCATATAGGCCAGGGACTCCGCCACCAGCTCCTCCAGCACCGAGAGGTCCACGTCCGAGAGGCGCTTCAGATAGAGGCAGCCCTTGCCCGTCGTGTGCGGGCCCAGGCGCGCCATCAGCTCTTCGTGGCGCGCGAAGCCGCCGCCGATATCGAGGGTCAGCGCGGCCTTGCGGGGCGAGAAGCCGACCCGCAAGCTGTCGCCTTCCCGCCCGCTGTCATAGCGGTAGTGATAGGTCCCGAAGCCGACGATGTTGGGCCCCCAGAGGGTGGGCGGCCAGCCGCTGACCCGGTGCATGATCTCGCTGACCGCGCGGGCGTCGGCCTGGCGGGCCGGCGGCGTGATCGCCGACAGGAAGGCCTCCACATCGGCCGCCGTGGGCTGGGTCTTGTTCTGGGCCATCCGCGGCTCCCTGGCTGGAGCCCCATCCTGGCCGCGAAATCCGGTCCGGTGAAGACCTTGTCGCCCCGCGCTCCAGCCCCTAAAGCAGGCTCCGGCAGGGAGCGCTAGGCATGGACGTCAGGGACAGCAACGGAACGATCCTGGTCGACGGCGACTCCGTCACCCTGATCAAGGACCTCAAGGTGAAGGGGACCTCGGTGACCCTGAAGCGCGGGACCCTGGTCAGGAACATCCGCCTGACCGGCGACGAGGGCGAGATCGAGGCCCGGGTCGAGAAAATCCGCGACCTGGTCCTGAAGACCGAGTTCGTGAAGAAGGCCTAGCAGGCTGTTGAAGAAGTCTCTCGGCGGGCGATGAAGTTGGCTTCGTCGCCGCGGTGGAAGCAGATTTGGCCCTTGAGGGAGCCGT
This sequence comes from Phenylobacterium sp., assembly GCF_030697925.1. Classification (GTDB taxonomy): domain Bacteria; phylum Pseudomonadota; class Alphaproteobacteria; order Caulobacterales; family Caulobacteraceae; genus Phenylobacterium. The sequence goes on along the minus strand of NZ_JAUYOJ010000143.1, from coordinate 50 downwards.
CGGGCTGGCGGTCGGCCGAGCCGTGGCCTTGGGCCTCGTCCATCTCGTTG
>NZ_JAUYOJ010000136.1 GCF_030697925.1 Phenylobacterium sp. | reverse complement strand
GCCGATTACAACCACCGCCGAGCTCCAGGCGTTCTGCGACAAAATCAAAGGCCAGCCCTTCGTCGCAGTAGACACCGAGTTCATGCGCGAAACCACCTACTGGCCCAAGCTCTGCCTGATCCAGGCCGCCGCGCCCTCCGCCGAAGCGGTGATCGACCCGTTGGCCGACGCGATCGATCTCGAGCCGTTCCTGGAGATCCTACGCGACCCGAGCATCGAGAAGGTGTTCCACGCCGCGCGCCAGGATGTTGAAATCTTCAACAATCTGAATGCGATGCCGCGGCCCCTGTTCGACACCCAGGTGGCCGGCATGGCCGCCGGGTTCGGTGAGCAGATCGCCTATGACGCCCTGGTCCGCCAAATGCTGAAGCTTGAGATCGACAAGTCCTCGCGCTTCACCGATTGGGCGCGCCGGCCGCTGACCGACGCCCAGCTGGTCTACGCCCTGGGCGACGTGACGCACCTGGCCGAGCTCTATCCGATGCTGCGCGACCGCCTGGAGAAGGAAGGTCGCCTCACCTGGGTGGTCGACGAGATGCAGAGCCTCTGCGATCCGGCGGTCTACGACGTGGAGCCGGAGAACGCCTGGAAGCGGCTCAAACCGCGGCGCCACACCTCGAAATATCTGGCGATCTTCAAGTCGGTCGCCGCTTGGCGTGAGCGCACTGCCCAGATGCGCGACCAGCCGCGCGGCCGGATCCTCAAGGACGACGCCATCGACGAGATCGCCACCCAGGCGCCGACCGACGCCGACGCCCTCGATCGCCTGCGCTCGGTGCCCAAGGGCTTCTCGGGCTCGCGGTTCGGGCCAGATCTGCTGGCCGCCGTCCGCGAGGCGCTGAAGGACCCCGAGGGCTACGCACCGGTGATCGAACGCAGCAAGGTGCAGGTCTCGCCCGCCGCCGGTGCGGTGGTTGAGTTGCTGAAGGTGCTGCTGAAGGCGCGGGCGGAGGACGCTGGTGTGGCGTCGAAGCTGATCGCCACGGTCTCGGACCTGGAGCAGATCGCCAATGACGACAACGCCAAGACCCAGGCGCTCGCCGGCTGGCGCCGCGAGGCGTTCGGCGAGGACGCCCTGCGGCTGAAGCGCGGCGAATTGGCCCTGGTGCTGGACGGCACGCGGGTGCGGGTGGTGGAAGTCCGCCGCGCGCCCAAGGCGACCGCCGCGGCGGAGTAGTGGGGGACGCCAGAAGCTGCGCCGGTGTCCCGATCCCGAGCGCTTCCCCGGTCACGTTCTGTAAAGGACACATTTTCACCAAGCGGTAGAAGACGGTGCGGCATTGTGTCCCCCGAGGTCTTCGTGGGGACGGCCGCCGTGGTGAAGATTTGAGACTCTGGACATACGGAGCGCTGGGGAGGTTGCCGTTGATCGGCTTCCGCGGAAAGGTCGTGGCCCTGGCCGCGATCGCCGTGGCGTTTCCCTTTGCCGGATGGCTGGCGCCGGGCGAGGGCCTGACCCGCGCCGCGACCTTGGCGGGCGCCTTCTGCGGGGCCGCCGCCGTCCTTGTCCTATTGTCGCTGCTGCTGCGGCCCCTCGGCCTGCTGGGCCGGGCGCTGGAGGCCTGCGCCGAGGGTCGTGAGGTCTCCGCCCTGCCGCAGGGCTTCACCGACGGCGTCGGTCGCATGATGCGCGACGTCACCCACATCGCCGCGTGCCTGGATGGCCAGCGCCACCGCCTGACCAATCGCCACCCAATCACCGGCCTGCCGACCCGTGAGCCCTTCCTGGCCATCCTCGACGCCGACGTGAAGGATGTGGCCCACACCGTCGTGCTGGGCGTGGTGCGGTTCGCTGACTACGACCGGCTGGCGGCCTTTGACCAGGGCGCGGCCGAACGCGCGCTCGCCGCCTTCGCCCAACGCCTCTCCGGCGCCCTGCAGCCCAGCCGCGTCGTAGCCCATGTGGACCGCGACTGCTTCGGCATCTGGTTCGCGGGCGTCGACGCGCCGCATGTGGCGGCCAACGAGCTCCAGGCCCTGGGCTATGTGCTCAGCCAGGAACTTCCCGACATTCGCCTCTCGCCCGACGTCGACCTGGGCGCGGCGATCTTCCCACACGACGGGGAGGACCCGGCCACCCTGCTGACCCGAGCCTTCGCGGCCCTGCCCAAGGCGGGGGAAAGCTCGGGCGGCAAGCTCTCGTTCTTCTCAGCCCAGTCCTCGGTCGCAGCCAGGGAGCGGTTCTCCCTGGAGCAGGACCTGCGCCAAGCCATCGCCCGCGAGCAACTGGCGCTGCATTTCCAGCCCGTGGTCAATCTGGAGACCGGCCGCGTGGTCGGCGCGGAAGCCCTGCTGCGCTGGCGTCACCCGGACCTGGGCATGGTCTCGCCTGCCGAGTTCATTCCGATCCTGGAGCAGTCGGGCCTGATCGACGAGGTCGGGCTCTGGGTGCTGAACGCCGCCTGCCGCGAGGCGCGCGCCTGGCAGGATCTGGGCCTCGTCGGCCTGAAGATGGCCGTCAACCTGTCGGCCCGACAGTTCGCCGATCCATCGCTGAACACCACCATCGTGCGCACCCTGGAGCGCCACCGGCTGTCGCCCGGCGCGCTTGAGGTCGAGCTCACCGAGACCGCGGCCATGGAAGACGCCGCGCGCACCCGCCGGCTTGTCGAGGAACTGCGGGCGTTAGGCGTCAGCGTCGCCATCGACGATTTCGGCGCCGGCTATTCCAGCCTGTCCTATCTGAAGAACCTGCCGTTCTCGAAGCTGAAGATCGACCGCGAGTTCGTCACCAAGATCGACGAACGCCGCGACAGCCAGGCCATCTGCCGGGCATTGGTGGAGCTGTCGCGCGGCCTCGACATCCAGGTCCTGGCCGAGGGCGCGGAGACCCGCGAGGAGGTCGAGACCCTGCGGGGCCTCGGCTGCTTCCTGATCCAGGGCTTCTTCTTCGCCAAGCCGATGAGCGGTGAGGATTTCGTACGCACCGTGCGCGACCCGGTATGGCTGGCGCGGCTCTCGCCGCCCGCGCCGCGGCGGCCTGGAACCAAGCGGAGGGCCGTGGCTTGAGATCGCCGATCCTCCTGGCCGTCCTGCTGACCCTCACCCTGGCGGCCTGCGCCCAAACGCCGAAGGGCGCGCCGGGGGCTACCGCCTCGCCCACCACGCGCGCCGCGCCGGCACCGGCCGCGCCGGTCGCCACGCCCGGCCTCGGCGCCCGCGAGCGGCAGAACCGGGCTGTGGAGCTCCTGGGGACCGGCCAGGGCGTCCTGGCCCGGGCCGAACTGCTGGCGGTGCTGGCCGAACAGCCTGGTAACGCCGTGGCGCGCAAGCTGTTGGACCAGATCGACCGCGATCCGCGCGAGCTGTTGGGCGAGAAGCACTACGTCTACAAGGTGCGGCCGGGGGACTCGATGTCCAGCCTGGCCGACCGGCTGCTGGGTGACAGCCTGATGTTCTATGGCCTGGCGCGCTACAACAACATCACCGACCCGTCGCAGATGAGCGTCGGCCAGACCCTGTTGATCCCCGGCGTTCCGCGCAAGGTCGTCCCGGCCAAGCCGACGGCGGCCGCCGCGACACCCGCGCCGGCCGGTCAGCGTAATCCCGTCCGCGCGGGCCAACTGCGCGGCCAGGCCTTGGAGCAGATGAACCGCGGGGCGATCAACAAGGCCGTTGGGCTGTTGCGCCAGGCCCTGGCGCTCGATCCGGGCAACCCCGTGATCCAGCGGGACCTAGACCGGGCGGTACGGATCCAGGCCAATGTGCGACGCTGAGGTGAAATAATTCGCCGAAAGCGGCGCCGTGCGAATTCTCCTTTAACCGTGGCCGCTTAGCCTGCCGAAGGGATCGCGGTCCGGGGACTAGGTCATGTTGAAATTGGTCGGGCGCTACGAGGTGCAAGCGCGGATCGGCGAAGGCGCGATGGCGGACGTCTATCGGGCCTATGACCCGGGCATCAATCGCGTGCTGGCGATCAAGGTCCTGAAAGCCGAGTTCCGCCAGAACCGGCACTATGTCGCCCGTTTCCTGCGCGAGGCCAAGGCGGCCGGCGCCCTGTCGCATCCCAATATCGTCACGATCTATGACGTCGGCGAGGTCGACGGCTACCCCTATATCGCCATGGAACTGCTGGACGGCGAGCCCTTGGACAAGGCCGCCGCGCGCGTCGGCCAGTTCCCGGTCGACGACGTCCTGGCCATCGGCGCCCAACTGGGCGAGGCGTTGCGCTACGCCCACGAGGTCGGGGTGGTTCACCGCGACATCAAGCCCAGCAACATCCTGCTGGCCCCCGACGGGCGCGGCGTGAAGATCCTCGATTTCGGCATCGCTCGCGTGGCCGAGGCCGACACCGAGGCCGAGATGCTGAAGACCCAGGTCGGCCAGGTCCTGGGCACCCCGCGCTATATGAGCCCCGAACAGGCCCTGGGCGGGCACATCGACGGGCGCTCCGATCTCTTCTCCGCTGGCGTGGTGCTCTATGAGCTGATCACCGGCCAGCGGGCCTTCGCCGGGACCAGCGCCGCCACGCTCGCCCTGCAGATCACCCAGAACGATCCGCGCCCCATCGCAGAGCTCGCGCCCGAGTGCCCGCGCGGCCTGCAGTTCATCATCGGCAAGCTGTTGGCCAAGAAGCCCGAGCGCCGGTTCGCCGACGGCGGCCAGCTGGCCGAGGCCATGCGCCGCGAGCAGCGGTCGCTCGAGGCCCAGGCCGAGGAGCAGGAGGGCGTGCGCCGCTACCTGCCGCTACAGGCGCGCCTCGCCCTGATCATGGCCGGGATCACCGCTGTGGTCCTGCTAGTCTGCGTGGGCCTGGTGCTGAACCGCCAGGACCGCGCCATGGAGCGCATGGCGCTCTCGTCCGGCGGCGCCATCGCCTCGTTCGTGGCCTCCAACGCAGCGCTTACCGCGGCCGACAACGCGACCCTGCCGGCCGACGAGCGCGACTGGGCCCCGGTGGCCGCCTTCGTGCGCGCCGCCTCGGCCGACCCCAACATCCAGCAGATCACGGTCGTCGACGCCGACGGCCTGATCCGCGGCGCCACCGACGCCAGCCAGGTCGGCCAGATCTACGAGACCCCGCGCGGCGAGACCCCGATCCACAAGGGCGAGGACGGCGTGGTCACCAGGACTAAGCTTGAAAAGGGCGCCGGCGGCTTCCGCTTCGTGCGGCCGATCCTCTATGCCGGCCGCTCGTTCGGCACGGTCGATGTGGCCGTCAGCCGCGCCGAGCTGGAGGCCGCGGCCTCGCTCTCCCACTGGCTGCTGGCGGCGCTCAGCGCCGTGACCCTGGGGGTCGTGGTGGCGGTGAGCTATGCAGCGGCCAAGCAAGTCGCCGGGCCGATCCGCCGCCTGGGCGCAGCCCTGGCCGACGCCACCCGCGGCGACCTAGACTTCCGCATCTCCCACACGCGCAAGGACGAGTTCGGCGAGCTGTTCGACGGCTTCAACCGCTTCGCCGCCTCGGTGCAGGACCGCCTGGAGACCGAGGCCCTGACCCGGGCCGACCCCACGCCCAGCGAACCCTCGGCCATGGCCGAGCTGCGTATCGCCGCCGCCGCCGCCGAGCGCGCCGTCCAGGCGCTCGACCGGACCCGCCTGGTGCTGGAGGACGATGAGAGCGACCGGACCATCATCGGAGGCCGCTCTTGAGCCTCATGACCGCAACCCTGGCGCAGCCGAAGGTGTCCAAGGCCGTCCTGCGCCTGTTCCGCCAGAGCGATCCGTTCCAGCTGATGGAGTCGCGCGAACTCACCGAGGGCGAGCTGGTGATCGGCCGAGACGCCGCCGCCGGCTGGACCATCGCCGACCCTGAACGCTCGATCTCGCGCAACCACTGCGTCATCGCCCTACGGGCCGGCCGGCTGACCCTGCGCGACACCAGCTCCAACGGCGTGTTCGTCGGCGCCCGCCGCGACCGCCTGCCGCCCGGCGAGCCCGCGGCCATCGAGGCCGGCGACACTCTGCGCCTGGGCGGCTACCTGATCGTGGTCGAGGCCGCCGAGGCCGAGAACGGCGCCTTCGACGCCCCGTTCAGCGGCCCGATGCTGAAGCCCGTGGCCATCACCGAGGCGACGCTGGCCGTTCCCAGCGCCTGGACCGGTCCGGAGGCCGTCGAGGCTCCCAGCGACGGTTCCCTTCTGGACGCGTTCTGCAACGGCGCGCGCCTGGACGCCTCGGCCTTTTCCGGCGAGGACCCGGTCGAGGTCATGCGCCGCCTGGGCGCGGTCTATCAGCAGATGGTGCTGGGCCTGGGCGACCTGATGAGCGAGCGGACCTCGGTCAAGACCGAGTACCGTATGACCCGCACCACGGTCCGCGCCGAGGGCAACAATCCCTTCAAGTGGGCCCCGGCCCAGCGGGTGGCCGCGGACCTGCTGCGACCGCGCGGGGAGGGGTTCTTGTCCGGCCCCGCGGCGGTGAAAGCCTCGTTCCAGGACATGAAGAAGCACCTGCTGTGCATGATGGCCGGTCTGCGCGCCGCCGTCGGCTCGACCCTGGAGGCCCTGGCCCCCGAGGAGGCCGAAGCGCGGCTGAAGGGCCAGTCCCTGGTGCTCAAAAACCGCGACGCCATGGCGTTCGGCGAATACGTCAAGCTGCACGCTGAATTCCGCATGCGGGCTGACGGCGATCCCGACAGTCCCGTGAACCAAGCCTTCAAGGCCGCATATGAGCGCCAGCTGACCGAACTGGACGCCATGAGCACCCAGGCATGAGCCGAGCCTCGGCCCCGCCTCGCGTGCGCAGTTTCGTAACCGCCAGCCGCACCCATGTCGGGCTCTCCCGGAGCCTGAACGAGGACCGCTTCCTGGCGCGTCCCGAGATCGGGCTGTGGGCCGTGGCCGATGGCATGGGCGGGCACCAGGCCGGCGACCTGGCCAGCCTGCGGGTGGTCGAGGCCCTGGTGGGCCTGGGGCGACCGGGGTCGGGATACGCCTATCTCAACGCCGTGCGCGAGCGACTGGCTGCGGCCAACGCCGACCTCGTCGAGCACGCCGCCAAGCTGTCGCCGGGCGCGGTGATCGGCTCGACCGTCGCCGTCCTGCTGACCCACGAGGACCACTACGCTTGCGTCTGGGCCGGCGACAGCCGCGTCTATCTGCGGCGCGGCGGAGCCCTCATGAGGGTCACCCACGATCACAGCCTGATGCAGGAGCTGATCGACTCCGGCGCCCTGGACGAACAGGAAGCCCGGACGCGGCGGATCTCCAATGTCATCACCCGCGCGGTAGGGGCGACCGGGACCCTGGAGCTCTCGGAGACTCACGGCGATATCCGGCCGGGCGACATCTTCCTACTGTGCTCCGACGGCCTGACCGGCCTGGTGGAGGACCACGAGTTGGGCGCGGTCCTGGCCCTGGACGACCTGGAGGCCGCCGCCGATCGGCTGCTGGCCCTGACGCTGAAGCGCGGCGCCAAGGACAACGTCACCCTGATGCTGGTCCGCGCCCAGCGCTGAGGCGTTCCCCACCAATTCCGGTGGATAATTTCAACCCCTTGGCGCGCGCGGCTTTGCGCGCGTCGCGCCACAAGTTGTCCACCGCTCGTCAACTGTCTCAAGGAGGTTAGGCGAATCACGCCGCTTGCCAGCAGGCCGGATCGGGGCGAGCCTCAACTTGTCGAGAGGGACTGCGGCGCGGACGAACCGGGCAACCGGATCGCCAAGCGAACAGGAGGCCCTGCGAAGACCGGCGAAGGGGTAACCTGGAGCTGGACAACGTGGGGCAACGGCGACGGACAAGGCGAGTTGGGGCAACCCTGCGAACCGGAAACGTCAACGACCTCAAGGCGCAGGCCCTCCACGGGGTCTGGATGAGAGGGCGACGCAGCGGGCGACCGCGGCGTCGCCCTCTTGCTATGCGCGTTTCGCCAGGAGCCAGCCGCCCCTAAAGCCAGTCGATGACGCCCAGCTTCGCCATCCACACGATGGCCAGCTCCAGGGCCGGGCCGCGCGCGGGCGGGAACCGGGCCAGGACATCGCCGACCGTGGCGGCCTGACCGTTGGCCAGCAGGCCGCAGACCTCGGCGCACTCGGCGGGGCTGGCCCGCCACACGCTCGCATGGCTGTCGAGATCGGCGCGCACCAGGTTCGCGGGGTCGGCGCCGGGCCGCAGGGTCAGCGGCGTCTCCGGCGCGAGAACCTGGGTCGCGAAGCCCGCAAAATCGGCGAAAGGATCGCCCTTGACCGGATGGACCCGGTGGCTCGGCTCGACGTCGCTGGCCGCGGCGCGGATCGCGGCCAACTCGTCCAGCAGGGCGCGGATCTCGCCCACCACAACTGGCCAATCGAAGGTGCTGCGGATGCGCTCGCGGCCGGCCGCCCCCATCCGCGCTCGGAGCGCCGGGTCGGCGATAAGGGCGGCCAGGGCCTGGGCGGCGCGGCCCACATGCACGGCGGTGTGCTGGGCGACCGCGCCCACATAGTGCTGATAGGCGTCCATCCCCACCGCGTGACGTGCGGCCAGGCCCTGGCCCTGGCCGTTCCCCGGCGCCCCCAGGGTGGGGATCAGGAAGCCTTCCTGGCCGTCGCGGACGGTGTAGCGATAGCCATCCCAGTCGCTGACCACCACCGGCAGGCCCGCGGCCATGGCCTCGATGGGGGTGATGCCGAAGGTCTCTTGGATATTGTCGACCAGGGACAGGAATATGTCGCCGCCGGCCCAGGCGCCGTCCACCGCCTCCGGGTCGTTACCGTTCAGGAAATGGGTGGTGATCGAGGGCGCATAGGCGCGCGCGGCTTTTTCGTAGAGCGGCCTGTGCACCGGCTCATTGGGAAACCAACCTGCCAGGGCGAAGTGGACCTTCTTGCCGGTCGCCTGGGCCGCCTCTTCCACGGCCGCGAACATTGGCTGCGGAAAGGCCTTCTCGAAGAACGACAGCCGCCCGACCCACAGGGCCAGGATATCGTCCTCGCCGAGGCCCAGTTCCGCCCGCATCGTGGCGCGGACGTCGCGCCGATCGGCCAGGACCTGGAACCGGGAGCCGTCCACCCCCAGCGGAACCAGCGGCAGTTTCGGGATCGCGCGGCGCTCGCCATTGCCGAACCGATGGCCCAGATAGTCGCCCCAGGCCTCGAACATCTCGGTGAGCGCGTCTTGCACCGCGGGCGAGGTGCATATCAGCGCGTCCCAGGGCTGGATCGGCGCCACCTGGTTCAGGGCCAGGCTCATGCGGCTGGCCGGCGGAGCGATGGTGTGGATCAGGCCGACCAGGCTGTAGGCTCGGTCCGACGCGTTCTGGCGGCGCAGCCAGGCGAGGTCGGCCAGGTCCGGCTGGCCGCGCAGCAGGGCGCCGGCCGCCACCGCCCGCCCGGTGCTCAGGATGCTGTCGATGCTGAGTTTCGTCGTCGTGGGCCTGCCCTGGGTCAGGGCAGGGGCCACTTGATCGAGCCCGACCTGGACGAGGGTCAGGATGTCGATGGCCTCGAACCCGCCATGGGCGACCAGGGCCCGGTAGAGGTCGAGATTGGCGACGTCCTTGCCGAAAAAGTTCTGGCCCAGGCCGAGTTTCCCGGCCGGATGGAAGATCGCCAGACGGGAGCTCATCGTTCAGCCGATTCCTGGTTGCCGGGGCCGTGCACCTTAGGTGCGCTGCGCGCGGCGCCAAGCCCCGCGCTGGCTGGAGGCCGAGGCCGACGGCGCCCGCGACTCAAGCTCGGCGCCGATCGCGGCCTAGCGGTCCGGAAGCCCCAGGGCCTCGCGCATGGCCTGGAACACCGCCGGATGGTCGATCAGGCCGCGGATGCGCTGGCCGCCCGGGCCCCGGGCGTAGGCGGCGATGTCCTCGCCAGTATGGGCCGCGCTGGCCAGCGGGATCGTCGCCAGCCCGCGCAGGTCGGGGTCGGCGGTGTCGATCCTGGAAAGGTCGGGACGGAATTCACCTGGCGAGGGGGCCCCGGGCCCGGTGGAATACATCAGGATCGGAACCGGCTTGCCGTCCACCGCCAAGGCGGGGTCGTCGTCCGTCCCCGGCGCCAGCCCGAGGATCGCCGTGCGCCGCGCCCCGCCGTTGATGGTCAGGCCGTGGCTGTGGTCGGCTGTGACGATGATCAAGGTCTCGGCCGGATCGGTCATGGCGACGGCGGCGGCCACCGCCTGTGACAGTTCGATGGTCTCGTTCAGCGCCTCGTGGGCCAGGCCCTGGTGGTGCGCCTTGTCGATCAGGCCGCCCTCGACCATCAGGAAGAAGCCATCCTTATCCTGGGAGAGGATCTCAATGGCCTTGACCGTCATGTCGGCCAGGCGCGGGGCGTCGGCCTCCGAGAGCTTGCGGGTGGTCTCTCGCATCATGTTGCCCGGCGCGAACAGCCCGAGCAGCCGCGTCGTGCCCTTGGGAATCGCCGAGAGCGCCGAGGCGGTCTCCACATAGGCGCCGCCGCCCTTGCGCCATTCCGCGGTCAGGTCGCGACCGTCCAGCCGCCGCCCGGCGTCGTCGGCGGAAGTGAAGGCCGAAAGCCCGCCGCCCAGCATGACGTCCAGCTGCAGCGGCTTGGGTCCGTCCAGCATCTGGCGGGCGATATCGACGCAGCCCGCGGCCGCGGCGGCCGGCGGCAGGTCCGCGTCGGCCTGCCATTGGCGCGACGGGGTGTGGGCGTAGAGCGAGGCGGGCGTGGCGTCGGTGATCGCGGCGGTGGAAACCACGCCCGTGGCCTTCCCGGCCTGCTTGGCCAGTTCGGCCAGGGTCGGGACCCGAGCGGCCTTGGCCGAGGCGCAGTCGTCGCGCACGACCTTGTCGGTGACCCCCAGCGCGCCGTTAAGCGTGCGGCGACCCGTCAGGATCGCCGAGGCTCCGGCCGCCGACTCGGTGACCAGGCTGTCGGCCGAATAGGTGCGGACCAGGGCCAGGTCGGGAAAGGCCTCGAAGGACAGCCGGTTGGACGCCCCGTCGACCCCGCGCCGCTGGCCGTCGAAGATCCGCGTCGCGGTGAGCGTCGAGACGCCCATGCCGTCGCCGATGAACAGGATGACGTTCCTGGCCCGCTCGGCGGCCTGACCGGGCGCCGCCACCCCGATCGCGATGACCAGGGCGAGCGCGCCAGAAGCGCGCCGACAGCCTGACAAAATATTCCCGTCCATCCACGCCAAGTCCGCCTGCCTCCGTATAGGGCCGGCCGTCGTTCGCGCCGACGACCTCGTCGGGCTACTCATCGTTTGCGTTGATCACACCCGCATGAAGGCTGAGCGTTTTGTTGATCTCGTCGGCGGCCGAGAGGTCCGGGATGACCTAGGCGCGCCCGGCAAGGCGCCGGCTCAGCCCACCTGCAGCTTCAGGCGCAGGGCCTGGGCGAGGGTTTGGGCGCGCTTGGCGGTCTGTTCGCCCAGCAGCATGTCCGACCAGCCGGCTTCGGCGGTGAGCACCAGGCTGTCGCCCGCGACCCGCAGGGTCGAGCGCTCCAGCAGGGCCGGATTGCGGGCCGAGAGGTCGCAGCCCAGCCGGATGGCCGAGCCCAGCGCCCGCGCCCGCTGGCGGCGCTCGGTCGTGAGCACCCGGGTGATCGTCCCCGGTTCCGGCGTGTTGGGGCCCGAATTGTGCCGGGCGAAGGCGGCGCTGGCCAGGAAGGCGCGTTCAGGGTGGCTCATCCCGGCGATCGGCGCGCGCAGCACCTGTTCGAAGGCGAGCTCGCCGCGATGGTCGGGGTGCAGCCGCGCGCCCAGGTCGGCCAGCCGGCAGGCCGCGGCGATCAGGGTCGCTTCGCGCGCCCCGAAAACCGGCGGCAGGGCGCCGATGGCCGGCGCCAGCCAGCGATCGAGGGCGTCGGGCAGGGCGTTGGCCAGGCCATGGACCATGGTCAAGGCCGCGCAACCCTCGATCAGCGGATCGCGGACCTGTTCCTCGGACGGCATGGCCTCCAGCAGCAGGCCTTCGCGCAGGCCATAGGCGGAGATCACCACCCGCTCGACGCCCAGCCGCTCGATCAGGGCGTCCAGCACCAGGGCCGAATAGGGCAGGGTGTCGAAGCGCTTTTTGGAGAGGCCCTGCATCCGCTCGAGCGACGCCTTCGACTGCCGGGCCACGAAGCGCGCGACGTCAACCGCGTCGGAACGGCTCATCTCATACTGGTGGGCGACCCGCAGGGGATAGTCGGCCATCTCCATGTGCAGCAGGGCGAGGTTGCGCCATGCGCCGCCGACGGCATGGAATTCCCGGGTTCGGAAGGCCAGTGCGGCCTGATCCAGCTCGGCCACGATGTGTTTGCGCGTGCGTTCCACATCCAGCGCCCTGGGCGCGCCCAGCGCGAACGGGCCTAGCGGCAGGGTGACGCCGTGGCGCGGGGCGTGGGGATCCAGGTGCACCAACTCCAGGCTGGCGCCGCCCAGGTCGCCGACCACGCCGGCGGCGTCCGGCTGCCCGGCCAGCACGCCCAGGGCGGCGTAGCGCGCTTCTTCCGCGCCTGAGAGCACCCGCACGGTCAGGCCGGCCTCGTCCTCGACCTTGCGGATGAACGCCGCGCCATCGGCGGCGTCGCGCACGGCGGCGGTGGCGACCACGAAGAGTTCGGCGGTGTTCCAGCCGCTGAGAGCCGCGCGGAAGCGGCGCAGGGCGACCAGGGCGGTCTCCACCCCCTGGGGCGATAGCCGTCCGGTGGCCGTCAGGTCGCGGCCGAGGCCCGCCAAGGCCTTTTCGTTATAGACGGTCCAGATCGCCCGGCCTTCGAGCCGGTAGATCACCAGGCGCACGGAATTGGAGCCGATGTCGATGACCGCGGCCTGGCGAACGCCAGCCGCGCCGGAAAGCGGCGCCTGCGACTGCATCTGGCCTAGCTGGGCTCGGCTATCCGCGCGAGGCCACATGATCGATCGCGCGCGGCATGTCCTTCACCTTCTGGCCCCGGCCGGAGAGGCTGGGGTTGGTCATGAAGTACTCGTGCGCGGAGAAGGCGCCCGGGTGGTCCCATGATGGGTCCCGGGTATAGCGGCCGTCCGCGTCGAGCGTCCAGCTTTGCGCTTCGTCCTTGAGATTGGCCACCATGATCTGTTGCAGGACCTGCTGGTGGACGGTGGGGTTCTCGACCGGGGTCAGGCACTCCACCCGGCGGTCGAGGTTGCGGGGCATCCAGTCGGCCGAGGAGATGAACACCCGGGTCTCGGCCGAGGGCATGACGCCGCCATTGGCGAAGGCCACGATCCGCGAGTGCTCCAGGAAGCGCCCGACGATGGACTTCACCCGGATGTTTTCCGACAGGCCGGGCACGGCGGGCCGCAGGCAGCAGATTCCGCGGATCACCAGGTCGATGGAGACCCCCGACTGGCTGGCCTCGTACAGGGCGTCGATGATCACCGGATCGACCAGCGAGTTCAGCTTGGCCCAGATGGCGGCCGGCTTGCCGGCCCGGGCGTTCTGGACCTCGCGCATGATGAAGGTCAGCAGATCGGCCTTCATGGTCAGGGGCGAGGGCGACAGCTTCTCCAGCCCGTCGGGGCGCGCGTAGCCGGTGATGAAGTTGAACAGCCGAGCCGAGTCGCGGCCCATCGCCGGGTCGCAGGTGAACAGCGAGAGGTCGGTATAGATCCGCGCAGTGACCGGGTGGTAGTTGCCGGTTCCGAAGTGGCAGTAGGTGCGAAGGGTGTCACCCTCCTTGCGGACCACCATCGAGAGCTTGGCGTGGGTCTTGTACTCCACGAAACCGAACACGACGTGGACCCCGGCCCGCTCCAGGTCCCGCGCCCACTTGAGGTTGGCTTCCTCGTCGAACCGCGCCTTGATCTCGATGAGCGCGGTGACGTTCTTGCCGTTCTCGGCCGCCTCGATGAGGGCCGCGATGATCGGGCTGTCAGACGAGGTCCGGTAGAGGGTCTGCTTGATCGCCAGCACATTGGGATCGCGGGCGGCCTGGCGGATGAACTGCACCACCACGTCGAAGCTTTCGAACGGGTGGTGGACCAGGATGTCCTTGTCGCGGATGGCGGCGAAACAGTCGCCGCCATGGTCGCGGATCCGTTCGGGGAAGCGCGCCTCGAACGGCTTGAACTTCAGGTCGGGGCGGTCCTTCGGGATCAGCTGGCTGAGTTCGTCCAGACCCAGCAGGCCGTCGATGAGGATGATGTCCTCGTCCTGGGCGTGCAGGTTGCCGACGATGAAGGACCGCAGCTCTTCGGGCATGGCCGCCTCGAGCTCGACTCGCACCACCGACCCCAGGCGCCTTTGCTTCAGGCGCACCTCGAACTCGCGGACCAGGTCCTCGGCCTCTTCCTCGATCTCCACGTCGCTGTCGCGGATCAGGCGGAACACGCCCACCGACTCGACCTCGGAGTCGGGGAACAGGTGGTCGAGGAACAGCGCGACCATGCTCTCCAGGCTGATGAACCGCCGATGCGGCCGCTTGCGGCGCGATGGTCCGGGCGGCAGTTCCCAGAACCGCGCCACCTGGGCCGGGATCGGGACCAGGGCGTAGAGCAGCCGCCCGTCCGAGACCCGCTTCAGCTTCATAACCAGCGAGAAGGCGAGGTTGGGGATGAACGGGAAGGGATGGGCCGGGTCGATGGCCAGCGGCGTCAGCACCGGGAACACGCGCGAAACGAAGGTAGGCTCCAGGGCCAGCTTGTCGGCCGCGCTGACCTCATGGGACTGGACGACGGTCAGGCCCTCGCCGGCTAGCTCCTCGCGAAGCTGCAGCCAGCGGGTCTGCTGGTCCAGCATCAGATCGGCGGCCTCGGCGTTGACCCGCAGCAACTGCTCGACCGGCGTCAGGCCGTCCTGCGACACCACGCGGACGCCCTCGCGGGCCTGGGCCTTCAGGCCAGCCACGCGGACCATGTAGAATTCGTCGAGATTGTTGGCCGAGATCGACAGGAACCGCAGGCGTTCCAGCAGGGGATGGCGCGGGTTCTTGCTCTCGCCCAGGACCCGCTCATTAAAGGCCAGCCACGACAGTTCGCGGTTGATGAAGCGCTCCGGCGAGCCGGCCAGCTCCGCGTCGAACGCGAGTGGCTTCGCGTCGGCGGTCTTGGTCGGCGCGGCGTAGGTCATGGATGCAGTATCCGTAGGCATGTTCTGGTTCTGGACGAACCGTGTGACAGCAACAAGTCATCCGTCGAAAAGGTCAAGATTCTCCGTATCGTCCTCGAGAATCTGCCGGGCCAGCGCACGCGAAATAGGCCGCCCGACCTCGTCGGCGGCTTCATCCAGGCGCTTGACGATCTCGCGCGCCGCCGGGATCGACCTCTCCATGCGACGCAACAGGTATGGGAAGACCTCGCGGGGCGGACGGATGCTCCGTTCCCGGAAGAATTTCTTCAAGACACCTTCGAGAACGACATCGTCGGGCTCCTCGATCTCGGCGGTCAGCAGGGCGTTGAGTCGCGAGCGCAGGTCGGGAAGCCCCGCGCTCCAGGCGGCCGGCGCCTGGCGGGCGGTGAGCAGCAGGCCGCCCCCTTCGTGACCCGCCATGTTGATCAGGTGGAACAGGGCCTCGCCATCCACGCCCTGGTCGACGTCCTCCACCAGTACCGGCCGGCCGGCCGCCTCGCCGAGCTGTGGGTCCTCGCGGTCCAGGATCACCGCGCCGGCCCGCTCGGCCCAGTGCCGCGCCAGGTGGGTCTTGCCGACCCCGGTCGGCCCGAATAGGGCGAGCGCCCCGCCATGCCAAGCCGGCCAGGCGTCGAGGATTGCGATGGCCTGGGCGTTTGACGGCCCTGGCACGAAGTGCTCGCGGGCGTACGAAACCGGACGCCGGAGCTCCAGGCGCAATTGGCGCGTCATGCGACTGATCCGGACCGATACAAGAACACGACGCAGGTTTACCAAGCCACGGGCCGGCGGTCGACGCGCCTTCGGTCACCGGCTGGGGACGGGGCTGGCTCTGCTGTTGACGAAGCCCGTCGCGCTCAGCGGTTCTGGGTGGTGTCCGGCAGGCCCAGGATGCGCTTGGCGATGATGTTGTTCTGGATCTCATGCGACCCGCCGGCGATGGTCGAGGACTTGATCCGCAGATAGGCCCGCCCCGCCGCCCGCTCCTCGGCCGTGAAGTCCTGGCCGTCCCAGCCGAGGCCGTTCAGGCCCATGGCCTCGACGATCATCTCGGCCTGGTCGGTGGCCGCCCGCGAATAGGCGTTCTTCATGATTGAGGTCGCCGCGCTGGGGCCGTTCTGGCTCTTCGCCTCGCCCGCCACGCGGGCGATGGTGAGCGCATAGGCCCTCTGGTCCATGTCCAGCATGGCCATCCGGGTGCGCATGTCGCTGTCGGCGAGCGCGCCGTCCTCGTCGACGCCATTGTAGCGCTTGGCCGCCTCGCGCAGCGGCCTGGCGGTGGGCTGGACCCGGCCGCCGTCGGCGCCGCTGATTCCGCTGCGCTCATGCTGCAGCAGGCGCTTGCCCACGGTCCAGCCCCCGTTCAGCGGCCCGACCAGGTTCTCCTTGGGCACCTTCACGTCGGTGAAAAAGGTCTCGCAGAACGGCGAGGATCCCGAGATCAGCAGGATCGGTCGCGTCTCCACGCCTGGCGTGCGCATGTCGATGAGCAGAAAGCTGATCCCCTCATGCTTCTTGGAGGGGTCGGTTCGGGTCAGGCAGAAGCACCAGTCGGCGTACTGAGCTCCAGAAGTCCAGATTTTTGACCCATTTACGAGAAAATACTCACCTATATCCTCGGCCTTGGTCTGCAGGGAGGCCAGGTCCGACCCCGCGCCGGGTTCGGAATAGCCCTGGCACCACCGGAGCGTCCCCTTGGCGATGGAGGGGATGTGGCGCCGCTTCTGTTCCTCCGTGCCATATTCCAGCAGGGTCGGGCCGAACATCATCACGCCCATGCCGCCAATAGGGTTCCAGGCGCCGATCCTGGCCATCTCCTCGCGCAGGACGCGGGTCTCGACGATCGTGAGTCCGCCGCCGCCATAGGCCGCGGGCCAGGTGGGAACGCCCCAGCCGCGGTCGCCCATACGTTGCTTCCAAAGCTTGAAGTCGGCGTCTTCGGGCGGCGGCCCCTCGGCCATCATCAGTCCGCCTTGACCTTTCAAGGACGGTGGGAAGTTCTCGACCAGCCAGGTGCGGGCCTCGCCGCGGAACGCTTCGAGCGCGGGATCCATGGGTGACCTCCGAAGAAGCTCTGAGGGCTTCGTTGGGAGGCATGTGAGAACCGCGCGGCGCGGCTGTCAACGATGCGGGATGCTCAGGGCTCTATGATCCGCATGCGGTCGCGGGCGGACATCAACGACCAGCCCTCCGGCCGCAGCAGTTCTATGGGCGAGAAACGGACCTTGTAATCCATTTTCTCCGAACCCCGGACCCAATAGCCCAGATAGACATAGGGCAAGCTGGTCAGGCAGGCCTGGACCACATGGTCCAGGATCACGAACGAACCCAGGCTGCGCTTGGTTAGGGTGGGGTCGTAGAACGAATAGACCAGCGACAGGCCGTCGCTCATCAGGTCGACCAGGACGCAGGCGATCAGGTCGCCGGGGCCGCCGTCCTGCGAGCGCAGGCGGTATTCGATGATGTGGGTGCGGACCGCGGTGTCCTCGACCATGGCCACGTAGTCGGGCCAGGTCATCTCGGCCATGCCGCCGTTGGCGTGACGACTCACCAGATAACGGCGGAGCAGGTCGAACTGCTCCATGGTGGCCTCGGCCTCGACCAGGTGGCGTTCCAGGTCTTCATTGCGGGCCAGGGTCCGGCGCTCCGAGCGCGAGAAGACGTAGTCCTTGGCCGGGATGCGCGCGGAGACGCAGGCGGCGCAGGCCTCGCAGGCGGGGCGGTAGGCGATGTTCTGGGAACGGCGGAAGCCGACCTGGGTCAGGCTGTCATTGACGCTGGCCCCGTCCGACAGCGGCAAGTGGGCGAAGACCTTCCGCTCGTGCCGCTCAGGCAAATAGGGACACGGCGAAGGTGCGGTCAGGAAGAACCTGAGCTGTCGCGTCGGAAAGTGTTGCGTCACGGACTTGCGATCGCTTTCGAACCACTACGCCTGGAGCGATTAGGCGTCATGGGAAGCTCAGGCGCAAGCTCCCAAACGTCACAGGCCGAGCTCGATCATTGCAACCCGCTGTCCGGCGGCAGGACGGGCGCTTCGCGCAACAGCACGATGGCGATGCGGCGGTTGCCGGCCAGGGTGGGATCGTCCGGGTAGAGCGGCTCGGAATTGGCCTTGCCCGAGACCTGGTAGACCCGGTCGGGATCGACGCCGGCGGCCTGCAGCACTCGGCGCGAGGCGTCGGCGCGGCCGCTGGACAGCGACCAGTCGCCGTCCGCCTTGTCGCCTGAGGCGCTGACGCTGGTGTGGCCCGAGACGGTGACGCGGTTCGGCAAGCGGTTGATGATCTTGGCGACGGCGCGCAGCAGCAGCTTGGCGCGGTCGTTGGGCTGGGCCTGGCCGGTGTTGAACATCGAGCGGCCTTCCTGGTCGATCAGCTGGATGCGCAGGCCTTCCGGCGTCTGGTCGATGAGGATGTTCTTCGAGAGTTCCGCCAGTTCGGGCATGTCCTGCAGCGCTTGGCGAAGCGACTGCGCGGCGGAGGCGAACGCCGCCTCCTCGCGCTTGGCCAGGGCTTCGCGCAGGGCTTCCTCGGTGGTCTGGGGCGAGATGTCCTTGCCGGCTTCCATCGAGCTGCCGTTGTCCTGGACCTTCGATTCGGGCGCTTTGTCCTCGATGATCGACATGGAGCCGGCGCCCTTGGCGCCGTCGTCGCCGAGCGCCGTGCCGCCCAGGATGCCGCCGGAGCCGGAGGTGGTCTCCGAGACGCTGGCCGGCGCGAAATAGTCGGCGATGCCGCGCTTTTGTTCCGGGCTGGTGGTGTTGATCAGCCACATCAGCAGGAAGAAGGCCATCATGGCGGTCACGAAGTCCGCATAGGCCACCTTCCAGGCGCCGCCATGGTGGCCGTGCCCGGAGACCTTTTTGACCTTCTTGATCAGGATTGGGGCTTCGCCCACAGCCATGACTCGACCCCGGTGACTCTGATTCCATCGCAAGGTGGACGGGGCTCGTTAAGATGGCGTTGAGCGTATTGAATCGAGGTCGTGCATGAAGGTCGCATTCGTCGGGCTTGGGGTGATGGGTTTCCCGATGGCAGGCCATCTGGCCAAGGCCGGCCATCAGGTGGCGGTGTTCAACCGCAGCCCCGAGAAGGCCGTCCGCTGGGTGGCGACCCACGGCGGGCGGGCGGGCGCGAGCCCGGCGGAGGCCGCGGCGGGCGCCGAGATCGTATTCCTCTGCGTCGGCAATGACGACGACGTGCGCGGCGTCACGGCCCAGGTTCTGCCGGCCATGGCCGATGGCGGGATCGTCGTGGACCACACCACCACCTCGGCCACGGTGGCCCGCGAGATGGCGGCGCTGGCGGGGCAGGGCGGACGCTGGTTCGTCGACGCCCCGGTCTCCGGCGGCCAGGCGGGGGCGGAGAACGGCCAGCTCACCGTCATGTGCGGCGGCGACGCGCAGGCCTACGCCCGCGCTGAACCGGTGATATCCGCCTTCGCCAAGGCCGTGCGGCGCATGGGCGGTCCGGGAGCGGGCCAGCTCACCAAGATGGTCAACCAGATCTGCATCGCCGGGATCGTCCAGGGCCTGGCCGAGGGCCTGCATTTCGCCAAGCGCGCGGGCCTCGACCCCGCCGAGGTCTACAAGGCCATTTCCAAGGGCGCGGCGCAGTCCTGGCAGCTCGACAATCGCTGGAAAACCATGAGCGAGGGGAAGTTCGACTTCGGCTTCGCCGTCGACTGGATGCGCAAGGACCTGGGCCTGGTGCTGGACGAGGCCGGGGCCAACGGCGCGACGCTGGGCATGACGGCGATGGTCGACGGCTTCTATGCCGAGGTGCAGGCCTCGGGCGGCAATCGCTGGGATACGTCGAGCCTGGTCACCCGGTTGGAAAAGTAGGCCCAATCCCCAGCCGCGGCAGGACGTGCGTCTCCAGCAGCGGGGCCAGGCGAACACCCGGCGGCGCGGTCGGATCGATCCAGAGCATTTCCTCGATCTCAGCCTGGGCCGCGATGGGCCCGTCGACCGAGGCCAGATAAATCGCCCCGCGCACCTGGGTGTCCGGCTCGTTGGCGGCGGGCGCCTCGAAGAGGCCCAGGGCCTTGGTGTGGATCAAGTGGCAGCCGATCTCCTCGGCGAGTTCGCGAGCGAGGGCCTCGAGGTCGCTCTCGCCGGGTTCGCGCTTGCCGCCGGGCAACATGAACGCCGAGGTCCGGCGCTTGCGGACGGTTAGGACGCGCCCATCGGCGTCGCGTAGCACGCCCGCGACGATTTCCACGAGCCTGCCGGTCATCAGGCCCCCAGCAGCCTCGCCGCCCGCGGGGCGAAATAGGTGATCACCCCGGCCGCGCCGGCGCGCTTGAAGCCCCCTAGGCTCTCGAGGATAGCGCGTTCCTCGTCGATCCAGCCGTTCTGGGCCGCGGCCATGATCATCGCGTACTCGCCGGAGACCTGGAAGGCGAAGGTCGGCATGGCGAAGGCCTCGACCACCCGGCTGACGATATCGAGATAGGGCATGCCCGGCTTGACCATGACCATGTCGGCGCCCTCGGCGATGTCCAGCGCCACCTCGCGCAGGGCCTCGTCGGAATTGGCCGAGTCCATCTGGTAGGTCTTCTTGTCGCCCGGATTGCCGACCGAGCCGGTCCCGAGTTTGCCCGAGCCGATGGCGTCCCGGTACGGACCGTAGAAGGCCGAGGCGTACTTGGCCGCGTAGGACATGATCATCACGTCCTGTAGGCCCGCGCCCTCCAGGGCTTGGCGCATCGCCCCGCAGCGGCCGTCCATCATGTCGGACGGAGCGAGGATGTCGCAGCCGGCCTGGGCCTGCATCAGTCCCTGCTGGACCAGTCGTTCGATGGTCGGGTCGTTGAGGATCCTGCCGTTCTCGATCACCCCGTCATGGCCGTGGTCGGTGAAGGGGTCGAGCGCCACGTCGCACATGATCCCGACCTCAGGGGCGGCGTCCTTCATGGCCTTGATGGCGTTGGCGATGATCCCGTTGGGATCGTGCGCCATCAGGCCCGAGGCGTCCTTCTTGGCCCCGTCGATGTGCGGGAAGATGGCGATGGCCGGAATGCCGAGCTTCTTCGCCTCCACCGCGGCCTTGGCGGCCTCCTTGACCGAGAGGCGCGAGACACCGGGCATGGAGGCCACGGGAACCTCGCCATCGCCCTCATGCACGACCATCGACCAGATCAGGTCGGCGGGAGTCAGGACGCTTTCGCGCACCAGTCGACGGATCCAGTCGGCCTGGCGCAGGCGGCGGAGTCGCAGGGCGGGATAGGCGGCGAGGGGGGCTTTGGTCATGATCCCGCGCTGTGACCGATCCCTTGGCTCTGCGCAAGTCTTCAAGCGTTCCTGACCTGTTTCCGATGGAGGTCATGGTCCATTGTGATAACGGCGCGTCGACGCCGCTTTTTCGAGATCATCGCCATGACGGAAGACGTTCTTACCCGCATCGAAGGCAAGGTCGGGCGCATCACGCTCAATCGGCCCCAGGCGCTGCACGCCCTGAACACCGCCATGTGCCGTGCCATCACGCAGGCCCTGCTGGCCTGGCGTGACGATCCGGCCGTCGAACTGGTCCTGCTGGATCATTCGGGCGAGCGCGGCTTCTGCGCCGGCGGCGACATCCGCATGCTGGCCGAGAGCGGGGCGGGGGACGGCAAGGCGGCGCGAGAGTTTTTCTTCGTCGAGTACCGGCTGAACCACCTGCTGTTCGGCTACGCCAAGCCTGTCGTCACGATCATGGACGGGATCACCATGGGCGGCGGCGTCGGCCTGGCCATGCCCTCGGGCTACCGGGTGGCGACGGAGAAGACCACCTTCGCCATGCCCGAGACCGGGATCGGCCTCTTCCCCGACGTGGGCGGCGGCTGGTTCCTGCCGCGCATGCCTGGCCATATCGGCCTGTGGCTCGCCCTGACCGGCGCGCGGATCAAGGCCGCCGACTGTGAGCTTGTGGGCGTGGCCACGGATTTCGTGGAAAGCGCCAGGATCCCGGCGCTGAAGGCCGCGATCGTCGCCGATCCAGCCGCCCTCGAAACGATCCTGACGGAGTTCGAGGCTGACGCCGGGCGTCCGCTCATCGCCGCGCACCAGGACGAAATCGACAGGACCTTCGGCGTCGGCAGCGTCGAGGCGATCCTGGCGGCGCTGGAGGCCGCCGACAGCGACTGGGCGCGCGAACAGCTCAAGGTCCTGGCCACCAAGTCGCCCCAGACCCTGAAGGTCGCCTTCCGCCAGCTTCGGCTGGGCGGGGCGGCCGCGAGCTTCGCCGACAACATGGCCCTGGAATACCGGATCGGCGCACGAGTGGTTCAACGCCACGACTTTCTCGAAGGGGTGCGCGCGGTGATCGTGGAGAAGGACAACGCCCCGCGCTGGGATCCGGCCACGCCGGAGGGGGTCGACGAGGCGATGCTGGACGCCATATTTGCGCCTCTACCTTACGATGAGGAATGGTCGCCCCTACCTACGCAATGACGGCGGCGGAAGAGCGCGCCGATGGGAGATAGACCGATGAAACGCAGTCTTCTTTTGGCCGCTTGCGCGGCGTTCGTCATGTCCGCCGCCTCGGTCGAGGCCGCGCCCTCCGCAGCGGTTGTCGCCGCCGTGGCCGACAAGGGGCGCCCGGAGGCCGACACCAAGCGCGACGCCGATCGCAAGCCGGCCGAGATGTTGGAATTCGCCGGGGTGAAGCCCGGTCAGAAGGTGGCCGACTTCATCCCCGGCGGCGGCTATTTCACGCGTATCTTCGCCAAGACTGTCGGGTCCGAGGGCAAGGTCTATGCGGTGATCAACCAACCGCCGCCCAATGCGCCGCCGCCGGCCGCCCCGCCGCCGATCCGTGCGGTGGCCGCCGATCCGACCTACGGCAATATCGAGGTGGTTCAGGCTGGGTTCACGGCCTTCGCGCTGCCGGAGCCGGTGGACGTGTTCTGGACCGCCCAGAACTATCACGATCTGCACCTGAAGCGCTTCAACCTGGACGTCGCGTCGGTCAACAAGCAGATCTTCAACGCCGTGAAGCCGGGCGGCTACTACGTCATCGTGGATCACGCGGCCCCCGCGGGAACGCCTGTCGAGGCCGCCGATACGGTCCACCGGATCGACCCAGCCATCGTCAAGGCGGAGGTTGAGGCCGCGGGCTTCAAGTTCGTCGACGAGAGCAAGGTCCTTCGCAACGACAAGGACGACTATTCCAAGACCGTGTTCGACCCCAGCCTGCGGGGTCATACCGATCAGTTCATCTACAGGTTCAAGAAGCCCGGCTAGGCTGCGCGGGGACCGAAACGGCCGCGTCGAGGCAGCCGTTTCGGGATTCCGCGACCGCCAGTCGCGGGCCTCAATGTTACCTACGATCACAAACCTTGTGCGCTCGGTCATGAAATCTGATCGTCTGTGACATCGCGCAATGTGGACAATCGGCTTCTGCGGCGCGATAAGCCGAGCTAAATAAGGGGACCGCTCGCGGCGAGAGATCGTCGATCGCCAAGGGCGGAGTTCAAGTCGATGGATTACAAGGACGCCTTCCGCTCAGCCCTCGAACGAGTCCGTTCGGAAGGCCGTTATCGGGTGTTCGCCGACCTGAAGCGCCATCGCGGCCAGTTTCCGCGCGCGACCTGGACCCAGACCGACGGGACCCAGACGGACGTGACGGTCTGGTGCTCGAACGACTATCTGGGCCAGGGCCAGAACCCCCTCGTGCTGGACGCCATGCACAAGGCCATCGACGAGGCCGGGGCCGGCTCGGGCGGCACGCGCAACATTTCGGGCACCACCCACTTCCATGTGGAGCTGGAGCACGAGCTTGCCGACCTGCACGGCAAGGAAGCCGCGCTGCTGTTCACCTCCGGCTATGTCTCCAACGAGGCCTCGCTCTCGACGCTCTACAAGATCCTACCCGGCCTGATCATCTTCTCGGACGAGCTGAACCACAATTCCATGATCTCGGGCATCCGGGCCGGTGGTCGCGACAGCCGCCGGGTGTTCCGCCACAACGACCTGGAACACTTGGAGCAGCTGCTAATCGAGGCTCCCGCCGACGCCCCCAAGGTCATCGCCTTCGAGAGCGTCTATTCGATGGACGGCGACATCGCCGACCTGCCGGGTACGGTGGCGCTGGCCAAGAAGTACGGCGCCATGACCTATCTGGACGAGGTCCACGCGGTCGGCATGTACGGCCCCCGCGGCGCCGGTGTGGCTGAGCGCGACGGGGTGATGGCGCAGATCGACATCGTCGAGGGCACGTTGGGCAAGGCGTTCGGGGTCATGGGCGGCTACATCGCCGCCGACGCCGTGATCGTCGACGCCATCCGCTCCTATGCCGACGGCTTCATCTTCACCACCTCGATCCCGCCGGCGCTCGCCGCGGGCGCGGTGGCCTCGATCCGCTATCTGAAGGATCACAACGAGGTCCGCATCGCCCATCAGGAGCGCGCCGCGACCCTGAAGGCCCGGCTGTTGAAGGCCGGTCTGCCGGTGATGCCGTCGGTCAGCCATATCGTCCCTGTCCTGGTGGGCGACGCGGTCCACTGCAAGATGATCTCCGACATCCTGCTCGAAGAGCACGGGATCTATGTGCAGCCGATCAACTATCCGACCGTGCCGCGCGGCACCGAGCGCCTGCGGTTCACCCCGTCGCCGGCCCACACCGACGACATGATGGAACGCCTGGCCGGGGCGCTCGAGACGCTCTGGGTCCATTGCAACATCGCCCGCGTCGGCGGCGTGGCCGCCTAGACCTTGCGATTCGAGCCGCGCGGGCGCATACCCGCGCGGTGTTCAACACCTTCGGAGACCCTCAGGGTTCGCTGATCAAAACCTAGCGGCTGGCCCGCTCATTCACCCTCTGGATCCCCGCGTTCGCGGGGACGACCGAGCCCAGGCTCGGTCACTTCCCGCGGCGGACGCCTCGGCCGAGGCCGATCTTCTTGGCGAAATCGCTGCGCCGCGCGGCATAGGCCGGGGCAACCATTGGATAGTCGGGCGGCAGGCCCCAGCGGCGGCGGTAGTCGTCAGGGCTCATGTCGTATCGCGAGCGCAGATAGCGCTTGAGCATCTTCAGCTTCTTGCCGTCCTCCAGGCAGACGATGAAGTCGCTCTGGATCGAACGGTTGATCGGGACGGCGGGTTTGGCCCGCTCCTCCGGCTGGGCGACAGCCGCCCGGCCCAGAGACTCCAGCGCGCCATGGACGGACCTGATGATGTCGGGGACGGCGTCGACCGAGACGGCGTTGCGGCTCACATAGGCCGAGACGATATCGGCCCCCAGGCGCAGCAATTCTTCACCCGAACGACCCTCGGGTTCGACATCAATACTCATACAGAGCCCCCTGACTGCGTGACATTCACGGCCGCGAGGCCGCGCACGCGCGCACCTCCGGTTCGGCAGCAACGCTCGGACGTCCAGATTGTTCCCAGGATTTGGTTCACCCGGCCTAAGGCGTTAAAGAGCGCCCCTGGCCTCCGCCCCTCCCAAGATTCCCGAAAGCCACGCCCATGACCGTCCACACCCAGACACCGTCCGACGCCTTCTTCTCCGCCCGAATCGCCGAGGCCGACCCCGACATCGCCGCGGTGCTGTCTCGCGAACTGAAGCGCCAGCAGGACCAGATCGAGCTGATCGCGTCCGAGAACATCGTCTCGCGCGCGGTCATGGAGGCCCAGGGCTCGGTCCTCACCAACAAGTACGCAGAGGGCTATCCCGGTAAGCGCTACTACGGCGGCTGCGAGGTGGTGGACATCGCCGAGGAGATCGCCATCTCCCGGGCCAAGCAGATCTTCGGCTGCGAGTACGCCAATGTGCAACCACACTCCGGCAGTCAGGCCAACCAGGCGGTGTTCATGGCCACCATGAGCCCTGGCGACACCTTCATGGGCATGGACCTGGCGGCGGGTGGCCACCTGACCCACGGCAAGAGCGTCAATCAGTCGGGCAAGTGGTTCCGCCCCGTGGCCTATTCGGTCCGCCAGCAGGACCATCTCATCGACTATGATCAGGCCGCCGAGGTGGCCCTGGCCGAAAAGCCCAAGGTGATCATCGCCGGGGCCTCCGCCTACAGCCGCCACATCGACTTCGCCCGCTTCCGCGAGATCGCCGACAGCGTCGACGCCATCCTGATGGTCGACATCGCCCACTATGCTGGCCTGGTGGCCGGTGGGGTCTATCCGAACCCGTTCCCGCACGCCCATGTGGTGACCACCACCACCCACAAGACCCTGCGCGGTCCCCGCGGCGGCATGATCCTCACCAACTCCAAGAAGCTGGCCAAGAAGATCGACAGCGCGGTGTTCCCGGGCCTGCAGGGCGGCCCGCTGATGCACGTGATCGCCGCCAAGGCCGTGGCCTTCGGCGAGGCGCTGAAGCCTGAGTTCAAGCTCTATGCCCGCCAGGTGATCGACAACGCCCGGGCGCTGTCCGACAGCCTGCAGACAGCCGGCTTCAAGATCGTCTCCAACGGCACCGACAGCCACCTGATGCTGGTCGATCTGACGCCGAAGGGCGTGTCGGGCGCCGACGCCGAGGTCGCCCTGGAGCGGGCCCACATCACCACCAACAAGAACGGTATCCCCTTCGATCCGCTTCCCCCGATACAGACCTCGGGCCTGCGGGTCGGCACCCCGGCCGGCACCACCCGCGGCTTCGGACCCGGCGAGTTCCGTCAGGTCGGGACCTGGATCGGCGAGGTCCTGGACGGCCTTTCCAAGGGCGGCGACAACTCCGCCGTCGAGGCGAAGGTGCGTGACGAGGTGTTGGCGCTGACGAAACGCTTCCCCATTTACGGCTAGACCCTGTATCTGGGGGTTAGGTAGGCCGGGAGGGGCTACATCATGCGCTGCCCATTCTGCGGTCACGCCGAGAGCCAGGTGAAGGACAGCCGCCCGTCGGAAGACGGCGCGGCCATCCGCCGCCGTCGCCTCTGCCCGGAGTGCGGCGGCCGCTTCACCACCTTTGAGCGGGTGCAGCTGCGCGAGCTGACCATCCTCAAGCGGTCGGGACGGCGCACGCCCTTCGAGCGCGACAAGCTGGCCCGCTCCATCGCCATCGCCACCCGCAAGCGTCCGATCGAGCCCGAGCGCATCGAGCGGATGATCTCGCTGATCGCCCGCCAGCTGGAGAGCATGGGGGAGACCGAGCTCGCCTCGTCCGTGGTCGGCGAACTGGTCATGAAGCAGCTCAAGAGCCTCGATGACGTCGCCTATGTCCGCTACGCCTCGGTCTATCGCGACTTCCGCGAGGCCGGCGAGTTCGCGACCTTCCTCGGCGAGGAGGGCCTGAGCGAAGCGTCCGAGGATGAGCGCTAGGGTCACCCTCAAGCTCGCCACCTCGCTGGATGGCCGCATCGCCACGGCCACGGGCGAGAGCCGCTGGATCACCGGGCCGGAGGCGCGCGAGGCGACCCACCGGCTGAGATCGGAGCACGACGCGGTGCTCATCGGCGTCGAGACGGCCCTGGCCGACGATCCGGAACTGACCGTGCGCCTGCCCGGCTGGATCGGCGCTCAGCCAGCCCGCGTTGTGTTGGATAGCCGACAGAGGCTGGCCGACGGCTGCAAGCTGGTCGCCAGCGCCCGCGAAATCCCGACCTATCTGATTGCCACCACGCCGCCGGAGGCCCGCCTGACGGAGGCCGGCGTCCGGGTGCTGCAGGTCCACGCGGTCGGCGACAAGCGTCCGGAGTTGCGTGACGTGGTGGAAACCTTGGAAAGGGAAGGGCTGCGCCGCCTGTTCGTCGAGGGCGGCGGCCAGGTGGCCGCGAGCTTCCTGCGCTGCGGGCTGGTGGACGCCCTGGAGTGGTTCCGGGCCCCCGTGGTGATCGGCGGGGAGGGGCGGCCGGGGATCGGGGCCCTGGCGGTGGCCGCCCTGGCCGATGCCCCGAGGCTCCGGCGTCTTGAAGTCCGGGAGGTCGGCGCCGACCTCTGGGAGCGTTACGAGAGGATCTGAATGTTCACCGGGATCGTCACCGATGTGGGCCGCGTCCGCGCCGTCCGCGACACCAACCGCGACCGCAGGTTCGAGGTGGAGACCAGCTTTGACCTCTCGACCGTCGATATCGGCGCCTCGATCAGCCACGCCGGCTGCTGCCTGACCGTGGTGGAGAAGGGCGAGGACTGGTTCGCGGTGGAGGTTTCCGGCGAGACCCTGTCGATGACCACGCTGGACGAGTGGAAGGCCGGCGATTCGGTCAATCTGGAACGCGCCGCTCGGGTCGGCGACGAACTGGGCGGCCACATTGTCTCGGGCCATGTGGACGGGGTGGGGGAGGTGATCTCCATCGAAAGCGAGGGCGGCTCGCACCGGGTCCAGGTCCGCGTGCCGCGCCCTCTGCACCGTTACATCGCGCCCAAGGGCTCGATCACGATTCAAGGCGTCTCCCTGACTGTGAACGAGGTGGAGGACGACGTCTTCGGGGTGAATCTGATCCCCCACACCTGGGACGTGACCACCCTGGGCCAGCTCAAGGTCGGCAGCCGCGTGAACCTGGAGATCGATATGCTGGCGCGCTATCTCGCCCGCTGGCGCGAAACGGCCTAAAGGGTCGCTTCGAAAAGGACTTCACATGCTCGAAGAGAAAATCCGCATCCTCGTGGTCGAGGCGCGCTTCTATGACGACCTGGCCGACGAGCTGCTGAAGGCGGCCGCCGATGTGATCACCGCCCATGACGCGGAATACGACGTGATCAGCGTGCCCGGCGCCCTGGAGATCCCTGGCGCCATCGCCATCGCCGAGGAAGGCGGTCATCGTCCCGCCGGCAAGCGCTACGACGGCTATGTGGCGCTTGGCACTGTGATCCGAGGCGAGACCTATCACTTCGAGATCGTCTCCAATGAGTCCGCCCGCGGGCTCATGGACCTGGCCATCGGCAAGCGCCTGGCCATCGGCAACGGCATCCTGACCGTCGAGGACGGCGACCAGGCTTGGGCGCGGGCGCGGGCGAGCGAGGGCGACAAGGGCGGCGGCGCTGCGCGCGCGGCGCTGGAGATGGTCGCCCTCAAGCGCCAGCTGCTCGGCCAGGCCGTCCGATGAGCGGCACGGCCCACAGCATGCGTTCCGTGGCCCGGCTGGCCGCGATCCAGGCCCTCTACCAGATGGAAGTCTCCGGCGCCGGCGTCGAGGCGGTGATCCGCGAGTTCGCCGACCATCGGTTCGACCAGGGCGTGGAGGGCGACGCGCCCACCGAGGGCGACACCCTGGCTAGCGCCGATGAGGCGTTCTTCGCCGAGCTGGTGCGCGGCGTGGTCGGCGCCCAGCGCGAGATCGACAGCGCCGTGGTCAAGCGCCTGGCCGCCGGCTGGCGGCTGGAGCGGCTGGACGCCACGGTCCGGGCCATCCTGCGCGCTGGCGCCTTCGAGCTGGCCCATCGCGCCGACGTGCCCACCGAGGTGGTGATCGACGAATATGTTGAGCTCGCCAAGTCGTTCTTCGAGGGCCCGGAGCCGGGCTTCGTGAACGGCGCCCTGGACGCGGTGGCCCAGGATGTCCGGCCCAGATGAATTCGAGCAGATCGCCCGCCTCTACCGCCCGCTGACCAAGGGGGCGGCGGAGGCCTTCGATCTGTTGGACGACGCCGCGGCGATCCCCTCGCGCCAGGGGTTCGACCTGGTGATCACCAAGGACGCCATGGTCCAGGGCGTGCATTTCCTGAGCGACGAAGCGCCGGGCCTGATCGCGCGCAAGCTGCTGCGGGTGAACCTCTCCGACCTGGCCGCCAAAGGGGCCGAGCCCTACGGCTATTTCCTGGCGGTGGCCTGGCCTCCCAGCTTCGGATGGCCGGAGCGCCAGGCCTTCGCCACGGGCCTGGCGCAGGACGGTGCGAACCTCGTCCTGCTGGGCGGCGACACCGTCTCGACGCACGGTCCGCTGATGGTCTCCCTGACCATGCTTGGCTGGGTCCCGGCGGGCAGGATGATCCGCCGGTCCGGCGCCAAAGTCGGCGATCTCGTCATGGTCAGCGGGACCATCGGCGACGGCTGGCTGGGCCTGGCCGCCGCGCGCCGGGAGCTGGATGACCCGGATGGCTATCTGGCCGACCGCTACCGCCTGCCGACACCGCGCCTCGACCTGCGTGCGGCCCTGAGGGAACAAGTGACCGCCGCCGCCGACGTGTCGGACGGCCTGATCGCCGACGCGGGCCACATCGCCCGCGCCAGCGGGGCGGGGTTGCGGCTGAATCTTGAGCGTCTGCCGCTGTCGCCCGCCGCCCGCCGCTGGCTAGGCGAACAGGAGAACCGCGCCGCGGCCCTGCGCGCACTGGCCTCGGGCGGGGACGACTATGAGATCGTCTGCGCCGTGGCGCCGGACGCGGTCCGCATCCCTGGCCTGACCCTCATCGGCGAGATCGTCGCGGGCGTAGGCGTCGAGGTCCTGGTGGACGGTGTCCCAATCGAACCGGGGGCCGGCGGCTGGCGGCACGACTAGTCGCCGCGGACCCGCGCATAAAGGTAGCAATCCTCAGGATCCTCGGTGCTGAAACCGGCCTTTCGCAACAGCGTCTCGCGGGCGTACCCGCAACGCTCGGCGATCCGCCACGATGCTTCGTTCCAGGTCTCGATGATCAGTTGCAGTCGGAAACAGCCCGGCCGCTCGGCGAACAGCAGGTCGGTCAGCAGGCGCGTAGCCTCCGAGGCGTAGCCTTTGCCGCGATCGGCCGGATCATGGACGATGTAGCCCAGCTCATAGCCGTGGATGACGGGACTGGAGCGGTAGAATTGCATCGTGCCGACCATTCGACCGCCAGCGTTCTCGAGGATGGCCACCGCGCCGGAGTCCTCTAGCCAGAGCCCCGTCGCAGCATGCACGGCCTGGAGCCGGGGCAGTTCGGTGAGCGGCTCGGTGATCGAGACCGTGAAGAGGTGAGGGGCGATCTGCGGAAGGTCGCCGGCCTCGATGCGTCGGAGACTGACCGACCTGCCTTCTGAAATACGGATCCTGCGGGTCCTCAATGTGGCGTTTCGTGGAGGATGGAGCGCCGGCAAGGATGCGGCAACCATATTCGGCGAGGATGCCCCATGCTCCGCCGCTTACTCGTCGCTGCCGCTCTCGCCACCTTCTGCGCCGGCCCCGTGCTGGCCGCCGAGGAGAAGTCCGCGCCCAAGGACGTCGGCCAGTATGTCGACCTTTCCCCGGTGGCCCTGCCCATCGTGGTGGACGGCAAGCTGATAAACTACGTCTTCGTTTCCGTGCGCGTGGTGCTAACCACCGCGGCCAACACCGCCAAGCTTCGGGAGCGCGAGCCCTATTTCCGCGACGCCCTGGTCCGGGCCGGCCATCGGACGCCCTTCACCAACACCAAGGACTATATGAGCGTCGATGCGCCGAGGTTGCAGGCGACCATGATGCGTGAGGCCGTGGCCATCGCTGGGCCGAAGGACATCAAGGCCATCACGATCACCTCCCAGGCGCCCAAGCGCCGGATCGCCCCACCCATGGCCGCCGGACCGCGCGGCGCAGCGGAAATCCGCCCCTAGCCCGCGCCCCGGCTTTCCGTCGCGTCGCCCGAGCCTTGGTCAACAGGGCGTTGCACGCGCCCGTTACAACTGGCAACGTCCCGCCCACGATAAGGGGCGGCGGATCCACGACGTCCCAATACTGGGGAAACCATCAGGGCCTGGAACGCCGTCGGCCGCCTCTCGGGGCGGGGTCGGTCAACTCCGTGCAATCCATAGGGGCGCTTAAACTATGAGTTCTGAGACTACGCTTTGGCTGGTGATCGCCGCCGGCTTTCTGGCCGTGCTCTACGGAGTGCTTCAGACACTGTCCCTGTTGCGGGCCTCGCCCGGCAATGCGCGGATGCAGGAGATCGCCGCGGCCATCCAGGAAGGCGCGCAGGCCTACCTGAACAAGCAATACACCGCCATCGCCATGGTGGGCGCGGTCATCCTCGTCGCGGTCGGGTTCCTGATCGGCTGGTACGCGGCCGTCGGCTTCCTGGTCGGGGCGACCCTGTCGGGCCTCGCGGGCTTCGTGGGCATGCTGATCTCGGTGCGGGCCAATGTCCGCACCGCCCAGGCGTCCTCCGAGAGCCTCGCCAAGGGCCTGTCCCTGGCGTTCCGCTCGGGCGCCATCACTGGCATGCTGGTGGCGGGTTTCGCCCTGATTGGCGTGGCCGGCTACTACGCGGTCCTGACCCAAGGTCTCGGGCTTGAGAATACCAGCCGCGACGTGGTCGACTCCATGGTCGCGCTCGGTTTCGGCGCCTCGCTGATCTCCATCTTCGCCCGTCTGGGCGGCGGCATCTTCACCAAGGGCGCCGACGTCGGCGGCGACATGGTGGGCAAGGTCGAGGCCGGCATCCCGGAAGATGACCCCCGTAACGCCGCGACCATCGCCGACAACGTGGGCGACAACGTCGGTGACTGCGCCGGCATGGCCGCCGACCTGTTCGAGACCTATGCGGTGACCACGGTCGCCACCATGGTGCTCGCGGCGATCTTCTTCCGCGACGACGCCACCGTCGTCACCAATATGATGCTGCTGCCGCTGGCCATCTGCGGCGTCTGCATCGTCACCTCGATCCTGGGCACCTTCGCGGTGCGCCTGGGCAAGAACAACAACATCATGGGGGCCCTCTATCAGGGCCTGATCGTCACCGGTGTCCTGTCGGTGGGCGCGATCTACTGGGTCGTGACCTCGCTGGTCCCTGAGCCGCTCACGGTGGGCGACAAGACCTTCGACGCCATGAGCCTGTTCTGGTGCGGCATCGCAGGGCTCGCGGTCACCGCGCTCATCGTCGTGATCACCGAATACTACACCGGCACCGGCTTCCGTCCGGTGAAGTCGGTGGCCAAGGCCAGCGTCTCCGGTCACGGCACCAACGTGATCCAGGGCCTGGCCATGTCGCTGGAATCCACCGCGGCCCCGGCCCTGGTGATCATCGCCGGCATCATCGTCACCTATGGCTTCGCCGGCCTGTTCGGTATCGCCATAGCCACCACCTCGATGCTGTCCCTGGCGGGCTTCATCGTCGCCCTCGACGCCTTCGGTCCCGTCACCGACAACGCCGGCGGCATCGCCGAGATGGCCGGCCTGCCTCCGGAAGTGCGCGTCACCACCGATGCGCTCGACGCCGTGGGCAACACCACCAAGGCCGTCACCAAGGGCTACGCCATCGGTTCGGCGGGCCTCGGCGCCCTGGTGCTGTTCGCGGCCTACACCGAGGACCTGAAGTACTTCGCGGCCAACGCCACCCCGGGCTCGTTCTTCGACGGCCTAGGCGCGGTCGCCTTCGACCTCTCCAACCCGTACGTCGTGGTCGGGCTGCTGTTCGGGGGGCTGCTGCCCTTCCTGTTCGGCGGCATGGCCATGACCGCCGTGGGCCGCGCGGCCGAGGCCGTGGTCGAGGAAGTCCGCCGTCAGTTCCGGGAAAACCCCGGCATCATGACGGGCGAGGTCAAGCCGGAATACGGTCGGGCCGTGAGCATCCTGACCAGCGCCGCGATCCGGGAAATGATCGTTCCCAGCCTGCTGCCGGTGCTGTCGCCGATCGTCCTGTTCTTCGTGATCCAGGCCATCGCGGGCAAGGTCAACGCCTTCGCCTCGCTGGGCGCCATGCTGATGGGGGTGATCGTCACCGGCCTGTTCGTCGCCATCTCGATGACCTCGGGCGGCGGCGCCTGGGACAACGCCAAGAAACTGATCGAGGAAGGTCACTATGGCGGCAAGGGATCCGAGGCCCACAAGGCCGCGGTGACCGGCGACACTGTCGGCGACCCCTACAAGGACACCGCGGGTCCCGCGGTGAACCCGATGATCAAGATCACCAACATCGTGGCCCTGCTGCTGCTGGCGGTCCTGGCCCACTCGGGCGGCTAGCCCGACCGACGACGCCCAAAGAAGACGCCCCGGAGAGCGATCTCCGGGGCTTTTTTTGTTTCCTGGAAGTCTGGGTCCCCGCTTTCGCGGGGATGATTACCGCCGGTCGCCCGGGCGGTTGCCTGGCGCGTTCTCGTCCTCGTTCGGCAGCATGGTGCCGCGGCCGACATTGCCCAGCAGCTGTTCGAGAATGGTCAGCTCGCGCCCGCGGGTCGGGGTCTCGCGACCGTTGAAGGCGATGACCTTGCCGTCCTTGAGCGTCATGGTGTCGACGGTCTTCACCAGCTCGGTGTCCTTGTCGAAGGTCACGGCCACCACGTTGCGCGAGGTGACCACCGGCCGGCGGAAGGCCACGCGCTCCTTCACCTGGTCGATATAGAACCAGACATTGGGATCGAAGGTCGAGGTGGCCGAGGGCGAGCCGAGGCTGGCCCGGACGGTGGACTTGGTGTCGGTTCCCACCTTCACGTCCTTCGGGTTGGCCTCGATGGCCTGGAAGCCGGAATAGGTGGTGATCGGCGCGCAGGCGGTCGTCGCCATGAGGCAACCAGCAAGTGCGACAAAGGCGACGCGACGAAACATGTGCGAACCGGACCTGTTCATTTGTTCGAGACTTTGACCTATCGGTCGCGGCCCCTTAGTTCAATGCCGCCTGTAGCTGCGCCTGAGGGCGAAATCGAGGCCTGAATGCTCCTGGACCGCTTCTTCCGTCCCCGGACCGCGCAAAACGTGGGGCGGAAGCTCTATGCCGGCGCGGTCGCCCAGGCCCGCACGCCCAGCCTCTACGCCGATCTGGCCGCCCCCGACACGGTCGAGGGCCGATTCGAGCTCTACACCGCCCACGTCTTCCTGCTGCTGGACCGTCTGAAGGGACAGGGCCCCCGCGCCGCCGAGACCTCCCAGGCGCTGTTCGATACCTATCTCAGCGCTCTGGACGACGCCTTGCGCGAGATGGGGGTCGGCGACGTCTCGGTCGGCAAGAAGATGCGCAAGCTGGGCGAGGCCTTCTATGGCCGCGTGAAGTCCTATGAGGCCGCCTTCCAGGCCTTGCCGGACAACGGTCCGCTGGAGGCCCTGCTGGTCCGCACGGTCTATGCCCAGGGCTCGGCCGAACACGCACCGGAGTTGGCCGTCTATGTTCTGGCGCGTCGCGCTTCCCTGGCCGGACAGCCGCTGGACGCCCTCTTGGAGGGCGACGTCGATTGGGGGCGCGCATGAGCGACTGGACCCACCTGATTCGCCTGGGCGAGCTGGCCCGAGGTCCCATCGAGGTCCGGCTGGCGCCTGACGAGGCCGTTCGCGCCGCCCTGGCCAAGGAACTGCTGCTGGAGAGCCTGCCTGCCCTGGTCGCCGACCTGCGGGTCCGGCCCTGGCTGGACGGCGCCGAGATCACCGGCCGCTTCACCGCCACCGTTGGCCAGATCTGCGGGATCAGCCTCGACCCGTTCGAACAGCAGCTGACCGGCGAAATCGCCCTGCAGCTGGTTCCGGCGGGAAGCCCGAACGCCTATGGCGAATCGGAAGGCGGCGAACTGGCGCTGGATCTCGAGTCGCCCGATCCGCCGGACGTGCTGGAGAGCGATGAGATCGACCTGGCCCATGTGCTGGTGGAGCACCTGGCCCTGGAGATCGATCCCTTTCCCCGCAAGCCAGGGGCGGAATTCGACTACACGCCGGACACGCCGGAGGAGTCGCCCTTCGCCGTGCTCAAGGCGCTGAAGAAGGACGGGGAGTGACCGCGTCGTTTGCATCGTCTGGAGGCGGCGCTATCCTGCTGAAGCTTTCCGGCGCGACCGCCGCAAGGGGTGAAGCGACGCCGTGATGAAGTCCCTGGCCATCTCCATTGACGCCATGGGCGGCGACCACGGTCCTTCCGTGGTGGTTCCCGGCGTGCTGCTCGCGGCCAAGCAAGCGCCGAACCTCAGATTCATCCTACATGGGAACGAAGCCGCGATCCGCACCCAGTTCGGCGCGACCCTGCCGAGCCAGGTGGAGATTCGCCACGCCGAACGGGTCATCGCCATGGACGAGAAGCCCGCCCAGGCCCTGCGCCGCGGCAAGGGCACCTCGATGTGGGCCGCGGTCGAGGCGGTGAAGACCGGGGAGGCGGCGGCGGCGGTCTCGGCCGGCAACACCGGCGCCCTGATGGCCATCTGCCTGCTGCTGCTGCGGATGAGCGTCGACGTGGACCGGCCCTGCCTGGTGGTGGGCTGGCCCGGAACCAAGGGAATCACCACGGTCCTCGATGTCGGCGCCAATGTAGACTGCGACGCCGAGCGCCTGGTCGAGTTCGCCATCATGGGCGAGGCCTTCCACCGGGCCGCTCATGGGGTGGCCAAGCCCACCGTGGGCCTTCTGAACGTGGGCTCCGAGGACATGAAGGGCCACGAGGAGGTTCGCCAGGCCCATGCGATTCTGCGCGGCGGCCAGTTCGACCTCGATTATCGCGGCTTCGTGGAGGGCGACGGCCTGTCGCGCAACGTGGTCGACGTGGTGGTGACCGACGGATTCACGGGAAATATCGCACTGAAGACCGCCGAGGGTACGGCCCGTTACCTGGGCGGGGAGCTGCGCGCGGCGCTCACTGGAACCGCCCTGTCGAAGCTGGGGGCCCTGCTGGCGCGCCCTGGCCTATTGAAATTCCGAGAGAAACTATCCCCCGACGCCGCGGCGCCATTGCTCGGCCTCAATGGGGTGGTGGTGAAGAGCCACGGCGGCGCGGCGGATCGCGATATCGCCGCGGCGATCCGCATGGCGTCCAAATTGGCGCAAAGCGACTTCGCAGCGGAGATCGAACGGAATATGACCCGGCTCACCGCCGCGGTGGCCGAACACCAGCCGCCGGCCGTCGATGGAGCCGCCTGAGTGACGAAAGTTCTGCGTAGCGTTGTGACCGGCGTCGGCGGCTATCTGCCCGACGAGGTGGTCACCAATGCCGACCTGGCCAAGTTCGTCGACACCAGCGACGAATGGATCATCGAACGGACCGGCATCCGCCAGCGCCACCGCGCCGCGCCGGACCAGGCGGTGTCGGACCTGGCCGTGGAGGCTGCGCGCCGCGCGCTCGCCGCCGCCGGCAAGACCGCCGCCGACGTCGACATGATCGTGGTCGGCACCACGACCCCGGACCTGACCTTCCCGGCTGTGGCCACCATCGTCCAGCGCAAGCTGGGTTGCCCGGTCGGCGTGGCCTTTGACGTCCAGGCGGTCTGCTCGGGCTTCGTCTATGCGCTCTCCGCGGCTGACGGCTTCGTGGCCCGCGGCCGCTCGAAGTGCGCTCTGGTCATCGGGGCGGAGACCATGACCCGGCTGATGGACTGGACCGACCGCGGCACCTGCGTGCTGTTCGGCGACGGGGCGGGCGCCGTGGTGATCGAACCGATGGAAGGCGAGGGGACCACCGCCGATCGCGGCCTACTGGGCTTCGCCCTGCGCGCGGATGGCGCTAAGCAGGATCTGCTCTATGTGGACGGCGGTGTCTCGACCAATGGCCAGATCGGTCATCTGCGGATGCAAGGAAACCAGGTGTTCCGCCACGCCGTGGTGAACATCTCCGAGGCGGTGTTCGCCGCGGCCGCCGACGCCGGGATCGAGGTCGCCGACGTCGACTGGTTCATCCCCCACCAGGCCAACCAGCGCATCCTGGAGGGCGTCGCCAAGCGCGTGGGCATCACCCATGACAAGGTGATCTCCACGGTCGCTGAGCACGCCAACACCTCGGCCGCCTCCATTCCCCTGGCGCTCGCCACGGCGATCGAAGACGGCCGGATCAAGCCCGGCCAAATGCTCTTGTTGGAAGCCATGGGCGGCGGCTTGACCTGGGGCGCCTGCGTCATTCGCCTCTAGGTCCCGGCCCATTGCTTGGGCGTACGGACAATTGAGCGCTTGAAGCCTTTGACTTGATGCGACAATCAGGTCATGACGGAAGTCTAGACCAGTATGGATTGTTCGAGGGCGGGGGCTCCATGAAGGGCGCTACGGTGACACGGGCCGACCTGTGCGAGGCGGTGCACGAGGAGGTGGGGCTGACCCGCCAGGACTGTTCCGAGCTGGTCGAGCGGACCCTGGAGCTCATGGCCCAGGCCCTGGAGCGCGGGGAGCAGGTCAAGCTCTCCGGATTCGGCGTCTTCCAGGTCCGCGCCAAACGCGCCCGGATGGGGCGCAACCCGAAGACCGGCGAGCCCGCGGCCATCGAACCGCGCCGCGTGATCGGCTTCCGGGCGTCCCAGGTCATGAAGGCGCGGGTGGACCGCGCCCTGGCGAAGTGACGTAAGGCCCCCCGTGGCCAAGGGCCCCGACGCCTTTCGGACCATCTCTGAGGCAGCTGACGAGCTGAACGTGCCGCAGCATGTGCTGCGGTTCTGGGAGACCAAGTTCTCCTTCATCCGCCCCATGAAGCGCGCGGGCGGCCGCCGGTTCTACCGGCCCCAGGACATCCAGGTGCTGCGCGGCGTGCGCGGCCTGCTGCACGACCAGGGCTACACCATCAAGGGCGTGCAGAAGCTGCACAAGGACCAGGGGCTGAAGCGCCTGCTGGACGCCGCCTCGGGCACGATCTCCGCTCCCGCCGCCGGCCACGGCCACGGCTTCGATGTCGGCGCCGATCGCCTGAGCGAGGAAGGCCGCGAGCGGCTGCAGGGCGCCCTCGACGACCTGGAAGCCGCCAAGGCTCGGCTGGACAGGCTACTGGGCCGCTAGACCCGCCGCACGAAGTCGGCGAAGGCGTCCAGAATCAGCGGCCAGCCGTCCTCCGAGGCCATTTCCCGACGATAGTCGGCCGAGCCTTCGCCGTGGCGCTCAAAGCCGGCATGGGTCAGGCGCACGACCGTTCCATCCTCGCCGTCAGGGGCGAAGGCGACCTCGACCTGGCTGGCCTGATGGGGGTCCGGCTGCGGGGCGCTGTCAGGCCCGATCTGCCAGAGGAAGACGATGCGGCGGCCGGGCTCGATGGCGACCATCCGCCCCCAGTCCACATGAAAGCCTTCCGGCCCCAGTTCGTAGCAAAAATCCCCCGGCGTGGCGCCCAGGGCGATGGTCTGCAGGCCATCGGGGCCGGAATAGGTGTATTCCTCCGGCCACCATTCGCCGAACCCTTCGGTGAACAGCGCGAACGCGCGATCCGGCGGAACCCCGACCGTCACCGTTTCCTCGATGGGCAGGCCGCTCATGATCTCCTCCAGGCCCAGCGTCGATTTTCGCCCTTGCCCTGCCGTCGCAAGCGTCTAGAAGGGCCGCTCGCCGATGTCGGAGCGTAGCGCAGCCTGGTAGCGCACTTGACTGGGGGTCAAGGGGTCGCAAGTTCGAATCTTGTCGCTCCGACCATCGGCGATTTCCGAAGACCCTATTGCCGACCCCGGTTCATCCACGTGATGAGCGGCAGGATCGGCACGCCCCAGGCCAGGCCCGCTACGGCGTAGAAACCCAGCTGCGCGGCCCAATGGGCCGGTAGGCGCTCGCCGATCATCACCACGGCCCAGGCGTAGAGCGCCAGGAAGCTGACAATGCCGATACCGCCGATGAATTTCCGGACCCTTGCGCTCATGGGTCGGATATAGGCGCCCGACCCTGTCGAGGTCTAGCGGCGCTTGAGCAGGCCCAGCAGGAACAACAGGATGATCGCGCCCAGGGTGGCGATCACGAAGCTGCCGATCCAGCCGCCGAAGCTGATCCCGAGCAGGCCGGCGACGAAGCCACCGAGCAGGGCGCCGACCACACCGACCGCGAGGTTGGTGAGCAGGCCGTGGTTCCGCTTCATGACCTTTTCGGCGACCCAGCCGGCCAAGATGCCGATCACGATCCAACCGATGATTCCAACGCCACTCATGCTCTAGCCCTCTCTGAAGTCCAAGTTGGCGTAATGCGGCGCAGCTTGCCGGGTTCCAATTGCGTGCGCCCCGTGGACTGCGGGGCTGAAGTCCGGTAGCCGGTCGCCGTAAGAACGCCTCGAACCTACACGACTTTTCCCACATGACCTCCTTTCTCCGTTCCGACAGGTCCGCGTCTGTCGCCATATGGTTGTTGATCGTCGCGGCCATGGTTCTGGCCATGGTCGTGGTCGGCGGGGCCACTCGTCTGACTGACTCAGGCCTGTCGATCACCGAGTGGAAGCCGGTGACCGGTGCGATGCCGCCGTTGTCGGACCAGGACTGGTCGGAAGAATTCGCCCGCTACCGGGAGATCCCCCAATACCAGCAGCTCAACCAGGGCATGACGCTCGCGGCGTTCAAGTCGATCTACTGGTGGGAGTGGAGCCATCGGTTCCTGGGGCGGCTAATCAGCGTCGTCTTCGCCGTGCCCTTCGTCTGGTTCCTAGTCCGCCAGGAGTTGCCCAGGCGGCTGATCTGGCGCTGCGGGGGCCTGTTCGTCCTGGGCGGCCTGCAGGGCGCGGTCGGCTGGTGGATGGTGGCCAGCGGGCTATCGGAGCGGGTGTCGGTAGCGCCTGAGCGGCTCGCCGTCCATCTGGGCCTGGCCTTCGCCCTGCTGGGCGGCCTGATCTGGACGGCGTTGGACGCCTGGACCGGCTCGCCGCGCCAGACGATCACCGGACCCTGGACGCGGCGAGCCTTCGCGCTGATCGGGCTGATCTATCTTCAGATCCTGCTGGGCGCCCTGGTGGCCGGCAACGACGCGGGGTTCGTCTACAATGACTGGCCGATGATGAACGGCGCCCTGGTCCCCAAGGACTATGCGGGCGACAGCCTCTGGGCGACCCTGGCCCACAGCCAGGGCGCAGTGCAGCTGCATCACCGGCTGGCGGGTTATCTGCTGGTCGCGGCTGGGGTGGCGGTCGCAGCGAGCGCCTGGCGCTCGCGTTACCTCAATGACGACTCGCGAATCATCGCCCTGGCGGTCGCCGCGACCATCGGCCTGCAGGCGATCCTCGGGATCGCCACCCTGATGCTGGGCGTGCCGATCTGGCTGGGGGTGCTGCACCAGGTCTTCGCGGCCCTGGTGCTGTCCCTGGCCGTGGCCTTCGCTTGGCGCGTGCGCCGGCCCTAACCCTTGAAACTGTCCCACGGCCCGGTGATCGCGAGCGTGCAGCCGGGCGTGTAGATATTCACGAACAGGGTCGAGCCGTCGGGGGAGAAACAGACCCCCGCCAGTTCCGAAGAGCCGCGCACCTTGCCGGTTCCCATCTGGGCGTTGCGACCCACGGCGTAGACCTGGCCGGCCGGCGT
Organism: Phenylobacterium sp.; assembly: GCF_030697925.1. Taxonomy (GTDB): domain Bacteria; phylum Pseudomonadota; class Alphaproteobacteria; order Caulobacterales; family Caulobacteraceae; genus Phenylobacterium. The sequence continues at coordinate 1,759 of NZ_JAUYOJ010000136.1, read as the reverse complement.
GATCCCGCGCAGGTAGTTGGTGCCGCCTTGCTTGTCCTCGCAGGCCATGATGTGCCCCCAGGGGGCGATGACGATGTTGTCGGCCATCTCCATGAAGCGGATGTCGCTCGGCTCCACGAAGAGCTGCAGCCGGCCTGGCTTGTCGGCTTCGCCGGGCTGGCCTTCGTCGGGGCTGGGCACGTAGCGCAGCACCTGGCCATGGAACTTGGGGCCGCCGCTGGTGCAGGTGAAATAGAGCTCGCCCTTGCCGAAATAGATCCCCTCGCCGCGAGCGATCCAGGAGGCGCCCGCCATCTGGCCGCGATGACGCAGGTCGTTGTTGGGGTTGTCGACGCCGTCGAGGTCGATCCAGCGGACGGTCTTCCAGTCGCCGGGCTTCCAGGAGACCGAGTCCCAGTTGCGCACGTCGCTCCCGTCCGTGGCGGCGAGCGCCTGCAGCTTGCCGCCTTCGTGGGGCCGGCGCTTGTCGTTGGGCAGGTAGCGATAGAACAGGCCGCGTCCGTCGAACTCGTCCTCGGTCATGTAGATCACCCCGGTGCGGGGATCGACGGCGCAGGCCTCGTGCTGGAAACGCCCCATGCCCTTGATCGGCAAGGGATCGGCCAGGCCGCGCAGGCCCGAGGGTACCTCGAACACCCAGCCGTGGTCCTTCCGGGTCGTCTGGCCGGGGCGAATCTTGACCTCCTCGCAGCTCAGCCAGGATCCCCAGGGGGTGACGCCGCCGGCGCAGTTGGTGGCGGTCCCGGCCAGGCTGAGGTGGTGGGTCTTCAGCTCGCGCTTGCGAGTGTCATAGATGAGGGTGGTGGTCCCGCCGCCGAGCGGTAGGCCCGCCAGGTCGGTGTCGTAGAATCGGTCGGCGGCGATCTTGGGCGCCAACACGCGGTCGGCGCCAAAGGCGGTGATCTGCAGATCGCGGGGCGGGGGGCTGATCTCGTGGTTGCGGACCAGGGCCACCTTGTTTCGGCCGACCCGGAAGCAGCCCATGCCGTCCATCTTGCCCGGGGTCAGGAAGCCGTCGTCCATGGGATCGCCGGTCTTGGAGATCACGTTGTAGGAAAAGCCCTCCGGCAGATCGAAAATCTCCGCCGGGTCGCGTTTCAGCGGGCCGTAGCCGGTGACCTCGCTGGCGTAACCGGGGGCTGAGAAGCCGTCGGCGTCCGGCGTGGCCTCAGCGTAGGCCAGGCGAGAGAGGCCGGCGAAGGCGGCGGTGGCCGCGGCGGCTTGGAGGAACTGGCGTCTGGACGCGGACATAAAGAATCCCGGCTTGGTTTCGTTAGGCCGTCAGACCATAGAAGTGCGACAGGGGATTGGCGCGGTATTATGATACCTATTTCTGCAATCCGTTGCTGGGCAACGTTTTGCGGGCATTGTCGCGCCGGAAGTTGTTGACAGACGCTCGGGAGCCAAGTACTAGCGCGCCTCTCGTCGGGATCGATCGGTCCCGCCAACTTACGGACCGTTCCCCATGATGAAGACGACGGCTTCGCTGAAGCCCGCCGACGTCACGAAGAAGTGGATCGTGATCGATGCCGAGAACGCCGTCGTTGGCCGTCTCGCCTCGTTCATCGCCATGCGTCTTCGCGGCAAGCACCGCCCCGACTACACCCCGCATGTCGATTGCGGCGACTATGTCGTCGTGCTCAACGCCCACAAGGTGAAGTTCACGGGCAAGAAGCTCACGGACAAGACCTACTACTGGCACACCGGCCACCCGGGCGGCATCAAGGAACGCACCGCGGACAAGATCCTCGGCGGCAAG
>NZ_JAUYOJ010000133.1 GCF_030697925.1 Phenylobacterium sp. | reverse complement strand
GGCAAGGGCAAGCTGACGGCGCGCGAGCGGCTGGAGCTGTTGCTGGACGAGGGCTCGTTCGAGGAGTTCGACATGTTCGTCGAGCACCGGGCGACGGACTTCGGGATGGCCGACCAGAAGGTGGCCGGCGACGGGGTGGTGACCGGCTGGGGCAATATCAACGGCCGGCTGGTGTTCGTGTTCTCCAAGGACTTCACGGTTTTCGGCGGGAGTTTGTCGAACGCCCATGCGCGCAAGATCGTCAAGGTGCAGGAACAGGCCCTGAAGGTCGGCGCCCCGATCATCGGCCTGTTCGACGCCGGCGGGGCGCGGATCCAGGAGGGGGTGGACGGGCTGGCGGGCTATGCCGACATCTTCCTGCAGAACACCCTGGCCTCCGGCGTGATCCCGCAGATCAGCGTGATCATGGGGCCTTGCGCGGGCGGCGACGTCTATTCCCCGGCGATCACCGACTTCATCTTCATGGTGAAGGACACCTCCTACATGTACGTCACCGGCCCCGACGTGGTGCGCACCGTGACCCATGAGGAGGTGACCCACGAGGAGCTGGGCGGCTACCGGGTGCACGCCATCAAGTCGGGGGTGGCCGACGGGGCCTTCGAGAACGACCTGGAGGCGCTGACCCAGGTGCGACGGCTGGTGGACTTCCTGCCGCTCTCCAACCGCGACAAGCCGCCGGTGCGCCAGAGCTACGACGATCCTCAGAGGGAAGAGCCGTCGCTGGACACCCTGATCCCGGCCAACCCCAACAAGCCCTACGACATGAAGGAGCTGATCCTGAAGGTGGTCGACGAGGCCGACTTCTTCGAGATCGCCGACGGCTTCGCCAAGAACATCATCTGTGGCTTCGGCCGCATCGACGGCCAGCCGGTGGGGATCGTCGCCAACCAGCCGCAGGTGCTGGCCGGGGTCTTGGACATCGATAGCTCGCGCAAGGCCGCGCGCTTCGTGCGCTTCTGCGACGCCTTCGAGATCGCCCTGGTGACCTTCGTCGACGTGCCGGGCTTCATGCCGGGCACCAAGCAGGAGCAGGGCGGTCTGATCCGCCACGGGGCCAAGCTGCTGTTCGCCTATGCCGAGGCCACGGTGCCGAAGATCACCCTGATCACCCGCAAGGCCTATGGCGGGGCCTATGACGTGATGAGCTCCAAGCACCTGCGCGGCGACGTCAACTATGCC
>NZ_JAUYOJ010000110.1 GCF_030697925.1 Phenylobacterium sp. | reverse complement strand
TCGGGTAAGCCTGGGCGTAGGCCCATTCCCGTAGCGCGGTTTGGATGAAGCGTTCGGCCTTGCCGTTGGTCTTGGGTGTGTAGGGCTTGGTGCGGATGTGCTTGAGGCCCAGCGCCTTGCAGAGGTCGCGGAAGGCGTGGGATTTGTAGCAGGCGCCGTTGTCGCTCATCACCCGGGTCACGGTGACGCCGAGGCTCTTGTAGTAGGCGATGGCGGCCGTCAGGGCGGCGATGGCGCTTTCCTTCTTTTCGTTCGGCATGACCTGGCTGCAGGCGATCCGCGAGGCGTCGTCGATGCAGACATGGACATACTCCCAGCCGACGCCGCGGCCGTTGCTCTGGCCGGTGCGGTCGCCGGTGATGCGGTGGCCCGGCTTCTCGAAGCGGCCGAGTTTCTTGATGTCGAGATGGATCAGCTCGCCGGGATGCTCGCGCTCGTAGCGGACCACCGGGGCGGGCGGGTCCAGGTCCTTCGCCCGGCTAAGGACCGCCGTCCGTAGGATCCGGCTCACCGTGGCCGGCGAGACCCCGGTCTCCCTGGCGATCTGCCGGCCGCAGAAACGCTGGCGACGAAGGGCGATGACCCGATCCACGGTCTCGGCCGGCGTCGGCCGATGAAGCCTGCGAGGGCGCGACGAGCGATCCGCCAGGCCGGCCGGACCTTCCGCCTCGAACCGCTTCACCCATTTGCCGACCGTCTTGGCGTCGACGCCGAAGGCCGTGGCCACGGCCTTCGGCCGCTGTCCCGCCCGCACACGCCGCACCAGTTCGGCTCGACTGTGCTCCGTCAGCCGGGCATTCTTATGCACGTTCATCCGACCCTCTCCTGAGACCCTGTAGCTTCGCAACCACAGCTTCCCCGGTCAGGGTCGGATGGACAACCTATTGAGAGCTCACATCTAGCGCTCCAGCAGGATCACGTCGTCGTGGTAGTTGGTCCGGGCGAATTCGCGGAAGCCGGCCTTTTCCGCCACCCGTAGCGAGGGCGCGTTGTCGGGGCTGATCATGCAAACGGTCCGGCCGCCGGTGAACCTCTGGTCGGCCCAGGCGAGCGCGGCGTTCACCGCCTCGGTGGCGTAGCCCTTACCGTGGACTAGGGGCGACAGCACCCAGCCCATCTCAGGCGTCTCGCCGAAGGAGGGCGACATCTGGCGCTTAAAGTCGGCGAAGCCAACCTCGCCGACGAACCGCCCGCCGGCCTTCTCGCGCACGGTCCAGAAGCCGTAGTCCATCTGGTCCCAATGGCCGACATAGCGCAGCAGCCGCGACCAGACCTCGTCCAGGGCCGCGGGCTTGCCGCCGATGAAGCGGGTGACCTCGGCGTCGCCCCACATGGCGAAGCAATCGTCGAGGTCGGCCTTCACATGCCCGCGCAGAATCAGGCGCTCGGTCTCGATGACGGGAGCCCGGCTCACGCCTTGGTGACCTGGTCGCGGAAGCCGTTGACGATCGGATAGCGTCGGTCGCGGCCGAAGGCCCTGGCGCCCAGCTTCACCCCTGGGGCGGCCTGGCGGCGCTTGTATTCCGAATTGTAGAGCAGGCGCTGGATCCGCTCGACCGTGGCCGGGGCGTAGCCGCGGGCGACGATCTCGTCGAGGGTCGCCTCTTCCTCCACCAGCCCATGCAGGATGGCGTCGAGCTCGGCGTATTCCGGCAGGCTATCCTGGTCCTTCTGGTCGGGCCGCAGCTCGGCCGACGGAGCCTTGGTCAGGATACGCTCGGGGATCGGGTCGACCGCCACGCCGTAGGGATCGTGGGCGTTGCGCCATTCGCAGACGGCGTAGACGTCGGTCTTGTAGAGATCCTTCAGCACGTTATAGCCGCCGCACATGTCGCCGTAGAGCGTGGCGTAGCCCACCGCCATCTCCGACTTGTTGCCCGTGGTCAGCAGCATCAGGCCGAGCTTGTTGGAGAGCGCCATCAGCGACAGGCCCCGCGCCCGGGCCTGGATGTTCTCCTCGGTGAGGTCCGGCGCGCGATTCCCGAAGTGCGGGGTCAGCATCTGGGCGAAGGCGTCGACAGCGGGCGCGATGGAGATCTCATCCAGCCGGCAGCCGATCCGCTTGGCGCAATCCTCCGCGTCGTCCAGGCTTTCCTGGCTGGTGTATTTCGACGGCAGCATGAAGCAGCGGACGTTCTCAGGGCCCAGCGCGTCGGCAGCCACGATGGCGCTGATCGCCGAGTCCAGGCCGCCGGAAAGTCCAAGCAAAACACCTGGGAAGCCCGACTTCCTGACGTAATCCCTCAGGCCCATGACCATGGCGCGGTAAATCTCTTCCGGCCCCGTCACCCAGTCGCTCATCGGCGCCTCGACGCAGGTCCAGCCCGCCTCGCCCTTCTCCCAGGTCGAGATCGCTAGGGCCTCCTCGAACATGGGCAGGCGCATGACCACCTCGCCCTTGGTCGAGAGCGCGAAGGAGCCGCCGTCGAAGACCAGCTCGTCCTGGCCGCCGACCTCGTTGACATAGACCAGCGGCAGGCCGGTCTCGGCCACGCGCGCCTTGGCCACGTCCATTCGCTCGTCGTCGGCGGTGCGGCGGTAGGGCGAACCGTTGGGGACCAATAGGATCTCGGCGCCGCGCGCCTTCAGATCACCGCAGACGCCGGGCTTCCAGATGTCCTCGCAGATCGGCGCCCCGAGCTTGACGCCCTTCCACTCGAAGACCTCGGGCCGGTCGCCGGGTTCGAACACCCGCTTCTCGTCGAAGACCCCGTAGTTGGGCAGGTCGCACTTGAAGGCCAGCCCCCTGATCTCGCCGTCGGCGAGGAAGGCGAGCGCATTGCGTGGCCGCGAGGCGGTGTCCTTGCCGGGCCAGATCACGCCGATCAGGGCCGCGGGTCCTTCGCGGGTCTCCAGGGCCAGCCGCTCGACCGCCGCCTTGCCCGCCGCCCAGAAGGCGGGCTTCAGGGCCAGGTCCTCGGGGGGGTAGCCGTTGAGGAACAGTTCGGAGAAGAGCGCGATGTCCGCCCCGGCCGCACGGGCCTGCGCCAGACGCTCACGCGCCAGGGCCTCGTTATGGGCGATGGCGCCCACGGTCGGATTGGCTTGGACGGCGGCGATGACGAGGCGCTTGGACATGCGAGACATTTAGCGTTGCAGTTGGCGGATCGCTACTGGCCATGACGCTCGGCCGCGCAGGGTGTTCCGGCGCGGCGGGACCTAGGTCGCAAAAATATCGCGGGAGGGCTGTCGGATGGCGCCGCCCGCCCGCGTCCTAGGGGCGTAACTCGCAAACGACGGAGAGACCCAATGGCCGCCCAAGCCGCCCCCGCCGCCGCCGAAAACCGCGAACTGGTGCTGACCCGGATCATTGACGCCTCGCCCGAGGCCCTGTTCCGCTGCTGGACCGACCCCGAGCTGATGAAGCAGTGGTTCGCGCCCAAGCCCTTCACCGTTCCGGTGGTCGAGACCGACCTGCGCGCCGGCGGCGCCAGCCTGATCGTGATGCGCGACCCGGACGGCAATGACTACCCGAACCCCGGCGTCTATCTGGAGGTCGTCCCCAACAAGAAGATCGTCTTCACCGACGCCTTCACCGAGGCGTGGGAGCCGTCCTTGAAGCCGTTCATGGTGGCGACCGTCACCTTCGAGGACCTGGGCGGCGGCAACACCCGCTACACCGCCACCGCGCGCCACTGGACCGTGGCCGACCGCGAGACCCACGAGCAGATGGGCTTCCACGAGGGTTGGGGCATCTGCGCCGACCAACTGGCCGCGCTGGCCGCCACGCTCTGAGGCGGGCCCCGCGGCCAGATTGCACGATTGCGTTTTTGAATCTGCGTCCTCTCCCCTTTCGAGGGGAGAGGGTTGGGTGAGGGGATGCGGCGCGCAGCGGCGCTCTTCGGCCTCCCCACAATTCGTCGCGACGGCAAGGCCCCCCTCACCCTACCCTCTCCCCCCGACGACGGGTGGAGAGGAAGTGGTGTTGCAGGCCGCCGAGCTGAGGCGCTAAGCCTCAGTCGTCGCGATGAACGCGCTCGCGGCGCTCGTGGCGTTCCTGCGCCTCGAGGCTGAGAGTCGCGATCGGACGGGCTTCCAGACGGGCGACCCCGATGGGCTCGCCGGTGTCTTCACAATACCCGTACGAATTGTCCTCGATCCGGCGCAGGGCGTCGTCGATCTTGGCGATCAACTTTCGTTGACGATCGCGGGTGCGCAGCTCCAAAGCCCTGTCGGTCTCCGAGGTCGCCCGGTCCGCGAGGTCCGGATGATTCTCTGTTTCGCTCTGGAGATGGACGAGGGTCTCGCGGGATTCCCGCAGGATGTCCTCTTTCCAATTCAACAGCTTCTGCTTGAAATACTCAAGCTGACGCTCGTTCATGAATTCCTCGTCCTCGGAAGGACGATACTCGGGCTTGTCGGCCAACATTACCGCCGTGCTCATAGACGCCTCATGCCCCCTGGGAAACCGCCCCGACAACACGCGGAGCGCTTATACCAAAACAAAATCGGCTTTCAACGAACCTCGCTCGTCACGCGCGTTTAGGACGCAGAATTCGCGCGCTCAAGTTTGGCCAGTTCGACCGCCGCCCTCACCTCGATCTCGTCGAGAACGCCCGACAGGCGTTCGTCATCGACGCTCTGGCGCTGATCGCGGACCGCCGCGCTCAACCGCTCCAGGTCGTCGTGCGAGACCTCGCCGGCCAGTGTGCCCAGCTTGACCTCGTCCAGAATATCCAAGATTCGCCCGGCCCGGCCAACAGCCCGGCGGCGACGCTCCATCGGCCCGCCGACGTCCTGCAGGGCGAGCAGCGCATCGACGCTCATCACCCCGCCTAAGGCGCTGGCGCGCGCTACCTGCGCGGGTCCCGCGGGCGCGGCTGGCTCGGGCAGACGGAAACCGTCCCCACCGGCCGGACGCGCTTTGCCGGGGCCTTTCGCCGATCCGACGCCACTCGTGCCACTGACCTTCATGGAGGCCCTTTACCGACGTTTCGCGAGTCAGTCTCGCTCCGCATGTTTAGGGTATGGTTAATGCCGGGCAATTTCTGCCGCCGGCCCGTGTGGCGTCCCGACGCACCGCAACCCCCGCCATTGTTTTCATTGATTTTTACCTGAAATCACCGCTGGCACGCAGCTCGCATGGACTTGGGGGAGCTCAAAGTCGGTTTTGCGTCAGGATCCCATGCGTTCATCGTTCCGCGTCCTTAGCGCCGTCGTCCTGGCCGCCTCGCTCGCCGCGGGACCCGCCTTCGCCGGGTCGCGGATCAAGGACATCGTCGAGTTCGAAGGCGTCCGCGAGAACATGCTGGTGGGCTACGGCCTGGTGGTCGGCCTGAACGGCACGGGCGACAGCCTGCGCAACGCCCCCTTCACCAAGCAGAGCCTGGAAGCGATGCTGGAGCGTCTGGGGGTCAACACCCGCGACGCCAACATGAACACCAAGAACGTGGCCGCGGTCATGGTCACGGCCCGCCTGCCCGCCTTCGTGGCCGCCGGATCGCCCATCGACGCCAGCGTCTCGGCCATGGGCGACGCCAAGAGCCTGCAGGGCGGCACCCTGCTGGTCACCCCGCTGCTGGGCGCCGACGGCCAGGCCTATGCGGTCGGCCAGGGCACGGTGCAAACCGGCTCGATCTCGGCCGGTGGGGCATCGGGCTCCTCGATCTCCAAGGGCGTGCCCACAGCCGGGCGGATCGCCGCCGGCGCTATCGTCGAGCGCGAGATCGGCTTCCAGCTGGCCAGCATGAGCTCGATGCGGCTCACCCTGCGCAATCCCGACTTCAGCACCGCCGGCAAGATCGCCGGCGCGATCAACACCCGCTACCCGGGCTCGGCGCGGGCCGACAATCCCACCATCGTCACCATCAGCGCCCCGCGCGGCCAGGACATGGTCTCCTTCATCTCCCAGGTCGAGAACCTGTCGGTGGAACCCGACGGCCCCGCCAAGGTGGTGATCGACGAGGTCGCCGGCGTGATCGTCATGGGCGAGAACGTGCGCATCTCCACGGTGGCCATCGCCCAGGGCAACCTGACGATCACCGTGCGCGAGAGCCCCGCGGTCAGCCAGCCGGCTCCGTTCAGCCGCGGGGAAACGGCAGTGGTTCCGCAGTCCGACGTCTCGGTGGACGAGGAGACGGGCAAGCAGTTCCTCACGGTGAAGAACGGCGCCTCGCTCTCCACCCTGGTCTCGGGCCTCAACGCGCTGGGCGTCACGCCGCGCGACATGATCTCCATCCTGCAGACCATCAAGGCCGCCGGGGCCCTGCAGGCCGACATCGAGGTGATGTGATGGCCGATCTCGCCGCCGCCGTCGTCCCGCCCGGCCTGACCGCCGGCGCGCCCACCGCCGCCAACACGGCCGAACTGGCCAAGCGCGGCCAGATCGAGAAGACCGCCAAGGACTTCGAGGCCTCGTTCCTCTCGGTGATGCTGAACCAGATGTTCGCCGGCGTCTCGACCGAGGCCCCCTTCGGCGGCGGCCACGGAGAGGAAATGTTCAAGTCGTTCATGTCAGACGCCATCGCCAAGAAGGTGACGGCCTCCGGCGGGCTCGGGGTTTCCGACGCCATCGGGCGGGAAATGCTGAAGCTTCAGGGTTTGAGTTAGGGGACCGCGCCATGGCGCTCACAGCCACAGACGCCGACGACCGCGTCGGACAACTGATCATGCTGACCGAACGGCTCACCGAGCTGGTCGCGCTGGAGGCCCTGGCCTTCGAGCAGCGCCGGCCGCAGGACGCCGCGGTCCATATCGAAGAGACCTCGAAGCTCGCCAACCTCTACCGGCACGAGTCGGCCCGGGTCCGGGCCGATCCCAGCATGGTGGCCAGCGCGCCCCAGGCCCAGCGCACCCGGCTGATCCGCGCCACGGAGGCCTTCGACTCGGTGCTCGCCCGCCAGGGCCGCGCCCTAGAGGCCGCCAAGACCATCACCGAGGGCCTGGTCCGCGCCATCGCCGACGAGGTGGCCGCCCAGCGCAACACCGGCACGGGCTACGGCGCCGGCGCCATGCCGAGCGCGCCCGGCTCGGCGACCTCGATCACGCTCAACAAGCGCGCCTAGGTTCGGATCAATCCCCGTCCGAGGACTTCGCCTTGGCGGCGTCGGCCTTGATGAGCGTTTCCAGGGTGTCCAGCCGCCGGCTCCAGAACGCCTGATAGTAGTTCAGCCATTCGGTGGCGTCGGCCAGGGGCTCGGCCTCGATCGAGCAGACGTGCGAGCGGCCCTGCACCCGGCGGCGCAGCAGGCCGGCGCCTTCCAGCACCCGCACGTGCTTGGACGCCGCGGCGAAGGACATATCGAAAGGCGCGGCGAGTTCGCCGATATTGCGCTCGCCGCCCGCGAGGCTGCGCAGCATGGCGCGGCGCGTGGGGTCGGCCAGGGCGTGGAACACGTCGTCGAGGGCGGGTGATTCTTGCAAAACCATGCGGCTTAGGTAGCGCTTTTTCGCTCCAAACTCAACCGTCAGGTTCAATATTGCGGTTTCCGTGGCGGCAGTTCACGAAGTCTCGATCCAATGATTTAAACGCTTGTTTGAACGTCAGCATGGCGCCTAGACTGAGTCATCACCGGGCCGTTCCGGTGAAACGCGTTCTCAGGGCGGGGTGGAAGTCCCCACCGGCGGTGATGGCGTCCCTCCCCTTCCGGGGCGGGCCGCACAAGCCCGCGGGCGCCTGGCTGGCCGTGAGGCTCGTCAGGGACAGCAGATCCGGTGCGAACCCGGAGCCGACGGTTAGAGTCCGGTTATGAGAACCGCTGACGGCAGGACTCCTAGCGCATCCGCGCGACGAGTCGGTCGACGGCGTCTCCCTGAGTCGTGGTTCCAACCCCGATCAGGGAACTGACCATGACCCAAGTCACCTACGAACTCCCCACCGCCAACGGCGCCTTCCGCCAGGCCCGCATCGCCTTCATCCAGGCGGGCTGGCA
>NZ_JAUYOJ010000104.1 GCF_030697925.1 Phenylobacterium sp. | reverse complement strand
AGCCAGCGGATGGCCAGCGCCTTGCGGCGGTCCGGACGGACTTCGACGGGCACCTGGTAGGTGGCGCCGCCGACCCGGCGGGAGCGGACTTCGATGCCGGGCGCGACATTTTCCAGAGCCGCGTGGAAGGTCTCCAGCGGGCCCTGTTCCTTGCGCTTGGCTTCGAGGATCTCGAAGGCGCCATACAGGATGTTTTCAGCGACGGCTTTTTTGCCTTCGTACATCACGTAGTTCATGAACTTGGTGACGGTGAGGTCCCCGAACTTCGGGTCCGGCAGAACTTCACGTTTCTCGGCGCGACGGCGGCGGGACATTCTTCTTCTTCCTTACTTAGGACGCTTGGCGCCGTAATGCGAACGACGCTGCTTGCGGTCCTTGACCCCTTGGGTGTCGAGCACGCCGCGCAGGATGTGGTAGCGGACGCCCGGAAGGTCCTTCACCCGGCCGCCGCGGATGAGCACGACGGAGTGCTCCTGCAGATTGTGACCTTCGCCGGGGATGTAGCACACCGCTTCGATACCGGTGGTCAGGCGCACCTTGGCGACCTTACGAAGCGCCGAGTTCGGCTTCTTCGGGGTGGTCGTATAGACGCGGGTGCAAACGCCGCGACGTTGGGGGCAGCCCTTCAGGGCCGGCACCTTGTTACGCGACGGCTTGTCCTGCCGAGGCTTGCGGATGAGCTGGTTGACTGTAGGCATCTAATCTCTGCTCTGGAGGCGTGTGCCGTTTGGCCGTGGCGCCTCGAAAAAGGGTTCGGTTTGTCTCGGGTCTCGAAACCGCCCGATGAACGCAAAAACTCGCCGGCGCGCAATCTCTAGCGTTCCGGCGGGTCTGACCGTCCGTTTCGGGAAGGCCGCTCATCGGGGCAGAGGAAGAATCCCCGGCCTCGAAAGGAGCGCGGTTCATACTCGCGAAGCCCCTTCTCGTCAACGCTTGCGAACCAAAGGCCGCCCCGCCCGTCCCCGCGCCATCCTTGCGCCACGAAAACGCCGCGCGCGGCTCCGACCTTACAGTGAAGTTTGCAACTTTCGGGCGCGGGATGACCAGGACGGATCGCTTAACGCTCCCGACCGTGGTCGCCGTCTCGGGCCTCGCCCATCTGGGCGTGCTGGCCTTGTTGGCCATCGCTCACCCGACCCTGCGCCAGGCCCAGGCCCCGCCGGTGTTCGAGGTGCAGGTCGTACCGCTCTATGTCCCCTCGCCGCGCGCTGAACAGCCCGCGCCCAAGCGGCTGATCGACCAGCCGATCCGGCCGCGCCGGGCCCTGCGGGTGCAGGAGGATCTGAGCGTGGCGCCGCTGGTCACTCCGCTCGCGCCGGACCGCCCGGCCGCGCCGCCGGCTCCCGCAGTCGCCCTGCCCGCCCCCGCAGCGCCGGCCACCCCAGCATTGAGCGGTGCCCTGCGGCTGAGTCCGGTGGGCTGCGCCAATCCCAACCTGCTCACCAAGGCCGAACGCGAACGCTGCCTGGAGCGGCTGGGCGCTGGCGCCAAGGACGCGCCCTATTACGAGCCGCCGATGTCGCGTGACAAGCGCAAGGCCTTTGACGAGGCGGCGGCCCGCAAACAGGCCTATCGCAAGTATAAGGAAGCCAACCTCCCGACCGGCGTCAGCCCCGGCGGCCTGGAGATGAAGCCCATGCCCGAGGTCTGGACGCCCCGCAACTAGGCCTCAGTCGAAGATGTCGAAGAGGTCGAAGCCGCGCTTCTTCTTGCGGTGATGATAGTCGTCATCGTCGTAGCGGTGGCGCTTGGCGTCGCTGTCATAGGGATGGCTGCGCTTCCAGCCGTCCGGGTCGCGGTGGAAGGTGTCGATCTCCCGGTCGAAGCGCTCGCGGGCCTGGACGTCGGCCTGCCGCACCTCGCGCCCGCCTTCCAGGATCTTCTCCAGCTCCCCGCGGTCCAGCCAGACCCCGCGGCAGCTCGGGCACATGTCCAGCTCGACGCCCGAGCGGGCGACGTTCTGCATGGAGGCGTTGCAGTTGGGGCAAAGCAGCAGCGGCACGTGGGGATTCTCCGGTTGTGACCCGATTATCTAGGGCGCGGTTGGCGCAGGACAATGGCGCCGCCCGCCGCAATCTCGCCGCCCCTTGACGGAGGCGTCGCCGTCGAGAACATATCAGGAACTCACGAACGGGAGGAAACCCCATGGCCGACCTCGCCCGGGCCCGCGCCTTCATCCATGGCGCCGCGCGGCTGATCGACCGGCGCTGGTTCGCTGTCCTGTTCGACGGGGACGATCCTAGTCTCGTGCTGAAGGCCCTGTCCGGCTATCAGAACGTCGACGGCGGCTTCGGTCACGGGCTTGAGCCCGACAGCCGCACGCCGCGCTCCCAGCCGCTCAATGTTGAGGTGGGGTTGCAGTACATGGCCGATGCCGGCGTGGCGGACCAGGCTATGGCGAAAGCGGCTTGCGACTTTCTGCAACAGGCCAGCGCGCCGGCCGGCGGCGTCCCCATTCTTCTACCCGGCTTCGAGGCGGACGCCCACGCGCCCCACTGGCGCGGCTACGCCAGGCCGCCGGAACTCGTCCCCAACGGCGGTATCGTCGGCCTGCTCTACAGACTGGACGTCGAGCATCCCTGGCGCGAAGCGACCGCCGAGCAGGTCTGGCGCTGGATCCAGGACGACGATTTGGGCGCGCACGACATCTTGGACGCGGCCCTATTCCTGGAGAGCGTTCCGGACCGGCGGCAAGCCGAAGCGACCGCCATGCGGTTAGCCGCAGCCTTACCCGGCGCGCAATGGTTCAAGGCCGACCCCGGCTCGCCTGGCTACGGGCTCACGCCCCTGTGGTTCGCGCCGACTCCCGACAGCTTCTGCCGCTCGTGGTTCGAGGACGCCGTCATCGCTCTGCACCTCGACCACCTCGCCGCCGGCCAGCAGGCCGATGGCGGCTGGCCCATCTCATGGGATCCGCCTGGGCCAGCGGCGCTCCTTGAGTGGCGCGGCGTTCAAACCGTCAAGGCGTTGCGGACGCTCCGCGCGTATGGCCGGATCTAGAGCCGCAACGCCATGAAGATCGTCCCTGGCGGGGTCGGCTCGTAGTAGGGCGCGATCTCGGCGAAGCCCAGCTGGCGGTAGAGCCCGATCGCCGAGCCCATGCTCGCCAGGGTGTCGAGGCGCAGCTCGCTGTAGCCGATCTCGCGTGCCTTTTGGACGATCGCGGCAGCCAGCGCCCGCCCGAGACCCGTGCCGCGCGCCTCCGGGGCGAGGTAGAGGCGCTTCATCTCAAAGCAGCCAACCGCGGCCAGGGGCCTCAGACCAACGCAGCCCAGGGCGGCGCCAACTGCGTCGCGCGCCAGCAGCAGCTCGCCGGCGGGCGGGGCGTGCTTGCCCGGCAGGGAGGCGAGCTCCGAACCAAAATCCTGATAGCCCAGATCGATAGGGAGCGACCGGGCATAGGCGTCGAGCAGGGACGCCGTCGCGCCAAGGTCATCGGCTGTTCGGACGGGGCTGATCTTCACGGCAGGCGGCTCCCTGACACCCGCTCGATCCGGATCGCGTCGAGATCGATATCCTCGAGGCAACGGACATTGATGGCCCAGAGATGCGGCGCGGTCCGCGGTCGCCGGAACGGCAGGATTCCGCAGTGCGGACAGAAGTAGTCCGTCGCCTGGCGGGTGATGAACCTGTGGGTCGCGAGTTCATCCAGCGGCGAGAGCAGTTCGAACTGCGCCTCCGCGACCCGATGGATCAAGGCGCCGCGACGTCGGCAGATCGAGCAGTCGCAGACCCGGACGTGGTCAAGCTCGGCCTCGATCGCGAACCTGACCTGGCCGCAATGGCAGCTCCCCAAATACCTCGGCAACCTGGCGGCCTCGACGCTGGTGATTTGACGCCAAGCCTAGCCCGCGCTCGCCCCAAAGGAAAACGGCCCGGGATCGCTCCCGGGCCGCTTCTTACGCACACAGACTGAGCTTGCTTAGACGTCGACCTTCTCGGCCTCCGCCTCGACGGCGATGACGTCCGGCAGGGGCTCCATGGCCTCCTCGCGGCTGGCCGACAGAGCTTCGTCGCGCTTGGCGGCGATGCGCTGCAGGTTGCGCAGGTAGGACCCGGTGCCCGCCGGGATCAGGCGGCCGACGATCACGTTTTCCTTCAGGCCTTCCAGGGTGTCGCTCTTGCCCTGGACCGAAGCCTCGGTGAGGACGCGGGTGGTTTCTTGGAACGAGGCGGCCGAGATGAAGCTGCGGGTCTGCAGCGACGCCTTGGTGATGCCGAGCAGGACCGGCTGGGTGATGGCCGGACGGCCGCCACGGGACTCGGTCTTGGCGTTCTCCTCGTTGATCTCCGACATGTCCAGGTGATCGCCCTTGAGCAGGCCGGTGTCGCCCGGCTCGAGGATCTCGCCCTTTTGCAGCATCTGACGAACG
>NZ_JAUYOJ010000103.1 GCF_030697925.1 Phenylobacterium sp. | reverse complement strand
GATCAACCCGACCATGGCGACGCTGGCGCCGAGCGTGCCCACCAGGAACACGGGCAACAGGCTGTGGATCATCTCCGAGGAGATATCCATGAACATCGAGACGAAGCCGATCGCCCAGACGCCGCGGGGGACCGCTCGTAGACCGCGTGAGGGTGAAGGGGCCAGCATCAGCGCCGCGCGTGGCGCCGTGGGCGGATCCGAAGACCGACGCGGAGTTCATCGACGCTGCTGGTGCCGATCACGACTGCCGCCAGCGCCGAGACCGTTTCGCCTTCCGGGTTCATCTAGGCGTCCTCAGTGGTTTTCGTGTCGCGCATCGGCGACGCGCTGCGCGTAGGTATCGAGCAGACCGCGAACGACGCCGACCTAGGCGCCGCCCAGCACCTGGATGACCGGGCACTCGGGGACGTCGCCGTCACCGCATTGGCGCACGGCGTCCTCCAACACGCCTGCCAACCGCGACAGGTCAGCGATCTTGGCATGCACGTTCCGAAGATGGTCCGAAGCGATCGTCTTGACCACGGCGCAGGACTGGCGGCCGGGCTCGGCCAGGGCCAGCAGCGCGCGGATGTCGTCCAGGGTGAAACCGAGCTCACGGGCGCGACGGATGAAGGCCAGATGCGAACGATGCTCAGGTCGGTAGCTGCGATGGCCGCCGACCGTGCGATCCGGGAGCGGCATCAGCCCGATCCGCTCGTAGTAGCGCACCGTCTCGAGGTTGACGCCGGCGGCGGCGGCGAGGCGTCCGATCGTTAGGCCCTGGCGAGGACTCATAATTCGCTTGATCCCGTAGTCGCTACGGGTTGCACACTAGCGTCGAACCCTTCGAAAGGCGACCGAATGACGTCTGAGCCCCATCGCCGATCCGACGGCCGCGACACTGTCGTCGGCTGGTCGGCGCTTGGCGCGGCGGCGCTGGCCGTGTTCGCTTGGGCGGCCTGCTGCGTGCTACCAATGGCGCTCTCTGTGGCGGGCCTGAGCCTTGCGGGGACGGCGGTCTTCGCCGGGCAGCGGACCTGGCTGACGGTGGCGACCGTCATCGTCCTGAGCGCCGGCTGGTGGATGGTCTGGCGACGCCGCAGGGCCTGCGTGCTGGACGCAACCTGCGCGCCGCCGTCAGGACTGATGGTCGGGCTGCTCTCTGCGGCGACCGTCCTGACAGGGCTGGCGCTGATCTGGCAGCCGTTGATCGAGCCCTATTTCCTGATGTTATTGAGGACGGCGCGCGGATGACCGACGAGACTGTCGAACTGCGCTCGACCCTCACCTGTCCGGAATGCGGCGCACGCTCGACGGAGACCATGCCGACGGACGCCTGCCAATATTTCTACGACTGCCCGGCCTGTAGCGCGGTGCTGAAACCCAAGGCGGGCGACTGCTGCGTCTTCTGCTCCTATGCCGACGTGCCCTGTCCGCCGGTTCAGGCGGACGGCAAGGGTTGCTGCGGCTGACAGGCGACCTCAGGGCCTTGGGTCGAAGCTGGGCATGGTAGGGCCTTCGCGCAGTCCGGGCGTACGCCGGGCCAGCGGGTGGCGCAGGAGGGCCCAGGCGATGATCGGCAGGCCGACCGCGCTCGGAAGCAGCCAGAAGGCGATCGGCGCCAGTTCACGCCAGGGCGGCAGGTTCCTGCCGTTGTCCAGGCAGAAAACCGTCAGCAGCAGGATGTAGGAGCCACCCATGCCGGTGAGGTGCAGTCGCACCCACCCCGGCCAGCGCCAGCGCCAGCGCATCGCGATGCGGCCGAACCAGGCCGACGCCATGGCCAGCGCGCCCAGGATGAAGAGATGATAGTGCTGCGCCCATCGGGTGATCGCCAGGCCGGTGGACGACGCGAAGACGGCGACTAGGCACCAGAAATGGATGGTCCCGACGTTGGAATGCCGGCCGCGGCCCTTGCGGCTCAACATGGCGACCGCGCCGGTCGCGACGTAGGTCAATCCTAGCAGGACAGGGCGAGCGTAGCGTCGAAGGGGTCGCGGCGCGCGTGGGGCTGTCGATCGCCAACGCCTCCCAACACCTGCGGCTCATGCGCGCCTCCGGCCTGCTGGCCTCGCGGCGCGACGGCAAGCAGGTGCTCTACCGCTTGAGCGACCCGGCCGTGGTGAACCTGCTGTCCGCGCTCGGTCGGTTGGGCGAACGCAACCAGGCGGAAGTCCGGGCGACCATGGCCGGGTATTTCCACGACCGGGACGCCATGGAGCCCGTGCCGCGCGCCGCACTCTCGTAGCGGATCAGGGACGGCCTGGTCACCGTGCTGGATGTCCGACCGGAGGACGAGTTCGCGGCGGGTCGGGTGCCGTCGGCGATGAACATCCCGCTGCGCGACCTGGCCAAACGACTGAGCGACCTGCCGAAGGACCAGGAGATCGTCGCCTATTGCCGAGGCGCCTACCGTGTCCTGGCGTTCGAGGCGGTCGCGTTGCTGCGCGAGCACGGCTTCACGGTGCGCCGGCTGGAGGACGGATTCCCCGAGTGGAAGGCGGCCGGCCTGCCTGTCGCATAATCCGCCTGGCCGTCCCGAAGACCGCCCGATGGGCGAATCCTCGTGACAGATCCGTCCAGCGGGCGGAAAATGGCGTCATGGCGCGCATTCTTATCGCCATTCTTGCCCTTCTGGCCCTCGCGGCCAGCCCGATCACCGCGTCGGCGGCGCCGATGGCCTGCGGCATGGATACCCCGCAGGCCGTCACCTCCAGCATGGTGTCGATGGATGCGCCTGCCGATCGGCACGCCGCGCCCGTCAAGCCCGATCCGTGTTGCGACAAGGTGTTGAAGGGCTGCGCCAAGGCCTGTTCGATGGCCTGCACGAGCGGCCTCGCTGTCCTAGCGGTGATGTCGAGCATCGCGGTCTTCCAAACCGCCTTGAGGCTCGACGCACCGAAAAGCGCGGCTTGGCGTTCCCACCTGCCCATTGGGCCCGACCGACCTCCGAAATCGCTGGCCTGAAGCCGGCGGCGGTCGCCGTCGGTTCCGCCGCGCCGCTGGTGCTGCGGTCGAGCGCCTGGAGTGTCAGGCGCGAGGCCTGGTTCCGCTCCGGCGCCGTCCCGCCAAGACGGCCCAGCCGTCTGGCGGATCCACAGATTTCGGGGAAACCCCAATGATCACTCGCTTAATCCTCACCGCCCTGATCCTCAGCCTGCCGCTGGCGATCGGGGCCTGCGCCGCCTCAGGAATGGACGGTGCGTACGCCTACCGCATGGGGCCACCGCCCTCGAACGCGAAGGACGTCTTCCGCACCGTCGTCAGGACGCCGCTTGCGGCCGACGCCCAC
>NZ_JAUYOJ010000090.1 GCF_030697925.1 Phenylobacterium sp. | reverse complement strand
GCCGCCACCTGATGCTGGGCCTTGGCCTGGTTGGCCGCCATGCCGGCGCCCATGTTGCCGACCCCGATGAAGGCGATCTTCGTCATCTGCTGGGCTTTCCTATTGCCGGAACATCTCGCGGGCGATGATCACCCGCATGATCTCGTTGGTGCCTTCAAGGATCTGGTGGACCCGCAGGTCGCGCACGATCCGCTCCAGCGGATAATCGGCCAGGTAGCCGTAGCCGCCGTGCAACTGCAGGGCCTGGTTGGCCACCTCGAAGCCCGCGTCGGTGGCGAACCGCTTGGCCATGGCGCACAGCTTGGTGGCCTGGGGATCGCGGTTGTCGAGGGCGTAGGCCGCGCGCCGCACCATCAGCCGGGCGGCCTCCAGCTCGGTGGCCATGTCGGCGATCTTGAACTGCAGGGCCTGGAAGTCGGCCAGGTTCTTCCCGAACTGCTGGCGCTGGGTCATGTAGGCCTGAGCCGTGTCCAGCGCGAAGCCCGCCCCGCCCAGAGAGCACGAGGCGATGTTCAGGCGCCCGCCGTCCAGACCCATCATGGCGAAGCGGAAGCCCTCGCCCTCGGCCCCGATGCGGTTGGCGACCGGGACCCGGCAGTTGTCGAAATTGACCTGGGCGGTCGGCTGGGCGTTCCAGCCCATCTTCTTTTCCTGCGCGCCGAACGACAGGCCCGGTGTCCCCTTCTCCACCACGATGGCCGAGACGCCCTTGGCGCCGGCGTCGCCGGTGCGCGCCATCACTACATAGACGTCGGAGACCCCGCCGCCGGAGATGAAGGCCTTCGACCCGTTCAGAACGTAATGGTCGCCGTCCAGCTTGGCGGTGGTCCGCAAGGCCGCGGCGTCGGAGCCGGAGCCGGGCTCGGTCAGGCAGTAGCTGGCGATCAGCTCCATGCTGGTCAGCCGCGGCAGGTAGCGCTGGCGCAGCTCCTCGCCCGCGAACCGGTCGATCATCCACGAGGCCATGTTGTGGATCGTGAGGTAGGCCGCCGTCGACACGTCGCCGTAGGAGAGCGCCTCGAACACGATAGAGGCGTCCAGCCTGGTCAGGGCCGAACCGCCCACATCCTCGCCGATATAAATGCCGGCGAAGCCCAGCTCGGCGGCCTTCCGCAGCACGTCGACCGGGAAGTGCTTCTCCTCGTCCCACCTCGCCGAGTGCGGGGCCAGTTCGGCCGCGGCGAAGGCCGACGCGGCGTCCTGGATCGCCCGCTGGTCGTCGGTCAGGTCGAAGTTCATGGAGGAGCCTCTAGCGCATGGTCGGGATGACGAACGACGAGTCTGCATGACTGTCGCCTTCCGGCCAGCGCGCCGTGATGGTCTTGACCTTGGTGTAGAACTTCACGCCCTCGAGGCCGTGCTGGTTGGTGTCGCCAAACGCGCTGCGCTTCCAGCCGCCGAAGGTGTGATAGGCCACCGGCACCGGGATCGGCACATTGATCCCCACCATGCCCACCTGCACCCGGTTGGCGAAGTCGCGCGCCGCGCGGCCGTTGCGGGTGAAGATCGCCACCCCGTTGCCGTACTGGTGCTTGGACGGCAGGGCCAGCGCCTCCTCATAGGTCTCGGCGCGGACGATCTGCAGCACCGGGCCGAAGATCTCCTCCTGGTAGGTGCGCATGCCGGGCTTCACCTGGTCGAACAGGCTGGGGCCGATGAAGAAGCCCTTCTCATAGCCCTGCAGCGAGAAGCCGCGGCCGTCGGCGACCAGCTCGGCGCCCTCGTCGACCCCCATCTGGATATAGTTGGCGATCTTGTCGCGATGGGCGGCCGAGACCACCGGGCCGTACTGGGCCGCGGCGTCGGACGACACCCCGACCTTCAGGGTCTCGATCTCGGCGATCATCCGTTTGCGCAGTTCGTCGGCCACGGTCTTGCCCACCGGCACCACCACCGGCAGGGCCATGCAGCGCTCGCCGGCCGAGCCGAAGGCCGCGCCAGAAAGGTCCTTCACCACCTGGTCCAGGTCCGCGTCGGGCAGGACGATGCCGTGGTTCTTGGCCCCGCCCATGGCCTGGACCCGCTTCCCGTGCGCGGTGCCGGTCGAATAGACATAGTGGGCGATGTCGGACGAGCCGACGAAGCTGACGGCGGCGATGTCCGGATGGGTCAGGATGGCGTCCACCGCGGCCTTGTCGCCATGGATGACGTTCAGGACGCCCTTGACGTCCATGCCCACGGCGGCGCCGGCCTCCATGAACAGCTCGGCCAGGCGGACCGGGACGCTGGGGTCCTTCTCCGAGGGCTTCAGGATGAAGGTGTTGCCCACCGCGATGGCGATGCCGAACATCCACATCGGGATCATGGCCGGGAAGTTGAACGGGGTGATGCCCGCCGCCACGCCCAACGGCTGGCGCATGGAATAGACGTCGATCCCCGGACCCGCGCCCTCGGTATATTCGCCCTTCAGCACGTGGGGGATGCCGCAGGCGAACTCGATCACCTCCAGGCCCCGCTGGATGTCGCCCTTTGAGTCGGCGACCACCTTGCCGTGCTCGGAGGACAAGAGCTCCGCCAGTTCTTGCATATTGGCCTCGACCAGGCGCTTGAACTCGAACATCACCCGCGCCCGGCGCTGGGGATTGGTGGCGGCCCAGGCCGGCTGGGCGGCCACGGCGGCGGCCACCGCGGCGTCGACCTCGGCTGGGGTGGCCAGCGCCACGCGCGCCTGAACCTCGCCGGTGTTGGGATTGTAGACGTCGCCGAAGCGGCCCGAGGTCCCGGCGACAGCCGAACCGGTGATGAAGTGCTGGATGTCGCGCATGGGGGCCTCCCTTTTCTTGCGCCCTGCCCTATCAGAGCCGGCCGGCCGCCGGTATTGCAGACTTGCGGCTTAGGTCATGCAAATATGCAGCATGTTCGACTGGGACGACCTGAAGGTCTTCATCGCCGCGGCCCGCACCGGCTCGCTCACCGCCGCGGCCGCCCGGCTCGGGATCGACGCCGCCACTGTGGGCCGCCGGGTGTCGCGGCTGGAATCGGCCCTGAAATCAACCCTGCTGGCCCGCTCGCCCACCGGCCTGCAGCTCACCGCCGCCGGCGCCCAGCTCCTGGCCATCGCCCTCGACGCCGAGGCCGCCATGGAGGCGGCCGCCCAGGTCACCCGCCCCGACGTCATCGCCGGCACGGTGCGGATCAGCGCCGCCGAAGGGTTCGGGTCGGCGATCCTGGCCCCGGCCCTGCCCGGCCTCGCCGCCGCTCGCCCAGGCCTGCGCGTCGAGCTGGCCGCCAGCGCCGGCTTCCTCTCGCCCGGCCGGCGCGAGGTGGACATGGCCATCACCTTGAGCGCGCCCGACCAGGCCCGGCTGATCGTCGAACCCCTGACGCCCTATCAGCTCGCCCTCTACGCCGCCCCGGCCTATCTCGAACGCCGTCCCGCGCCGAAGGAGGTCGCCGAGCTGCGCGACCTGGATATCGTGGGTTATGTGGACGACCTGATCTACGCCCCGGAGCTGCGCTATCTGGACGAGGTTCTGCCGGGCCTCACACCGCGCCTCGCCAGCTCCTCAATCCGCGCCCAGCGGGAGATCGTCGCCGGCGGCGGGGGCATCGGCGTCCTGCCGTGTTTCATGGCCCAGGGCCTGACCCGGGTGCTGGCGGGCGAGGTCCTGCTGGAGCGCCGCTTCTGGCTCGCCACCCACCGCGACGTCCACGACACCGCCCGCCTGCGCGCCGTCCGCACGTGGGTCAAGGCGCTCTGCGCCGAGGCAGCCGAGCGGCTGTCGCCCTATGCCGGCCGGTAGCGCCTCCAAAAGGCTGTGCAAGGCTGGACTCCTCCTCTCCCCTTGGAAGGGAAGAGGAGGATATCTCGCGGCGCGAGCGGTCTTCATCGCTAGGGCGCCCGCGGAACCCGCCCGATCCGGACCTCCTTCGAGCCCAGCGGCAACGTATACAGGCTGCCGTCGTCGGCCAGGGTCCAGTCGCCGTCCCGCGCCGCCTCGATCCCGCTCTCGAAGGTCCGCCGCGCGATCATCCCGTCGGGCGCCGGCAGCAGGTGGTAGAAGACCAACAGCTTGACCTTGGCCTGGTTGGCCAGGCCCGCGGCCTCCTGGGGCGAGACATGGTAGTCTTGGATGTCGTGCATAATGCGCTCGACCCGGCCGCGCCCCAGGCCCTTTGCGCCGGCCTCCATGGTCTCGATCATCGGCCGGGCGATGGCCTCGGAGACCATCACATCGGCCCCCATGGCGGCGCGCGCGAACGGCGGATGGTTCTTCATGTCGCCGGTGATCACCACCGAGCGGCCCTTGTAGTCGAAGCGGTAGGCATAGGCCGGCTCGATCGGCCCGTGGTCCACCTCGATAGCGGTGATCTTCAGCTTGCCGTCGTCGAAGACCAGGCCGGTCCGCGCCTTGGCGGGCGTCGCCGGTCCGGCCATCTCGACGGTCCGCGCCACCAGGGGCCAGGTCTCCGGCGGCATGATCTTGGCCGTGTGGTGGACCGTCCGGTAGCCCTGGTCGATCCGGTAGGCCTGGTTGAAGCCGTCGACCACCTGATCCACACCCGGCCCGCCGTAGATGTTGAGCGGCGCGGGCCGTCCCTGGGCCCAGGTCTGCAGGTTCAGTTCCCCCAGGTCGCCGATATGGTCGGAATGGAAATGGGTGATCAGCACGCCGCCGATCCGGTCCAGCGGGATACCCCACTGCATCAGGTTCTCAACCGACTCCGGCCCGACATCGACGATATAGAACTTGCCGCCGGCGATCACCGCCACGCAGGCCTTCGCCCGGGTCTTGCTGGGTAGGGGCGCCGAGGCGCCGCAGACCGCCACCCGCAGGGCGTCGTCGGCCAGCAGGGCCGAATTGTCCACGCCCATCCGCTGGGCGACCGCGCGCTCGAAGATCTTCTGCTGGACCGTCGGATTGGCGAGGGCGGCGGAGAGGCCGAGCTTGGCGGCGACGCCCAGGCCCACGACCAGCAGGATCGTCCGGGTCAGGCCCGCGCGCTCGGGCGCCTCGGACTGCCCCAAACCGCGGGCGTGCAGGACCAGGGCGACGATGGCGGCGACCTCGATGACCAGGGCGCGCGGCACGCCGCCCGGCAGGCCGTCGTCGACCACCCCCATCAGACGCCCGACGACGATGGTGACCAGGATCAGGGCCGCGGCCTGCAGCAGCACCCCTCGGCGGGTCCAGACACCGGCGAAGCACAGCGCCGCCAGCGCCACGAACAGGCCGCCCAGGTCGCCCCGCAGGGTGGAGACGCCTTCCGCGGCCAGGGCTCCCACCCGCAGCCCGCCGGCCAGTTCCTCGGGCGCGGCCCATAATCCAAAGCCGAGAACCGCGAACAGCAGAGCGAAGACGATGACGAAAAATCCAGTGACGCGCATGTCAGGTCCTCAGAGCCCGTTGGGCAGGGTGGCGGCGAAGATGTCGGCGCAGGCCTTGGCGGCCACGGCGCGCGCGGCGGCGGCTTCCAGGCCCAGCCCCCGCAGGAGGCCGAAGACCAGGTCCTCGGCCAGGGTCGCGACCGTGTCGGAGGCTTGGCGTTCCAGCACGCGCGACACGGCGATCTGCGCCGTTCCGACCGCCATCAGCACGGCGGCCTCCGGCGCCAGGCCCTCGAAGCGCCCGGCCGCGAGGCCCGCCTGGATGTCGGCGCGCACGCCGCCGTTCATCGGGGCGTCGGGGACCGAGGCGAAGGGGAACAGCCGCATCATGGCCTGGGCCCGGATCGGGAAGACCTCCGCGCCGCGCGCGAACATCGCCAGCGCACGGGCCACCCGCTCGGCCGGGTCGGCCACTCCACCGTTGATGTCGGCCACGGTCAGCTCGATGGCGGCCCGCGCCTGCTTGGCGATTTCCCGCGCCAGGCCGTCCTTGTCGGGAAAGTGGTTGTAGAAGCTGCCCTTGGCGACCTCGGCGGCGGCCACGATGTCGTCGATGCTCACCGCGTCCACCGAGCGCGTGGCGAACAGCACCTGGCCCGCGCGCATCAGGGCGGCCCGCGTCCGCTCCCGCCGCCGATCGACCCGCTCGCCTCCCGCGATCATCCCTCAAACTCCAATTTGACTGCTTGGTCACTATTGGACTAAATAGTCATTATTGCAAGCAGGAGGTTTCCGATGGCCCTGCAGGTCGACGTCTTCTGGTCGTTCAGGAGCCCCTATTCGTACCTGGCCACCTCGCGCCTGGCGGAGATCGCGGCGCGCTACGATGTCCAGGTCGACATCCGCCCGGTCTATCCCCTGGCGGTCCGCGTCGACGGCTTCTTCAAGCGCCAGGACAAGCGCTGGCCGTTCTATGTGGGGCGCGACTGCTTCCGCACCGCCCAGATGCTGGGCATGACCTTCGGCCCGCCGCGGCCCGACCCCATCGTCATGGACCTCACCACCGGCGACGTGGCCAAGGACCAGCCCTATATCCGCCGCCTCACCCACCTGGGCCAGGCTGCGGTCGAGGCCGGCGCCGGCCTGGCCTTCATCGTCGAGGTCAGCAAGCTGATCTGGGGCGGCCAGGTCCAGGGCTGGGACCAGGGCGACCACCTGGCCCAGGCCACGGCGCGGGCGGGCCTCGACCTCGCCGCCCTGGAGAACGTGGTTTCAACCGAGGCCGATCGCCTCGAAGCCGCCATCCAGGCCAGCCACGCCCGGCTGGAGGCGGTCGGCCACTGGGGTGTCCCCACCATGGTCTTCCAGGACGAACCCTTCTTCGGCCAGGACCGCCTGGAGACCCTGCTCTGGCGCATGGGCCAGCACGGCCTGGCCGAGCGGGTCTAGGGCTGTCAGGCGGGGATGCGCGAACGCGTCTCCCATCGGACCTCGCCGCAGCGGTAGCAGGACCGCTCGGAAAACCGGCCCAGCTCCCGGACGTCGACCTGGTCGTCCCCCAGGCCGCGGCCTTCCAGTCGGGTCAGGACCGTGGCCGCCGCGACGTCGTGGCTGGTCCGGCAGCCCGAACAACTGAAGCGGATCTGCGCGTCGGGGCGCTCTGCGAGCAGCGCGCCCAGCGTAATGGTGTCGTGCATGTGGTTCATCCGTCCTAGCCGGGCTCGAAGCACGCCGAGTCCCTGCGTTTAGTAGGGGATTTCCTCCTCGACCTGGCGCTTGACCTTGGGGGCCTTGCGCTTCGGCGCGACCGCCGCCTTGGGAAGCTCGGCCGCCGCCAGCGGATCGGCCGCCGCGGGCGCCACGGGCGGCGTGGGCAGCAGGGTCGCCGAGGCCAGGATCGCCACCTTCGGCTCGAAGTCGGGCGCCTTGGGTTTGGGCCCGCTCAGCACCAGGCCGATGGCCACGGCGACAGCGACCGCGGCGCCCACCAGGGCCAGCCCCACCATCGGGCGCTTCGCCCGTTCGGCGGGGACCTCGCCGGCCGCGGCCGGCGGCGGGCCGGCCGGCTTCTTGGGACCGTCGACCGGCGCGCTGACCTTCCGTGGCTGGGCGGCCGCCTTGGAGGCTTCGGGCGCCGCCTTGCGGGCCTCGGGCGGGGCCGCGGATGGCGCGGGCGCCGGGACGGCGGCGTCCGCCGCCGGATCGCCGATCGCGCTGGCGATCCGCAGGCTGAGCTGGTCCATCGCGAATTCCCAGTCCGCGAAGAAGTCGATCCATTGGCGGGTGGCGAACTCGTAGGAGAAGGCCTCGTTCGGCGTCACGTCCTCCACGCGTAGCGGAATGACGATCAGCTTCTGCTGGCTCGCCAGCGCCAGCTCCTTGGTCATCTCCTCGGACTTGTTCGAATTCTCGGTGAAGACCAGCAGCATGATCCGCGCGCGGCGGATCGCCTGCACGATCGAGACCTGGAAATTCTCGCCAGGCTGAATATTTCGCGACGAGATCCAGCACCCGAAACCGCGGCTCTCCAGCGCGGTGCATAGAATATTCGCGACTTTTCGGTCTTGCGAAGCAAAACTGATGAAAATATCGGCATTCATTTCAACACGCCCGAGTCTACCCGCCCAAAGTCACAACTTATATAAGACGGCCTATCCGGGGTTGTGACAAGGCCGGTCGATGAATCTTAATTCATCCTAATCTGTTCTTTATAACTACTAAGGCCGAAAAAGCTGTCTCCGCCCTGCGCCATCGCGCCAGTGGCTGGTCTCCGCCAGGTGCCACCTCATGGCCGCGCGCGCCGCGCCCTGCAGGTCGTCCAGCGAAGGGTTTGGCCCGAGTTGCGCGGCCAGGCCTTCCAGCCGCTCGCCGATGCGCTCGCTCCGCGCGCTCTGCTCCTTGAATTCCAGCTTTGCCTCGAGCGCCATGGTCGCCGCGGCGAACGCCGGGACGACCGTTCCCGCCATCGCGACCACCCCGCTGATCCAATGGGGGACATGCAGGTCCAGCGGGTGGGACAGGGCGTGGGCCAGCAGATAGCTGGCGAACAGCGCCAGGAGGAACACGAAGGCGGCGTTCTCCGCCGCATGGATCCTATGGGCGATCCGCCCCTCCCGCTTGCTGACCGCCAGGTGATAGGCGGCCTGCCCCTCGACCAGCTCGCTCAAGGCCCAGTGACCCCAACTCGCCACCCGGGCCTCATCGAACCTGCCATGCGGCAGACCCGCCTTGCGCAGGATCGCCTGCTCCGGCTCCAGGGCCTGGCGCACGATGGGCGGGGTGCGGGTGCTGACCAGGCTGACGCCCAGCGGCCAGCAGGCGCGGATGAGCCGAAGTTGCTCGGCCAGGTGGCGCTCCTCACCCCAGCGCTCGTGTTGCCGCGCCCGCGCCGCGCTGGACCAGACCCAGAGCGCGGCCAAGCCCAGCATGAGCTCGATGAAGACGGCGGTGGTCTTGAACCCGGGCCAGATCGTCCATGCGGATCCGACGATCGCGGCCGTGACCATCGCTAGCAGCAGCAGGATTTGCTCGGAACGATGTACCGCCGACAGCCGGTTGGCGTGCTGGTCGGCGCTCATATATGCCGCGGTCAACAGCTGGAAGCCGGCCTGCTCGGCGAGGTCTTCAGGAACCGGGTGCGCCGCGGCCAGGCCCGAGACCCGGCCGCCCATGAGTGTCCGAAACGCGCCATAGGTCTTCCAGAGCCATCCGTGCAGCCAGGCGTCGAGCCTCGCGTCGCTCTTGTCGCCAGTGGCTTGCGCCTCCTCGTCCAGGGCGGCGGCGGCCTCGGCGGCGGCGAGGGCTTCGAGGTTGAGAACCTCGCGGACATTCGCCTCGGTGGCCTCCTCGACATGGGAGAGGTTGCCAGCCTGCAGCCCTTCCTGGAACTCGAGGAAATCGAAGTCGGACGGCAGCTTCTCGGGCCTGATCAGGCGCAGGCGAGGCGAATCCGACGGCTTCACCCACAGGACCGACAGCCCGGTCTCCAGGGCGCAGCGGACCGCATCGGCGGTCCCGCCCGCCCCCCGCGCCCGCTCTCCCGTCCACACCACCACCAGCAGGTCGGCGGCCTCCACCACCAGCCGGGTCTGCTTCAGGTGGGGATTGCGGCCCAGGGCCTCGGCCGCCGCCCCGTCCAGCCAGGTGGCCGACGGGACCCCGCGCAGCTCGGTGGCCTTGCCGGACGGATCGTCGAGGAACGGGAACACCGCGTGGATCGGCCCGAGCTGGGCGAGGCGCCAGGCCCCGGCGGCAAGCTCGTCGGCGCCGGGCGCGAGGCCCGTGAGCAGGCGGGCGTGCTCCACGCCGGCTTCGCGGATGAGCCGGAACGCCGCGTCCAGGCCCTCGGTGATGGGCTCGTGGTGGCCGAGGTCGTTGGCGCGATTATGGCCCGCAAACGCGAGCTGGATCATGGTCACGTCCGACACCTGCGCTCGCCCCTCATACGCCGCGTGCCATCGGCGCCTCGGCCTCGCCTCTTAGCCAACCCACCCACCCAGCACAGGGAAGAAAGGTTGAGTCCCGTCGCGGCGACCAGACTGCATAATATATGGGCTTGCTTCAATCCTTCATGACTGAATACTACTCCACCGGTGACAGCACCTCGCGGTATTGTGACTCTTTGTTTCTTAATATGTTCAAACATAGCCATCCTGGCGGATATGTTGGGGGGAATGCTTGTCCAGTTCCCGGAATTTCTAAGGGCAACGCAAATGACTGACTTCGTTGATACAACCCTGGGGTCTAGCTCCCAACCCGTGGGTGTGGCGCGCCTCGCCGGCGCCGCCGCTGGGCTGCTGCTCTTGCAGGCCTGCGCCACCGACCAGCCGCCGAAGCCGGCCGGGTCGAAGGGTCCTGCGGTCGTCACCGAGGAGTTCCGGACCTCCGACTTCACCTGGTCCCAGGCGCCGGGAAAGGGCCGCATCGAGGGCCGACTGACCTTCCGCGGCGGCGGCAAGCCTTATGGTTGCACCGGCGCGGGCGTGGTGCTCACGCCCGAAACACCCTGGACCCGTCGCCGGATGACCATTCTCTATGCGTCGCCCAGGCGCGCGGCCCTCCCCGCCGCCGAGGTCCGCGGTCGCACGCCGCCGGGCCGCAGCGCGGACTATTCGGCCTTCATCAAGCGCGCCGCCTGCGACGCCTCGGGGCGCTTCGCCTTCAACGGCCTTCCCGATGGCGCGTGGTATGCGATCACGGTCGCCAAGCCGTCGCCGCCCGGCGTCGGCGCCGACATGGCCATCATGCGCCGCGTCGAGATCCGCGGCGGAAAGACCATCGACCTGACCCTCTGACCGCCGGCGGCCCCCCGGCTTGGCCGAGCGTGCCTAGACGCGGGGATCGCCGCCTAACCGGACCAGATCCGGTCGCCCTCGTACCAAGCGTCGGATGTCGTCCGAGGTGAAATGCTCGCCCTCGCGATAGAGGGCCTCATAGACGGCGCGGACAAAATCCAGGTCGTCGGGGCGATCGACCGTCCAGCGGACCTCGCCTTCGTCCCGGCCTTGCGACACCCCGCCCAGCGTGAAGCGGTCGGGCCGGCGATAGATGAAGGGCGTGACGTGCTCGCGCTCATAGGGGTCGACCGCTTCGGCGGCCGCCAGGCGCAGCGCCCCAACGCTCATCACCTCGGCGTCCAGGCCCTTGGGATAGGTGCGCGTCGGCAGGGTCGTGGCGGTATAGTCGGCGTGCGTGGCGAGCTGCTTGCCGATCATGGCGTCGATCAGCTCGGGGTCGGTCAGCGGACAGTCGGCCGTCAGGCGGACGACGAGGTCGTCCTCATCCAGCGACGCCGCCGCGCCGGCGAAACGCCCCAGCACGTCCTGCAGCGAGCCCCGAAACATCTCGACCCCAGCCCCGGTCAGATAGGCCGCCAGCCCGTCATCCGACGGGTCGTCGGAGGTGGCGACGATGAGGCGGTCGATGGCCCGCGCCCGGTTCAGGCGCTCGATCTGACGCCCGATCATCGGGGCGCCGGCCAGGTCGGCCAAGACCTTGCCGGGCAGCCTCGTCGAGCTCATCCGCGCCTGCACTATCGCCGCGATCATGGGACGCTCCTACCTGCCCGCGATCAGGCTTGGCCGAACGCCGCCATGGCCTCGCCGACCTCGTCCATCACCGGATCCCAATCGCCCAAGGTTTCCGGGATGAAGACCCGCATCTGCGGATACCAGGGATAGCGGTCGGTCCCCAGCCGCGCCCAGGCGGCGGGCGTCGAGATCAGCCAGGAAGGCGCCCCGCAGGCCGCGGCGATGTTGGAGGTGGCGTTGGCGAAACCGATCACCAGGTCGAGCGCGCAGGAGAGCGCCGCCACGTCGTCCAGGTCCTGCTTCAGGTCTATGCCCGGCGGGTTCCAGATCTCCACGCCCAGCTCGCGACGGGCTTGCTCCAGTTCGGCCTCGACCTCGCCGTACTGCAGGTTGACGAAGGTGATCCCCTGGGCCGCCAGCACCGGCGCCCATTGCTCGAAGCTCGAATAGTAGCGGTGCCGGGCGCCCAGCGTGCTGCCGCTCTTCCACAACAGCCCCACCTTGCGGCCGGCCGGGGCGGCGTCCAGAACCTTGCGCCAATGGGCCAGGCGCGCCGGATCGGCGTCCAGGAACCGCGGACGGCTCGGATAGGCGGCCACCTCGCGGCGGAACTGGCGCAGCAGCGAACCGATCGGGGTCCACAGGTCGATCCGCGCCATCGCCGCCTCATCCAGGAACGGCGCCAGGCGATAGGTGCGCCCTTCGGCCTGATAGGTCGCGTGGGCGCCCACATGGGCGCTCGGGAAGCTGCGCTGGAACAGCGGCACGAGGCGCGGTTCGACGGCCAGGGTCAGCCGGCCCTCGGGCCCCAGGGCCTCGATGACGTCGGGCACGATGTTGGAGAACATGACCTCGTCGCCCAGGCCCTGTTCGCCGACGATCAACATCGACTTGCCGGCCAGATCAGCGCTCGGGCTCCAGCGCGGGCGCTCGACCATCACCACGGTGACGTCGGCGAAGCTCGGATGGAGGCGGGCCTCGTAGTCGTCCCAGCCCTCGCCCACCCGGCCCAGGTCCAGCAGGATCGTCGAGCGGGCCAGCCGCATCATCAGCTGTTCGTCGAGCGGCATGGGCGCGGTCATCGCCTGCTCGCAATCCTCCAGGGCCCCGGCCGTGTCGCCCTGGAACAGCCGGACATTGCCGCGATTGTAGCGGGCCTTGGCGAAGGCCGGGTCCAGCCGCAGGGCCTCGTCGAAGAAGATCTGGGCGGTGGCCGGGTCGCCCTGTTCGGCCAGCGTGCTGCCGAGCGTGTTCCACAGCAGCGGCTGGTCCTGCGCCCGGCCGATGGCCGACTTCAGGAGCTCGATGGCGTCGTCGTAGCGCTGTTGGTCACGCAGCACGCAGGCCAGGTTGTTGGCCCCCTCGTGATCGTCCGGGAACCGCGCCAGGTGATGGCGGAACAGCTTCTCGGCCACCGGCTTCTGGCCCATGCGATAGGCCAGGCGTCCCAGGTTGTTGGCGATCTCGGCATGGTCGGGCAGCAGGGCCAGCGCCGACTCGTAGCAGGTGATCGAGCCCGCGAAGTCGCCGGCCTTCTCGCGAGCGATGGCCAGCAGGTACCAGCCGAAGCCGTTCCGCTCGTCCTGCTCCAGCGCCTTGATCGCCCATTCCGCGCCGGCCTTGGCGTCGCCGCCGTTCAGGGCCGCCACGGCCTGATGCAGCATCGGCTGGACCTTGAGCGCCTTCAGCTCCTCGACGGCGAGCGACAGTTTGGCCAGCGCATCCCGCGAACCCGAATCTCCCACCGCGCCCGCGGCCAGCCGGGCGGGGGTCGGCGCGGCGCCGACCCCGAGCGCCGCGGGCGATGTTGCGCTGGGCGCGGACGGGCGCGGCATGGCCTGACTCCGGGGCGGGCGAGGATCGGGAGATGCTTCGCCCATATACGGTTAACCGCCGCCTAAGCCGCGCTCCTAGACTGGGAAGCCGCGCGCCGCCAGCCGCTGCCGGCTCGCCTCTCGGATCGTCGACCAGTCGCTGGCCAGCAGGCCGAGCGCCACCACATCCGTCGCCTTGCCGTCCTTCCAGACATGTTCGCGGAACAGGGCCTCGCGCGCGAACCCGAAGGCCTCGTGCATCTTCCAGACCGCCTCGTTGTCGATCAGCACCTCGCAGCAGAGCTTGTTCAGGCCCAGCTCGCCGAAGACATGCTCGATGACGAAGTACTCGACATAGGCGCCGAGGCCCCTCCCCCGAACCGACGGGTCGGCCAGGTAGTAGGCCCAGGCGGTACGGCGGTGGGCCGGTGAGTAGTCGGCGAGATTGGCCAGGCCGACCGCAAGGCCGTCCAGCTCGATGATCCAATAGCGCCGTGAGGGGTCGGCCAGGGCGCCGGCGAACCATCGGTCATGCTCCTCCTGGGAGATGACATGGTCGGTGTACATCCAGCGCCGGATCTCCGGCAGGTTGCGCCAGGCGAGCATGCGGGCCGAGTCGGCCGGAGCGGGCGGACGCATCTTCACATCAACGGCCATGGCGGCTCTCCCGGTCAGCGCAGGCGAGGACCGTCGGTCGTGGCTGGCTACCGATCCCCGCTACAGCCCCAATACCATCTTGGCCATGATGTTTGGAGCCGCCGCGCACTTTCCATAACGGATTGATTTTGATCATTTTCCTATTAACCGAAAGCTTAGATCGCCACCCCAGGTCACACATAGGTCGCAGATTTTCTTCGACTGGGTTTCGAGAATTCGTACGGTCTCCACCCGTTTCACCGCGTTTGCTCAGGTCCGCCTCGGCCGGCCGTTAGCGCCGTGGCGCCACGCTCACCGGGCGACAAGATGAGCGCCGCGCCGACTTCCGGAAGGACCTTGCCCAGGCTCAGACGGGCATAGTGCTCGATCCCCTCCCGATCCCGTATCACAACGAACGGCGAGGCTCCCAATTCGTCATGGGCGCCGCTACGGACCACGCGGCCCCGGACGCTCTCGTTCCCAAGCACCCTTACCTCGCGCGCACCCTCCAGGCGTCGTTGGTTGAGGGTGCGGATGATGTCCTTGCGGCCCTGAAGCGCGTGCAGGGTCGGCCCGAGGTCATCCCGCAAACGGTACTGGCGGCCCACCCGTTCGGCCAATCCCAGACGTTCCAGATGCCGCAGCCGGCCGCGGATGAGCGCCGACCAGGCGTCGCTGCGCCCAGCCCCGCCGTTGACCAGTCCGTCCGAACCCATGGCTGCCAGAAGCCGCCGGTCCAGCCCTGTGAACCGGTCGGCCTCCGTATCCCGCCAGATCCGCCGCTCGGCGTCAGCGCGCGACAGGTCCCCGAGCCGCGACTGCGCCGCCTCCCGGGCCCGCGCCCGGAAACCGTAGCCGATGTAATCGCGGGGGATGACCAGGTCGCGCCCGTCCGCCCGCTTCCCCCGCACCAGCACATGGGCATGTGGCTGGTCGGTGTCGAAGTGACAGGTCCCGATCCAGCTCAATTCCGGCTCCCCTAGATCCGCCGCCACCCGACCCATCACCTCGCGGACATAGTCCCGCAGGTCGGCGATGCGGTCGCCATGTTCCGGCGAGATGATGAAACGGAAATGATGTCGATCCCCGGTCCAGTCGCGCGTCCGATCCGCCGCATCCACGGCGTCGTCGTTCCGGTCAAAGAACTCCGGACGCGCCCCCTCCGATCCCGCCCAATGGCGACCCAGATAGGAGACGTGACGCCCCAGGGCCGCGCCGCGTGCGACGCCGGCCCCGACATGACGCGACACCAGCGCCTTGACCACCACCCGCTGGCGCACGTCCAACCGGAAGGCCCGGCCTGAACGCCGCTGCGCCGCGCTGAGCACCCCTGATCTGTCCCCGAGCGCGAAATGCCGCGAGGCCGCCAGCCGCCGGAACAGCCCCGTCCGCACATCGGCGCGATCTGCTCTCACTGACTGCGGCAGGCTCAACCAGGCCGCCTCCGCTCCATCGGCCTCGTGAGCCTCGAACCGGCTTTCGATCATGTCCCGGACCATCATCCGACCGACCTCCTGGACAAGTACTGCGACCCGACCGACATGACTTTCTGCAAGTCGCCATCGTCGGCTGTCGCCGTCGCAACGCCCCCGAGATCGTAGGACAAACAGCGACGCCGAGAACCTCCTTTTACCTTGCCCTACGCCACAGTTCCCACCGTTTTCGCCATCACAATCAATCCGTTACAAGCCGATTCTAATCCCATCAACGCCTAGCAACACACGAGTCGCCGAGCCCCCTACCCACCCACCAACACGAAGAAACCCGCCCGGCCGGAGTGGGCCGAGCGGGCTACGCACTTCGGCGATGCGCGGACCTCAACCGGCCTTGCCGCGGATCGGCACGTGCCGCACGCCGCTGTTCTGGGCTTGCTGACCGAGGTTCAGGGCCGGCCCGAACGGATGGCTTCCACTCGCCCGCTCCGCATTCAGCGACTGGGCCAGGGTCAGGCAGCAGACCGGCTCCAGCGCCATCAGTTCGTCGTTTGCCCGGAACGGCGCGGCCTTGGCGTGCCGCTCGAAGTCCGCCCGCGCCAGCACCAGCGTCACCCCCTTCTGCCGGGCCCACTGAATCGCCAGCTTCTCCGCGCCCTTGGCTCCGGTGGTCGCCAAGGCCATTCCCGGCCACTCGGACTTCGCCCAGTTCAGCGCATCGAAGATCCGGTGCGCATCGGCCTCGGTGTTGGCGAAGGGCGCGGCCCGGAAGGCCACCACCGGTCCGCCCGGATCGTTGTCCGACGTCTTCCTCGCCTGGATCGACTTCAGCGCCTGCCTGGCCTCCAGCTGGGCCGCCGTCAGCACCGTCCCGCGCCGGCTTCCCCGCCAGGCCGTCCAGACCTCCCCCGTCGCCGTCGTGTAGAGCTCGGCCGCCGCATCGCGGATCAGCTCGGCGGCCATCCGCGCAACCTCCGAGGCCCGGGTCGCCAGGGTCGCCGCCTGCAGTTCGCTGTCGGCCAGCTCCGACCCGTCGAAGTCGCGCTCCAGGGACCGCATGCGATCGCGCGCCCGGTCCCCGTCCCGCTCGATCCGACCGGCCGCCGAGTGGAAGGCGCCGATCAGGCTCTCGGCCAGGATCGCCTGCACCTCCTCCAGGGCGGTGTCGCCCAGGACGTCCAGCAACTCGGTCATCACCGCCCGGCCGAACTGGACGAGCGCCTCCTCGGTGGGATGCGGACGCGGGTCCTCCAGCGCCGAGGCCTGCACGTCGAAAGCCGTGTCCGAGGATGAGAAGGCATGACGGGAAAAGGTCATGGTCGCTGCTCCTGAAAAGAAGATGCCGATGCGCCCCATGCGCAACGACCTCCCTCCTGCTCGCGTCGGGCCCCGGGAAGTCACCGGAGCGGAGCGCCAGCGCCGCGCAGGGGAACGGCCGCCAGGCCGTTGACGTCCTGGGTGACGTGACAGGATTGGAGAGCGTTGTGTGGGGGCGTTGCGCCCGCTCGGCGGGCGCTCCGTCCGGCGCGCAGCGCCGGGTCGGCCTGAACGATCCACCCGCCCGCCCCGCCGCAAAGCGGAGGCCCAACCCACGCCCGCAACCGCGCGTGAGGGATCGTCACCCGAAGGGCGGAGACCCGCAGGGGCTCCGGGCGCCGCAGGCGCCTAGAGCGTTTCCCGATCATGTTGACGCATATCCTGCGGCCTTGAAGTAGTTGGCGCAGATCTCTGGTGTGAACTGGTCGAGGATCTGGCCGATGCGGTTCCAGAGGGCGTCGACGGATCGTTCGGCGGCCTTTCTGAGG
>NZ_JAUYOJ010000088.1 GCF_030697925.1 Phenylobacterium sp. | reverse complement strand
GGCCAGGCCGCGGTGGAGGTACTTGCGCTGGTCGTCGTTGGCGGCCTTGCGGCCCTGGACGGTCAGGAGGTTTTCCTTGACCTCGATGTTCAGTTCTTCCGGACGGAAGCCGGCGACCGCGATCTCGACGCGGTAGGCGTTTTCGTCGGTGCGCTCGATATTGTAGGGCGGATAACCGGCGGCCGCGTCGACGCGGGCGGTTTCCAGCAGGTCGGCCAGGCGGTCGAAACCGACGACCGAACGGTAGAGCGGGGAGAAGTCGATAGTACGCATGTTGAGCCTTCTTCAATAAGCAAGGTTGCGACGTGATCGGACGGCGCGCGAGCCAGGTTGGCCTCGTGCATTGCCCGGAAGGCCCGGATGTCCAGCGCCTTCGAGTGCTTAGGTGGGAGGGCTGAATTCTGGTTCAAGGGGCGCCTCGCCAGACACCTTGCAAGACGCCTTGCCAGGATCGCGATGCGCCCTAGGTTAGCGCCCAATCCGCAAACAGCCGAGGCGCTCGAAAGATGTCCACCCGTCGATTTGTCCTGCTCGCCGCCGGCGCGCTGATCGCGCTTTCCCAACCCGCCGCGGCGGCCGAGGACAAGGCGCTGAAGGCCGCCGTCGCCGGCGCCCAGCGCGGCGAAACCCATGTCGCGCGTGACGCCGCGCGCCATCCCTACGAGACCCTGGCCTTCTGGGGCGTGAAGCCCAAGCAGACGATCATCGAGATCTCGCCGGGCTCCGGCTACTGGACCGAGATCCTCGGCCCCTACGCCAAGGCCACCGGTGGGACCTACGTGGCCGGGGTGGGCGACCTCGCCAATCCGAAGATGACCGACGCCGGCCGCAAGGCCCGCGCCGACTTCGAGGCCAAGTACGCCGACGAGGCCAAGTTCGGGAAGATCTCCTATGTGGGCTTCGGCGCGGTGTCCGGCCCGCTCGGCGCGCCGGGCTCGGCCGACATGGTCATCACCGCGCGCAACATCCACAACTGGATGTGGACCGAGGGCATGGTCGACAAGTCGATGAAGGACTTCGCGACGGTCCTGAAGAAGGGCGGCGTGCTGGCCGTCGAGGAGCACCGCGCCGATCCGACCCGCGACCAGATCGCCGACGCCCGCGACGGCTATGTCTCCACGGCCAATGTGATCGCCGCCGCCGAGAAGGCCGGCTTCAAGCTGGCCGCCAAGTCCGAGGTCAACGCCAATCCCAAGGACACCAAGGACCACCCCTTCGGCGTCTGGACCCTGCCGCCGTCGCGCTGGACCGTGCAGGGCGGGCGCAGCCAGGACCCCGCCTTCGACCGCGCGAGATACGACGCCATCGGCGAGAGCGACCGGATGACCCTGCGCTTCGTGAAGAAGTAGCCACGCTTTGACCACCGTCTCGGGTCAGTCTAACCCGGACGGTGGTTCCTCGGATGGGGCGTATTCCTTGATTTCAGCGGCCCTGCTTTCGCGCCGAAACGCCCTGTTGAGCGGGCTCGCCCTGGCCTCGTGCGGTCGTAAGGCTGAGACCCCGGCAGCGCCTGTTAAGGGCGCCATGACCCTGCAGGACGCGGTGGCCGGAGGCTGGCGCACCGCCGCCGACAAGGCCCGCGATCCCTGGCGCCATCCCGTCGAAAGTCTGGAATTCTGGGGTCTGAAGCCCGGCCAGACGGTGGTGGAGTTCTGGCCCGGCGCCGGCTGGTACACCGATATCGTCGCCCCCTATCTGGCGGCCAACAACGGCAAGCTGATCGCCGCCAATCTCGAGCCCGCCGACGCGGCGGCGACCGAGACGGTCGAGGCCTTCCGGCGCAAGCTGGAGGCCAACCGCAAGCTCTATGGCGCGGTGGAGATCACCGCCTTCGGGGCGACCAGCGGCCCGGTGGCGCCGGCCGGGACCGCCGACCTGGTGCTGTTCCTGCGCAACCTGCACAACTGGATGGCGGCGGGCATCGTCGAGAAGGCGTTCCGCGGCGCCTTCGCCGCGCTGAAGCCCGGCGGCGTCCTCGGCGTCGAGGAGCACCGCGCCGCGCCCGGCGGGGTGCAGGATGCCCTCGCCGCCGACGGCTATGTCGACCAGGCCTATGCGGTGCGTCTGGCCGAGGAGGCCGGCTTCGCCCTGGACAAGGCCAGCGAGATCAACGCCAACCCAAAGGACACCCACGACCATCCCTTCGGGGTCTGGACCCTGCCGCCCGTGCGCCTGACCGCGCCGCGCGGCGAGCCCGAGGACCCGGCCTTCGACCGCGCGAAATACGACGCCATCGGCGAGAGCGACCGGATGACCCTGAGGTTTGTCAAACCGTCGGCGTAGCAAATCCGAGGTGTCATCCCGGCTGCAGCGAAGCCGAGAGCCGGGACCCATACGCGCCGTGGCGGCGGAATGGGGCGCCGTCGTTGCGCGGCTTCCGAGATGACTGCCTTGAGGGGCGCTAGAGCGTGACCGCTCTTAGCTGAATCGGGATTCCGGATATCTGCGGATCATGATTCAAGGTCCAGGCTGGGCAGGAGGCCAGCTTGGATGGGTCGGCCGTATTCTCTGGATCTTCGGGATCGCGTGGCTCGGTTCG